>NZ_VIUK01000003.1:151369-501178 GCF_007828295.1 Pseudomonas sp. SJZ080
GCTTAATTTTTCACCCCCCCAAACCCCTACAACCACGTCCAACGCCCCTTTTTCCCCCCCGGCCCCCCCCCCCCCCCCCCGGCCCCCCCCCCCCCCCCCCCCCCCCCACCCCGGCTCCTACAGGGATTTGTGGTGATGCATGAATTCCGGGCACAAAAAAAGCACCCCGCAGGGTGCTTCTTTTTTGACTCTTGAACCTGAGTACTTAGCGATTCTGTTCGTTCTGCCCCAGAATCAGCTTGCCTTCCTTGTCGACCGGAATCTGGTTGCCCGGATCGCGATCCATCCGCACCTTGCCTTCCTTGCCATCCAGCGAATAACGAACGTCATAACCTACAACCTTGTCGCTGATGTCATTCACTGTATTACAGCGAGTCTGCGTCGTGGTGTAGGTGTCACGCTCCTGCATACCTTCTTGAACTTTGTTGCCTGCATAACCACCACCGACCGCGCCCGCAACCGTGGCAATTTTCTTGCCGGTGCCGCCGCCGATCTGATTACCCAGCAAACCACCTGCCAGTGCACCTACCACCGTACCGGCAATCTGGTGTTGATCTTTCACCGGCGCTTGCCGGGTCACTGCTACATCCTTGCACACTTCACGTGGAGTCTTGATTTGCGTCTTGACCGGCTCAACGGCGAGTACTTGCGCATACTCCGGGCCGTTATTTTTAACCAGACTGTAGGTGGCCACAGCACCCCCGGCAGTCACACCGACAGCACCCAGTACAGCACCAACCAGCATCGACTTGTTCACATGAACCTCCTGACCATCACCCGCGGAACATGTCCGCGCTTCTCCCAGCCTTGGAGCACAAAAAAAGGCGCGAGTTCAACTCGCGCCTTTTTGGGCTGACAGCGGGGAATGCGAGGGCCGTTATGGACGGTCGTCGACTTCCTTGTCAGTGGCCACAGGAGGAATCAGGTCCTCGGTGCTCAGGTTCAGCCAGATCAGCACCACGTTCGCGATGTAGATCGACGAGTAAGTACCCGCCAGAACACCGATAAACAGGGCGATGGAGAAGCCGAACAGGTTATCGCCGCCGAAGAACAGCAGGGCCGCGATTGCCAGCAACGTGGAGATCGACGTCGCCATGGTCCGCAGCAGGGTTTGCGTGGTCGAGATATTGATGTTCTCGATCAGGCTGGCCTTGCGCAGCACACGGAAGTTCTCACGAACCCGGTCGAATACCACGATGGTGTCGTTGAGCGAGTAACCGATGATCGCCAGCACCGCCGCCAATACCGTCAGGTCGAAGGTGATCTGGAAGAACGACAGGATACCGATGGTCACGATCACGTCGTGGATCAAGGACACGATCGCACCGACCGCAAACTTCCACTGAAAGCGGAAAGCCAGGTAGATCAGAATGCCACCCAGCGCCATCAGCATGCCGAGGCCGCCCTGGTCGCGAAGCTCTTCACCGACCTGAGGGCCGACGAACTCAACGCGCTTGACCGACGCCGGGTTGTCGCCGCCGACCTTCAACAGCGCTTCTGCCACCTGATGGCCCAGCTGCGGATCTTCACCCGGCATGCGCACCAGCAGATCGGTGGTAGCACCGAAGCTCTGCACGATCGCTTCGTGATAACCCGAAGTGGCCAGTTGCTCGCGCACCTTGGTAACGTCGGCCGGACGCTCGTAGGTCAGCTCGATGAGCGTACCGCCGGTGAAGTCCAGGCCCCAGTTCATGCCCTTGGTGGCGACGCTGAACAAGGCCAGCGCAGTAAGGAACAATGTGACGCCGAACGCAAAGTTGCGAACGCCCATGAAGTTGATTGTACGTAACATGGCAGCCCCTTAAATCCACAACTTCTTGAAGTCACGACCGCCGAAGATCAGGTTGACCATCGCGCGGGTCACCATGATGGCCGTGAACATCGAGGTAAAGATCCCGAGGGACATGGTCACTGCGAAACCTTTGACTGGACCTGTGCCCATCGCAAAGAGAATCCCGCCGACCAACAGAGTTGTCAGGTTGGCGTCGAGAATCGCAGTAAATGCCCGGCCGAAGCCTTCGTTGATTGCCCGTTGTACGGTCATGCCCGCCGCAATCTCTTCACGAATCCGCGAGAAGATCAGAACGTTGGCGTCGACCGCCATACCCATGGTCAATACGATACCGGCGATACCCGGCAGGGTCAGCGTTGCACCCAGCAGCGACATCAGGGCCAGCAGCAGCACCATGTTCACAGCCAGAGCGACGGTGGCGATGATGCCGAAGAAGCGGTAGATGGCGATGATGAACAGCGAGACAAACAGCATGCCCCACAGCGATGCATCGATACCCTTGACGATGTTGTCGGCACCCAGGCTCGGGCCAATGGTGCGCTCTTCAGCGAAGTACATCGGTGCAGCCAGACCACCGGCACGCAGCAACAGCGCCAGTTCGGACGACTCGCCCTGGCCGTTCAGGCCAGTGATGCGGAATTGAGCACCCAGCGGCGACTGGATGGTCGCCAGGCTGATGATCTTCTTCTCTTCTTTAAACGTTTGAACCGCTACGTCTTTCTCGACGCCGTTAACCACTTGCTTGGTGTAAGTGGTGACCGGACGTTGCTCGATGAAGATCACCGCCATGCTGCGACCGACGTTGCTGCGGGTCGCACGGCTCATCAGCTCGCCACCGTGGCCATCCAGGCGGATGTTCACTTCTGGCGTGCCATGCTCGCCGAAGCCAGCCTTGGCGTCAGTCACCTGGTCACCGGTGATGATCAGGCCACGCTCGATCTGTGCCGGCGGACGATTGCCTTCACGGAACTCGAACGTCTCGGAAGTGGCTTTCGAAGCGCCAGGCTCTGCAGCCAGACGGAACTCAAGGTTGGCCGTCTTGCCGAGGATACGCTTGGCTTCAGCGGTGTCCTGCACGCCCGGCAGCTCAACCACGATGCGGTTGGCGCCCTGACGCTGAACGATCGGTTCGGCAACACCCAGCTCGTTGACGCGGTTACGTACCGTGGTCAAGTTCTGCTTGATGGAGTATTCGCGGATTTCCGCCAGCTTGGCCGGGGTCATCGCCAGACGCAGCACCGGTTGGCCATTGAGGTCGGCCGGAACAATGTCGAAATCGTTGAAGTTCTTGCGGATCAGTGTGCGGGCCTGTTCGCGGGAAGCTTCATCACTGAAACCCAGCTGAATGGCGCCGTTGAGTTGCGGCAGGCTGCGATAGCGCAGTTTCTCTTTACGCAACAGGCTCTTCACATCGCCTTCGTACACTTTCAAGCGTGCGTCGATGGCTTTGTCCATGTCCACTTCGAGCAGGAAGTGCACACCACCGGACAAGTCCAGACCCAGCTTCATCGGGTGCGCGGCGAGGCTGCGCAGCCATTGCGGGGTGGTTTGCGCCAGGTTCAGTGCAACGACGTAGTCATCACCCAACGCCTTGCGCACGACGTCTTTGGCCGGCAGCTGGTCTTCAGCCTTGGTCAGGCGAATCAGACCGCCCTTGCCGTTGGCCGCCAGGGTGGCTGCCTTGACGTTGATCCCGGATTCCTTGAGCGCAGCGCTCACACGATCCAGATCAGCCTGATTGACTTGCAGCGCAGTGCTTGCGCCACTGACCTGAATGGCCGGGTCATCAGGATATAGATTGGGAGCGGAATAAATCAGACCGACCGCCAGCACCGCCAGGATCAGAATGTATTTCCACAGAGGGTATTTGTTCAGCATCACGCCGCCCGCTTATGACGCGGGGCGCCTTGCGCGCCCCGTCGATTGAGTAGAAGTTGAAACTTAGATCGCTTTCAGCGTGCCTTTTGGCAGCGTGGCGGCAATGGCGCCTTTCTGGAACTTCATTTCGACGGTGTCGGAAACTTCCAGAACCACGAAGTCGTCAGCCACTTTAGTGATCTTGCCGGCGATGCCGCCGGTGGTCACGACTTCGTCGCCTTTCTGCAGGCTGCTCAGCAGGTTCTTCTGCTCTTTGGCGCGCTTGGCCTGTGGACGCCAGATCATCAGGTAGAAGATGACCAGGAAACCGACCAGGAAAATCCACTCAAAACCGCCACCCATTGGGCCGGCAGCGGCCGGTGCAGCAGCGTCAGCCATGGCATTCGAGATAAAAAAGCTCATTTAGCACTCCAGTTGCAAATGTTGAATCTTGGGGTCAGAAAACTCAGTCCAAAGGCGGAACAGGTAACCCGCGTTTGGCGTAGAAGGCATCGACAAAGGCGGCCAATGTACCCTGTTGAATAGCCTCGCGCAAACCAGCCATAAGCACTTGATAATGACGCAAGTTATGGATGGTATTGAGCATGCTTCCCAGCATTTCGCCGCACTTGTCCAGGTGATGCAGATAAGCGCGGGAGAAGTTCTGGCAGGTATAGCAATCGCAGGTCGGATCGAGCGGCGAATCATCATGGCGATGGAACGCGTTACGGATCTTCAGCACGCCGGTATCAATGAACAGATGCCCATTGCGGGCATTACGGGTTGGCATCACGCAATCGAACATGTCCACACCGCGGCGCACACCCTCAACCAGATCTTCCGGTTTGCCAACACCCATAAGGTAACGAGGTTTGTCAGCCGGCATCTGGCCCGGCAGGTAATCCAGCACCTTGATCATCTCGTGCTTCGGCTCGCCCACCGACAGACCGCCGATGGCCAGGCCATCGAAGCCGATCTGGTCGAGGCCTTCCAGCGAACGCATGCGCAAATCCTGGTGCATGCCGCCCTGAACGATGCCGAACAGCGCTGCCGTGTTGTCGCCATGGGCCTCTTTCGAACGTTTGGCCCAACGCAACGACAGCTCCATCGACACGCGAGCGACATCTTCGTCGGCCGGGTACGGGGTGCATTCGTCGAAAATCATCACGATGTCAGAGCCCAGATCACGCTGGACCTGCATCGACTCTTCCGGCCCCATGAAGACTTTGGCGCCATCGACCGGAGAGGCGAAGGTCACGCCCTCCTCCTTGATCTTGCGCATCGCGCCCAGGCTGAACACCTGGAAACCGCCGGAGTCAGTCAGAATCGGACCTTTCCACTGCATGAAATCGTGCAGGTCGCCGTGCTTCTTGATCACTTCAGTGCCAGGACGCAGCCACAAGTGGAAGGTGTTGCCCAGAATGATTTCCGCGCCGGTCGCGACGATATCCCGCGGCAGCATGCCCTTGACGGTGCCGTACGTGCCCACCGGCATGAAAGCCGGGGTCTCGACGGTACCGCGAGGGAAGGTCAAACGACCGCGACGAGCCTTGCCGTCGGTAGCAAGCAACTCAAACGACATACGACTTTGGCGACTCATTCTGTTTCCTCGGGGCTACGTGGCGCGGGGTTACGGGTGATAAACATCGCATCACCGTAGCTGAAAAAGCGGTATTCATGCTCCACGGCGGCTTTATAGGCGGCCATGGCTTCGGGATAACCGGCGAACGCCGAAACCAGCATCAACAGCGTGGATTCAGGCAAATGAAAGTTGGTGACCAGGGCATCGACCACATGAAACGGCCGGCCCGGGTAAATAAAGATGTCGGTGTCGCCGCTGAACGGCTTGAGCACGCCATCGCGCGCGGCACTTTCCAGCGAACGCACGCTGGTGGTCCCCACCGCCACCACACGACCACCGCGAGCACGGCAAGCGGCGACGGCATCGACCACGTCCTGGCCGACTTCCAGCCATTCGCTGTGCATGTGGTGGTCTTCAATCTTCTCGACCCGCACCGGCTGGAACGTGCCCGCGCCCACGTGCAAGGTCACGAACGCGGTCTCGACGCCCTTGGCGGCAATCGCGTCCATCAGCGGCTGATCGAAATGCAGCCCCGCCGTCGGTGCCGCCACCGCGCCCAGACGCTCGGCATACACCGTCTGATAACGCTCGCGGTCCGAGCCTTCGTCCGGGCGGTCTATATAAGGAGGCAACGGCATGTGCCCGACGCGATCGAGCAGCGGCAACACCTCCTCGCTAAACCCCAGCTCGAACAACGCATCGTGACGCGCCAGCATCTCGGCCTCGCCACCGCCATCGATCAGGATCTTCGAACCCGGCTTCGGCGATTTGCTGGAACGCACATGCGCCAGCACGCGATGACTGTCGAGCACCCGCTCCACCAGGATTTCCAGCTTGCCGCCGGAAGCCTTCTGGCCAAACAGCCGCGCCGGAATCACCCGGGTATTGTTGAACACCATCAAATCGCCCGGGCGCAAATGCTCAAGCAAATCAGTGAATTGACGGTGTGCCAGGGCGCCGCTGACCCCATCAAGGGTCAACAGGCGACTGTTGCGACGCTCGGCCAAAGGGTGGCGAGCAATCAGCGAATCAGGGAGTTCGAAAGTAAAGTCAGCAACGCGCATGATGGGGTTCGTCTAGCAGGGCCCGGAAGTCTAGCGGAAATAGTGAAAATTCTCCATGTACCTGATTGACCGACGGTTATCTCATCTCTATACTTCGCCGCCATTGAGCCCTGATGGCGGAATTGGTAGACGCGGCGGATTCAAAATCCGTTTTCGAAAGGAGTGGGAGTTCGAGTCTCCCTCGGGGCACCATATAGCAGTATCTGAAAGTCTCTACCAGGCTTTCAGACCCAGAGAAACCGGCCACTTGGCCGGTTTTTTTGTGCCTGTCTATCTACCCCTGTCTCTCCCTATACGTTGTATCCCTGTATCCCTGCTTGTATCCTGAGAAAAATACCGAACTTTGGGATACAAGGATGAAGCGCGCAGATATCAAGCGCCGCCCTCTCGCAGACACGACACTTGCGGGGCTGGAGCCGGAATCAAAGGAATACCGGGAGCTCGACGGAAACGGCCTCTACTTCAGGGTCAAACCGGATGGTGGTAAATCCTGGCAGCTCCGCTACAAACGTCCGGCGGGAAATTGGGCTTGGATGGGGCTCGGGGGTTACCCGGAGGTAAGTGGTGCGTTGGCACGGGACAAAGCTGCCGATCTACGCAAAGTAGTGAGTAGCGGCGCCGATCCCCTTGAACAAAAGCGATCCGCGAAAGCTGCTATCGATGCGGCCAAAACCCGAACCTTTCGAGCTGCCGCTGATGCTTGGCTCAAAGCGAAAGAGGAAAAGGGTCTCGCATCCTCCACCCTCAACAAAATCCGCACCTACCTCGACAAGGACATACTCCCAGCACTGGGAGACAAGCCTCTAGACGAAATCACACGCACCGATTGCGCAATGCTTCAGGCATCCATCGAAGCCCGGGACGCACACAACGTGGCTGAAAAGTGTCGCACCTGGATAAATCAAATCTTCGGGCGAGCTATCGGATTAGGCCTGACTGAAAACGATCCAGGTAGCCGCCTTCGTGACATTGCGGCCCAAGCCCCTAAGACTCAGCAGCATCCACATTTGCTGGAGCCTGAACTGGGTGAGTTTCTCCAGGCACTCAAAAACACACCGGCCAGATTGACTGCTCGCACCGCTGCCTGGCTTTGCGTATGGACGGCATCGCGACCTGGCATGGTCCGTTTGGCTGAATGGAAGGAGTTTGACCTTGAGAAAGCCATTTGGACCACGCCCGCCGCCAAGATGAAGATGCGCCGAGATTTTGTCTGCCCCCTTCCCCTCCAAGCAGTCGCAGCGTTGAAAGAGCTGCATTGCTTAACAGGGCGGAGTCGCTGGCTCTGCCCCGGAGTCGGAGCCAAAAATCCAACCATCAGCGAAAACACGATCAACAAGGTCTTCGCCACCATTGGCTATAAAGGCCGTTTAGTTGGACACGGTACTCGGCACACCGCGAGTACGCTGCTTCGAGAACATGGCTGGCCGAAAGAACATGTTGAAGCGCAGCTTGCTCACAAAGAGGAAGGTATTTCTGGGGTATACAACAAGGCTCAATACCTTGAGCAACGCGTAAAGATGATGCAATGGTATGCAGACCACCTTGATGCGCTAGCAGCAGGAAATGTGGCGAATAGGCAGTTTGGAAAGGCAGTCTGAAGACCACGCCCCCCCCTGAAAAATTGGTGTAACGCGTGTTACAGGTGTAACGACCCAATTTAACCGTTTGAAATTATTGAATTTTTTGACTGTAACACCTGATCATGACTCAACGTATTCGAAGTGTAACTCGGCCATGACGTGTAACAGCCGTAGGCACCCTCACCCTTGCAGCCGCCTTGCTCGATGAGCGCCCTCACGCCTGCGGGACAGACCCCGCTTGCGAATACTCAACTGACATAATTCGCTGGCTGAGCGCTAAAACCTAGGGCGTGGGATCGCGGGAGAGTGAGTGTCTAAACTCTCTCCAGATGAATAATTCACCGCCGTGAAAGCCGCCTCGATGAAAGTGAAAAATTGCGCTGAAGCAATTACTGTACTGCCGCGTTCACCCTGTGTTGCACCTGTATTGACTACACATTCACCGATCTAGAGATAAAGTAGTTTTCTTCGTCTAGATAAATGTATAGATAGATACCCCTGTATCCATACCCAGGGGTTTTCTATGACACACCAGACCTTCAAATCAGCAAATTCTTTCGAAATCCACTCGCCCGAAGCGACCGACATAAACGCTAGGCGAGCCAGTCACCCTGCTGCTGACCCTTCAACAATTCTGATTCGTATGCCGGAAGTAATGGCCATCGTTGGACTAGCACGCCCAACGATTTACAAACTGATGCAGCAAGCGGATAGCGACTTCCCACTTCCAGTAAAACTAAGCGGTAGCAAGGCTCGCGGAGCGCCTGTCGCATGGGTTCTTGATGAAGTTCAAAGTTGGGTGCGGGCTCGCATTTCGGCAAGAAACAAGGTGGCAGCATGAGAAGACCACCTCCTTCGCTTTCAAAACTCAGGTCATTTCAGGCATTGCACGAAGTTGGATTTTCCAAAACACGCATCCAACGTTTCGAGCGATTGCGCAGAAAACATGAGCAGCGTGGACGGACTCTAGGCGTATTGAGCTGGTCGGATGGCGTTTGGTGCCTGCTGATCATGCACGCAGATCAGTTGCGTGTTGTTGTCTTGGGTGAAGCCCAGGCAGCAGATGCTTATAACGATGCTCGCAAGATGATTCGCGATGGCTATTCCCCCGTACTCACCTTGCGCCACGAGCGCCATGCTTGAAATGAAAACGCCCCCGGGAGCGATCCGGAGGCGTTGAGGTAAATCTACATGCCCGCACAATTTATGCCGCATCGGAAAAATGCGCAAGATCTCCACACGGTTGCACTTTTGAAACCGGGACGCTACTCTTCGGCCGTCGCTGCAAATTCAGCGACCGGGTTTTGCAGCCCGAACATCGTTAGGCGCATGAGCGCCACCGTTCCGAAAGCTGGCGCTTTTTTCATGTCTGCAACTTCGTTTTATGGTGGCTGTGCGTGGGGCGCTTTCGAGCGCGCCGGGTGCCTAACGTCCCGGTCTGCAAACCTGCGTACAGCCGCCACCCAATCTTGTTTTGCAGCAAGTAGTGGCGGTTCCTCAACGTTAGGAGCCTCACCGCATGAATCATGCCCTCAATCCGTTCAAAAATCGCGCCGCTGCACATCGTGCAATGGCTCTCGCCGCTTTACACGCCAACTCCAGCCTCGCTACACGTCTTGCCCGCTACAACGACCACATGGCCAAAGCTCGCGCACTCGAAACCGCAGGCGGTGCCCAATGAACAACGCCCTGAGCTTTTCACTCCCCGAAGATTTGCTATGCGTTAATCCAACCGTAGAAGCCGGTGTGCCAATCGACGCCATCACCTGCGCCATTGCACGCGCCGATTCGGTGCTGACGCTGCTCGAAGATCACTTCGAAAACGAATCCTCGCGCCTCGCCAATCATGTGATCGCAGCCGTCCTTTGGGACGTACGCGGCACTCTCGGCCTGATCAAAACCCTCGCCTTGCACGGTGACACAACCTCCATTCCGGCTGCGCAGAAAGGCGGTGCGCTATGACCACATCCACCACCCTTGGTAACGCCACATTTACTCGCGTGAACGCTACCGATTTGAAGTTGTTCCGGGTGAATGCCGGAGTACCGGTCGAAGACGCACTGGAGATGGTTTCACTGCTGCAGCATCACGCCAACCAGCTCAACTTTGACGCCGCCATGAGCGACAGCGGCGAGCGTTTCAGTTGGCCCGCTCTGTACCTGGGCGAGATGGCCAAAGCCCTGATCGATGACATCAACGACGCGCTGTTTTTGCCGAGGACTGACGCATGAGCCAACGCCCAAGCAACTCCGCGAAACGTCCCAGCTTCGCCGACGTGAAAGCCGCTGCACTGAGAGACATTGATCGTGTCTTGTCGCACTGGCTACCAAACGGCAAGCGCGTAGACGGCGGCAAGGAGTACACCGCTCCCAATCCGACCCGCAGTGACAAACGCGCCGGTTCGCTCAAAATCAGTTTGAGCAAGGGCACCTGGTCCGACTTTGCCACTGGCGACAAGGGTGGCGACCTGATCGATCTGGTGCGCTATCTGGACGGCGGCACCTACGTCGAGGTCTGTAACAAATTGGCGGATATCCTCAACGTTTCGCCCGGCGCCGCCCAGGCGAAGCCAGCGCCCGCCAAGACAAAAGCATCTGAGTGGAGTGCCATTCAACCGATCCCGGCCGAGGCCATGAACAAGTGCCCGGCCAAGCACCGGCAGCACGGCGCGCCGTCCAAGGTGTGGATCTATCATGATGCACAGGGACAGCCACTCATGGCGCTCTACCGCTTCGACCTCGGCCCCGATGAAGACGGCAAGCCGAAGAAGGTCTTTGCCCCCCTGACGTGGTGCCAGCGCGCCGATGGCCAGACCACGCAATGGCGTTGGCAGGGTCTGCCCGATCCACGACCACTGCTGCGCCTGGATGACCTGGCCCAACGCGCTGACGCACCGGTTGTTCTCTGCGAAGGCGAGAAAGCTGCCGACGCCGCCGCCGAACTGTTGCCGGGTCACGTGGCCACCTGCTGGCCGAACGGTTCTAATTCCTGGCACAAGGCCGACCTGAGACCACTCAAAAGTCGCGACGTGCTGTTGTGGCCAGACAACGACGCCAGCGGCAAAGCCTGCATGGAAACCGTCGCCGACAAGCTGCGCGAGATCGGCGCCGCCTCGGTTCGTGTCATTGCGTTAGAAGTGTTCAAACGCAAGCCCACGCTGAAGAACGACCGCGCCGTCTTCGCCAAAGGTGGTCAATGGGAAGACGGCGACGATGCCGCTGATGCGCTCACCAAAGGCTGGACAGCGGCTCACTTCGCCGAGCTGGAAAGCAGCGGTGAACTGTTTGGTGTGGTTGTGGAAAAGCCGGAGCCTGAGCAGGCCGAGACCAAGCCGGAACCGAAGACAAAAGCAGCGGCCAAGCGTCCCTCTAAGCCGAAAAATGATCTGATGCCCGGCGGCTTTCGCCTCACGTCCGAAGGTGTGTTTTATTCGGGCGACGACGGCGAGGCGCGGCCGGTGTGTTCGTCACTGGAAATCCTTGCCCGCACTCGCGACGACAAAGGCCAGAACTGGGGTTTGTTGGTCGAGTTCGACGATCCCGACGGCGCCAAGAAACGCTGGAACATTCCGGCGCGCACGATGACCGGCGATTTCGGCAAAGACGTTCTCGGCCCACTAGTAGATATGGGGCTGCGCCTCGCCGGTAGTCGCTCCGGACGCAATGCACGCAACGACCTGCAGAGTTACCTCGGTGGCTTCGACAGCGCGCAACGGGCACGACTGGTTACCCGCCTGGGTTGGCACGACAACGCTTTTCTGCTGCCCGAGCAGCAGGTCGGCGCGCACAGCGAACACCTGCACTTCTACGAGGCCGGCTCTCAGCTTCCGCCGATCAGTGAAGAAGGCACGCTTGAGCAGTGGCAGGAGCAGATCGGCGCCCTGTGCGTCGGCAATCATCGATTGGCGTTCGTCGTCGGCGTGGCCTTTGCTGGCCCGCTGCTGCACATGCTCGGCCATGAGTCGGGCGGCTTCCACTTGTACGGCGACAGCTCAGGCGGCAAGACCACGCACCTGCAAGTTGCCGCCTCAATCTACGGCGGGCCGCGTCTGGTGCGTTCGTGGCGCTCCACCGACAACGCGCTGGAATCCATCGCCGCCGCGCATTCCGATGGTCTTCTGGTGCTGGATGAAATCGGCATGTGCGATCCGCGCATTATTGGCGAGACGGTGTACATGCTCGGCAACGGCACCGGCAAGGCACGCGCCAATGACCGAGGCCAAGCAGGCCGCCAGGTACAGGAGTGGCGCCTGCTGTTTCTCTCCACCGGAGAGAAGACGCTGGCTCAGCACATGGCCGAAGCCAACAAGGAACTGAAAGCGGGCATGGAAGTACGCATGCTCGCGGTCCCGGCCGATGCAAGTAAAGGCCTCGGCATGTTCGACGCGCTCAACGGCTTCGAGGATGCGGCGGCACTGGCTGACGCGCTCAAGGCACGGGTAGCGAAGTACTACGGCACACCGCTCACCGCCTTCCTAACAGCGCTGTGCGAACCCGGCAAACGCCACGGTTGGTCCGCCATCCTACGCCGCACGTTGGAAGGGTTTATCGCCCAATCACTACCGGCCTCGGCCAGCGGACAAGCACACCGTGCGGCCGCTCGCTTCGGTCTCGCGGCCGCAGCCGGCGAGCTGGCCACCGCGATGGGGATTACCGGCTGGCCTGATGGAACTGCGACCACCGCCGCTCGCGTGTGCCTCAACGCCTGGATGAACGAGCGTGGCGGCGCCGGGAACTTCGAAGGTGATGCGATCTTGACGCGGCTGCGCCAGATCATCGAGCGCTTCGGCGAAAGTCGTTTCACCCGCTGGGAATCGGCGGCGGCAAAGATCGACGAACACGGCCCGCGCACCATCGACCGCCTCGGCTTTCGCAAGACGCTGGAGCACGGTTTGGGCGACGCCCTGCACACCACGAACACCTATTACGTGCTGCCCGAGGCATGGCGCTCGGAGATCTTCCGGGGCATGAACATCAACGCCGTGAATAAGGAGCTACTGCAGCGCGGAGTATTGGAACCGAGCAGCGACGGTAAGGCGTCGAGTCTGGTCCGGCTGCCCGGCCTCGGTCAGCAACGCTGCTACATCGTAAAGACGATTCCGGGAACGGATGAGAGCGAGGCTCGGGCTGCCTGAGGGCATCTCTGCTGATAGAGGTAGCGCCGGCTTATTCCCGGCCTCGCCAGCCACTCAACCACCCCCCATTCGAATTGAACAGAGACTAAACACATGAACGATATTCAAGACTTGAAAGACCGTCGCGACCAACTGCTGAGCGAGGCAGGACGACTCCACGCCGAAATGCTGCCGCTTGAGGCCGTGCTGGAAAGTGCAGACCCCATCGAGCCGGATCGAAAACGCGAACTGCGGGACAAGTACAACGACCTGAAACGGAATTTCGATTCGCGCAATCTCAATGCCGACCTATTAGATAGGAAGATCAGACGCCGTGAGAACCTCGCCAATTGCGATTCCTTGATGGCGGGTTACATCGAAGCGATGGATAACTGGAAAGCGGATGAACAGGAGCTAAATGAAAAGCGCCAGAGCCTCAGCACCCGTCTGGCACAGATCCAACAACAGGCGGTTGAGGACATGGCCAAAGCCCGTCAGGCCGAAACGGACGCAGCCACTGCGTACGCGCAGGCCGTCGCATGGGGCGACACCGAAGGCGAGCAGACCGCCAACGTCGACGCACAAAAGGCCGCGAAGAATCTGACAGCAGCCGCCGAACATAACCGTCGGCAACACCTGATCATGGCTGCTCTGGAGCAGGAGCTGGTCACCGTAGATAAATACATCGCCGAAGCACAAGAAAAGCATAAAGGGATAGAACACACCGCCCTTTGGCTTTCGCAGACAGTACTGGAGGAGCAATGGAACGAGGCCGCAAATGCGTTGCTAGATGTGGGTGGCAAGCTGTGGGCCAACTACAACCTGCTGGGACATGACCCGGTAGGGCTCATGAAACTGGCCGTACCCGAGCGAGGCGAAAATCATGGGCAGTGGGGGTGGCACGAGCTAATAGACCGCTCTCGTCAATACAGCGCGCGGAACTTAGTCCAGCTCAACAGTCTGCCGGTACTGCAACAGCTTGAAGATCAGAGCAATCCCGAACAACGCAAGGATGAACACAATGAACAAGCCACTACAGAACAGCGCGAGCTGGTCTGACACCCTCAAAACTCGGAAGGCTTATCTCAACGCCCTGCTGAAAATCATAAGCGCGGGTGCGGGCAAAACCAGTCAAACGCAAACACTGACCATCAACGCGATTAAAGCGGAAATGGTGCACATTGATAGCCAACTGAATCGCCGAAAATAGTGCTGACTTGTAACCAGCATAATCTATCTTAATAACCACGCACGACCACACTGAGCAAAGGAAACACGATGTCCAAACTCGCAGAATTCCGCCAACTGGAAAAACATCTCGCCGAACAACTCCAGGCACTGGAAGCACTGAAAGGTGATGATGGACTGAAGAAAGAAATCGAGTTCGAAACAAAGCTGCGTAAGCTGCTCGATCAGTATGGATTCAACCTGAAGCACATCATTAACCTGCTCGACCCACAGACCTCGGCCCGACGCCAATCTGCAGCTCCGGCCGCCAGCACACGCAAACCACGCGAACTCAAGGTGTATAAAAACCCGAATACCGGTGAAGTCATTGAAACCAAGGGAGGGAACCACAAATCGTTGAAAGAGTGGAAAGCAAAACACGGTGCCGACGTCGTCGAGGGATGGTTGAAGAAGTAAAACAATACCTCCTGAAAAAGGGCCCAGACGGGCCCTTTTTGGGGAGTGGTGCTCGGCTAAAAAGTAAATAAATCTCGTAGAAAGCTCACAGCTGACTGGCGAATATTCTCCGTATTGTGTTGCCTTCCACTCAATTTGGGTCAGTAGCGTATCCGAGATCGGCTGAGCCATTGGTCGTGGATCTACTATGCTTGCGCATTGCCACTACACGACCCACCAACCTCACTGTACCGGTGCATCACATGAAAGCTTTGACTGGCTTAATCTTTTTTCTGGCAACCTCTCCGCTATTTGCCACAGAAGTCACAATTATAAAAAACCCAGATGGCACATTCACCGGGTACTCCGAAGTGATGTTCAGTGAAAATACCTCATTGAAAATCGCCAAATACCCTGAGTCAAAAATATATATTGATTCGTATAAGGGGTGGTGGTCAAACGGTGCTGCTGAGGGAACCGGAATTCTAACTGGTCGATATGTCATACCAGGATTGAAAACAGATTCACCTAATTTGGCGGAAAAAGGACAGGCAGACGCAATACTAGCTAGGGCAGAGGGAAATGCTAAATTTAATGGAGATGATCCAGCTAAGGCAGTCGCGGAGGTATTAGCAGACAAACATTTATTAATATCATACTCAGGGGAATTTAAGGCCGGAGCCCCACAGGGTCGAGGAGAGATAGAAGTTGACACCCACCAGGTAAAGGGCTTTTTTATAAATTGGCTACTTGAGGGAGAAGCTACCACTTACTTTCAAGGACTACCAATTATCACAGAGGGTTTTTCTGATGGAGTTCCTGGAGCAGGCCCGGTTATAGTTAATCAATATAAAGACTATCAACTCGCTAGAGTTTTTGTAGGAGAGAGAACTGGCTCGGCAGTATCAGGAGATTTTTATAACGTCCAATGGTCGCTGCCAGTCGTCGACTACACAACAACCGGGATCGGTAACGTCACTACCACGGAGTTCAGCGATGGGCGAAGATTACACTGCACCTTTCACGATGAATTAGTCGGTCTTTCCAAACCTTCAGATTTAGATGTTTTTCGTGGCAACGTCCTGATTCAACCACGAATATTTGATCCAAAATATCTCAACTCGCCTAAACGATGTTTGCTCCGTCGGGCCGATGGATGGTCATTTGGATATCCTATGTTAGGAAGTGGCGTATTCGGCTCTAAAGCGCTTCCCCCAGATGTTTGCGCAGATCCTAAAGGTAGGTCTGGCAGGCTAGAACCCAATAAATACGGCGAACTTGACTGTTCAATATATGAATCAAAATATAAGTGGCTTACGCACTTTGGCAAGAAGATAGAAGAAGGTTCTCGCTGGGTTAGAGATATTATCTTAGACCCTATAAATGCTACAGGAGACGCATTGGCTGGCACTATGTGCGATGTAGTCCAAAAGAAAAAGGGCGTGGATTGTCATATTTCAATTTACTATGAAAAGAAATTCGAACTGGTATCTGAAAAGGATAAATCTGAAGCTAGATCAAAGGAGTACCTGGATAAATTTCTAGCGAATAGGAAAGCCTTAGATGAAAAGCTAGCCGATAACAAATCGGATCCTTGGCTTCAGGCAGCGTATGAAATATGGAAGGATTGTGCAAGCTCATGTGATGGGCCAGCAAAGGCATATTCTATGTTGAGTGTTTCTGCACTGGCGGACATGCTAAAAAGCGATTTCGACGAGCAAGTAAAAAGCACTCGAATTGCTTCCATATTTGAGCAAGCAAAGAAATGGAAGCCGGTAGTTGAGCATAGCGCTGCTATATATAAAGGCTATAAAATTGGCGAGGTCATTTCTAACGCTCAGTATTATATAGTAAACGCAGAGCCACCTAAAAAAACAAAAGAGGTAGGAAAACTCGCAGCTGTAACATACTTGAATGACTTATCGATAAGGGTCAATTCAAAAATCCTCTTAGAGCTGACTCGTGATAGCTTGGATCTTATTCCAAAAATTGTTTTTGCCAAGATTCCGGATGTAGACGATATGGATCAAATGGGCATTGCTCAGATACTCAAGATAAATGCCAAAGATTTTTTTAACCGCTATAGAGAATTCGATTCTATGGATCAGTTAATTCAAACTGGCTTTGAATATAAACTTAAAGAGTACGGATACGCTAGCAAAGAAATTCCGGCATTTTTAACATCTCCACCAGATGCTAAGTAGCTATGAGCTAGCAATAGCTACATGGCTTGCTAGCTCAGCGGGATAGAGAGGTTGCCTGTCATGGCGAGCAAGGAAAGGTGCTCGTCATTAAGGGTAATCTCGGTGCCCTGTGGAAGCTTAATGGTAAGATCTGTGGCCATGGCCTGGTCACCTTGGTAGGTAGTGCGACAGAGGACAGGCGTCTGTCGGCCAGAATCGGTCGTTCAATAAGGGGCACTAGCGCTCGACAGCGAAATTTTCGCAGTGGACGAATGCATACCTAAATCCATTTTGCTCACATCACTTATCCCCTTTCAACGGCTCTGTCATCTCCGTAAACACTAAGAAAACACCGGTGGTAGCTTTGCTCGAGGCCTATTGCCAACTCTCTAGGATCGATCCGGGATCGAAATGTGTTGCTCTTGTTCGCGCCAGGAGCTTAACTTCTGCACCTATGAGCGCTCTTGTGGTGTGGAGAGTGCCTCTGCGTAAAGTAGATAAAAAATCTTGTATAAATATTATGGATGATTGGTGAAGTATGAATTCATTGCTGGAAGAAATCGAGGAATGGAAGCTTGAAGCGAAGCTTGAGAACTCTGATCGCTATTTTTACCATACTCGCATAGTCAATCGGATATTGAGCGGCAACAAGCTATATGTTGTTGGCAGGAAAGGAACCGGGAAGACTGCTATCAGCGAGCATCTCGACAACAAAAGCGAGCCCGGATATTATTCGCAAAAATTGACCTTTAAGAATTTCCCGTTTAATAATTTATATGAGCTTCAAGATAAAGGCTTCACGAAACCTAATCAGTATATTACGTTATGGAAGTACCTGATCTATTCAACTATTTGTAAGTTGATGTCAAAAAACCCGTCCGTTGGATTCGAAACCAGAGAAAAACTTCAGAATATATTTAATGATGATATCGAGAATGCATTACCCAATGCAATCGATCGCTGGACATCGCTTAAATTCGATATCAAAATTTTAGGGACCGGAATTGGGTTCGGAACCGACAAAAAAACTGAGGAAAAAGGTGACGGTGATAACTGGATCGCGCGAGTCGATACCCTTGAGAATTTCTTAAAGGGACAAATAGGCGCCGATAAATATTTGATAATGTTTGATGAGCTTGATGAAGACTATAAGGATATTATTGAACCCGAAAAATACAAGCAATACACAGATCTTTTGACAAGTTTGTTCAAGGCGGTTCAAGATATCCGCGCGAGATTCTCGAGCCGGCAGTTATATCCAGTAGTCTTCATCAGAGACGACATCTACGAAATCTTGCAAGATCCGGACAAAACGAAGTGGCTTGATTACAAAGCGGATCTTGAATGGGATGAGGACTCCATTAAAAACATGCTTGCATTCAGGCTGTCGAGGGCTCTTTCTAAAACTGGAGAAATTCAAGAATTTAATAAGATCTGGCAATCGTTGTTTACCCCCGGAAATGTTCGATACGGGGATGGAAAAAGAAAATCAATGACGCCGTTCAGCTATATAACCAGAAGTTCATTTCTGCGGCCGAGAGACTATATAAGGTATCTGCAGGTATGCGCTGAAATGACATTGGAAAAAGGTTTTGATTATATAGAGCCAACTACGTTAAGTGAGGCTGATACTGCTTTTTCAAATTACTTAAGAAGCGAGCTGGAGGATGAGATACACGGTGCAATTCCAGATATACATAAGATATTGGATATTTTCACCACTTTAAGAAAGCAAACTTTAAGAATCGAAGAGTTTGTGTCCGCTTTTAATCAAGCAAGCGAAAGCGGCTTAATCAAAACAAAGGATAGTCAGTTCGTCCTTCAAATGCTTTTCCATTTCAGCATAATCGGGAATCAGCCAAAGCAAGTTAGCTATCAGGTTTTTAGATATAAAAACAAAGAAGCTCGACTAAATATGAGCGAGAACATAATTTTGCACAGAGGGCTATTTCGCGCGTTGCAAATATTGTGATAATCACAGGCTGTGACTTCTATATATGAGAGGCAAAAGAATATTCTGCTCTCATCTGACCGATCCCGAGCTTCTAGTGGTAATGCTCGCCTTCTTTCTTTTTTGAAAAATAGGGCAAGAATATCTTTATGACTGATTAAAGGTATTGCGCACCTTGGGAGGTCTTGATGATCTGCTCTTGGTCGATTTCTGCCATCGCCATTGGCTGAAACCGACCCTTAGCTGTCGGTCGCGACAGGCAGAAATCGGCCAGAAGCGGGCGTTCATCACCAATCCCGCTATGCCATCCCTGTGCTTTCGGGTAAAAATGCAATACTGCCAGGAGGGCACCATGACCATAGACACAGGCTTTCATCTAAAAAATTATAAAAGTTTCGGCCCAACCGGCGCTAGGCTCGCAAACATAAAGCCAATCAACGTTATCGTTGGCAGAAACAACATCGGAAAATCTGCATTGCTGCACTCCTTGGATTTCTTGTGCAGCGATCGCATCAATCACACCAACATTGCTTCATCAATAGAAATAACTCAGTTGTTAGATGACAAGTCACTAATGCAAGTTTTTCCACCAAACGCTAGCAGAGGTGAACTGGGTGGCAACCCATGGAGTAAAATTTATTGGTGCATCCTTCACATGGAAAGAAACCTACGAAAACTTAATTGAATTCATTGGAACCGACGCAAGTGCTTCGCAAATTGAAAAAAAATATATTTCCGGGATACGCCCGACCTCTGCGCTACGCTCCTTTATACATGTAAAGCTCGACGCAGACAGAGATATAACCCCTGAAAGCATAGATGAGAGCATGTCACTATCCAGTGGGGGTATAGGTGCAACACGAATAATTCACAAATACCTACAGCACGTGGGATTTGATAGGTCTTTAATTCAGATAACTTTGCTTGCAGCTCTTAATCAAATCTTCTCTCCCGATATTGAATTCAATGAAATAGCTACTCGCTTCCATTCGGAGTCAAATCAGTGGGAGATATTTTTAGGTGAGGCGAGCAAAGGACCTATCGCTTTATCAGCATCAGGAAGCGGCCTAAAAACAGTAATACTTACTTTACTCAATCTATTGGTACGTCCAGATTTTGAACAAAAGCCAGTCAATAGTTATATATTCTCGCTAGAGGAGCTTGAAAACAACTTACATCCCGCACTACAGAGAAATCTATTCGTTTATTTGGAAGCATTCGCACTTACAAACAAGTGCCATATTTTTATTACAACACATTCCAATGTGGCTATCGACATTTTCGGACATTCTGAGCATTCGCAGATTCTACATATCATGCGGGGCGAAGACGGAATTACAGGTAACACTTATACCGGAGACGCCGTAGGTCACGGAGTCTTGGATGATCTCGGGGTGCGAGCAAGCGATCTATTACAAGCAAATGGATTAATTTGGGTGGAGGGGCCCTCTGATCGTGTATTTCTAAAAAAATGGATTGATTTATGGAGTAACGATGAGCTTAGCGAAGGGCGGCACTATCAGTTTGTATTTTATGGAGGCAGCGTACTTGCGAACATAGATGCACGCTTGCCAGATAATGACACTAGAGAAGCGATTACTGCATTTAAAATCAACCGAAACTTTGCTTTTGTTTGTGATAGTGATCGTAGAAATTCAAGCGGGTCTTTAAAGCCTCGTGTTGCCCAGCTTATTAAAGAGGTGGCCGAAACGAGTGCAATGGTGTGGGTTACTCGCTGCAAGGAAATTGAAAACTATATACCTAAGGAGGCCTTCGAGGCGGCCCATGGTAAAATCAAGCTTGCACAAATTGGTGAATATGAAGCGATCCTTGACTATCTTCAAAAAAACAAAATATCGAGCGCGAAAGAATACACCAACAAGCATAGCAAGGCCTTTGCCTATGCAGCGCACCTGACCAAAGA
This sequence comes from Pseudomonas sp. SJZ080, assembly GCF_007828295.1. Lineage (NCBI taxonomy): Bacteria > Pseudomonadati > Pseudomonadota > Gammaproteobacteria > Pseudomonadales > Pseudomonadaceae > Pseudomonas > Pseudomonas sp. SJZ080. Next base: position 172,039 of record NZ_VIUK01000003.1, read on the forward strand.
CAACCTGTCGTTTCGCCCGGAGCTGGAAGAGCAAGTCACTGCACTTGTAAAAAAAATACGTACATGGAATAGCTGACGGAGCATGCTCAATAAATAGTTTCCCAAGTTGATAACGAGGGTTTGAACGATGTCGTCATCCCGCCGAAATGGAAGCTGCCGAGATCAAGGTACTTCTATCTGGAGTAGCGGGGTATGGCTGCGTTTCTATCAATGCTCAGCACTAAGCGCTACCTAACCTGATGTCGATAGGCAGCTTTTGGCCGTTCTCTGCCTATTGCTATGGGCGGAAATCGACCCTAAGCAGCTCCCTGGGTTTGGACGAATAGTTATCAGTCTTGCGAGCGCTTTATCGCACCGGCGAGCTGCGCGGCATCATTGCGTAATTTATCGAATCTTTTGTTTAACTCAACGTGGCCTGGTTTCCAGGAAAAAGCGCCACCGTCATAGCTCTGGCCAAGAATGAGATCATTGAACGAACTCATTCCGCCATAGGCTGACAATAAGTACGTAATCCCAGAATAATCAGAGTCGAGCAGGCGTGCTCGTGCCTTACGTACCCACAAGCTCCAGTGAGTATCACCATCGCTCTCAAGCATTGCTGCAAGCTGATCGAGAACGCAGATCAGCTCTTCGGTTTTCGGTCCCATTTCTAGACTTCGTCCAAGTTGAATCACGGTATGAGAAGTGTGAGCCGCCGCCGAGTATTTCTCGACAGTCTCGCTACATAAGTTTGGACGAGCTGTCAGGCACTACAGCCATTGGTAGGAAGCACCATTAACAAGCTGCCGCCGAGCCTTGGCCGAAAGCCATGGGAATCCGGACGCGAGACGATCATCTACAAGCGAGCAGCCATCGACAAAATCTGTACTCGCAAGCCAACCTCCACTCTCTGTTGCAACCTCCCAGACGCGTTTGAGTTTTTCCCGGTCATCTACGTCGAGAGAGGTTGCAGACGATACAGACTCGTAAAACTCCCAAGGCTTCTCCCAGCGATCAAACGCTTCTAATGCGGAAACCAGCTTGCGATGCAAGTCCATAGCGACACCTGGTGGTTAGCGAAGAGGACATACGTGGGCGCCCCGTTGAATGATCCGCTACCGAGCATCTCTCGCCAGCCTTGTTACGGAAGTTACTGTTTCGCCATGAGCCTGTCCACGGGCAGCTTTTGGCCGAAATCGGTAGTTTGTAATCGCACCATGGCAGGCGCCCGTGTCTTAAGCTGCGTTACACCATTCCACCTTGTTACATCACATACACGGATGCTTTCGAGCAGGTGTTACATAGATTTTATCTTTTATATTCAATTAGTTACTGTTGATCGTTACACCCGTAACACCAGTTACACGACGTTCGACAGGTATTTACCCCACACCCCCTAAGAAATGAGCTCCACCAGCGAAGAGATTCCCGCAAGCGGGGCCCCTGAGGACTTCTGCTCCACACGGGGTCGGAAACCCGCCGGACCTTGTTAGCGGGAGAACCCCCAGCTTAGTGAACAGGTGAACTCGGTGAACTGCCTGTTCACCTGTGCATATGCCCTACGAAACGACCGATCTGAGCTCACCATTACCGATACGGTAACGATGTCCCTTTTTCTTCAAGATCCTTTCAATTTCAGGATTGAAATTTCAGTAAGCTGAAGCACCTCCCACTACCAAATCCCCGCGGGTTTCCGATCCCGTGCAGGAAGAATACTCTCAGGGTCCCCAGTGGTATTTGGACAACCACCGGCATACGATGCCAGGACTAGGTTCATTCGCTGAAACGTTCACTGGCTGCTGGCCGAAAAGTAGGAATAATTCATGGAAGACAAAGCGTTATTGGTTTCGGTACTAAAACGTATCAACGAAAACCAACTCGCATTAGGGGCTGCTGTAGAAGAGCTTTCGAACTGGGTTGAACAACGTGGCTCCGTAGACGTGGCTGATAACGTTCGAGGCGCCTTAGCTGCGCTGGATAGGAATGAAGGGTTTCTGAGTCTCGCCCTTATCTCACTTTCTGCTGAGGCCGGCTCTAATGCAAAGCCCGAGTGAACCTGACGTTTCCTCCAAGACAAAGCCGCCGCGGCTGTTCAAATATCTACATTCCGACCGGATCGATGTATTGGAAGCATGCAAAATTTGCTTCGCCTCTCCGCTCAACCTGAATGACCCGTTTGAGCTAAAACCCCCTATACGCCTTTATGAATCGGACGCCTCGATGTGGGCGATGGTCGATGGCCTACTGCCCGATCTGATCGAACAGACACTCGCCGAGCTTCCTCCCCCCTTGAGGAAGCTAATAACCAAAGAGCAAATTGAGTCCCGGGCGCGCGCCCAATTGCTTTCGAAAGATAATGGCTTCGCCAGCATCCTGAAGGAATTTACCCCTGCCATTCACTCACGCTTTAATCAAGTAATGGAAAACAGGGTCGGCATACTTTGCCTGACGGAGACACCCGACGACATCTTGATGTGGGCGCACTACGCCTGCTCCCATGAGGGGTTTGTAATCGAATTCGACCCAGAGTCCGTTTTTTTCAATCAGCGGCGATCTCAGCAAGATGAATTCAGGCACCTCAGGCCAGTTCAATACTCAAATGTCAGGCCGCCACTGACCTTCGATAATGCCGATATCAAAGCCATGCTCACGAAGAGCGAGCATTGGTCCTACGAACGAGAGTGGCGAATGATGGTGGACTTGAAGGACGCAACAACTGTCCTGCCTGTTCACGGGAAAACCTATCACCTCTTTGAATTCCCCTCCTCTTGCATCAAAACAGTGATCCTAGGAGCTCGGATGCCCCAGGCGCTTAGGGCAAGATTTCTTGAACTGATCAGTGGAAACTCGATGCTTGCTCACGTCAGTTGTTACCAAGCATCGACTGATGACATCCTTTTCAAACTAAATATCGATCCGACGTGAAATTCGAATAGCAACGAACGGCATGTATCCCTAGCTGTATCCCTAGCTGTATAATTTGTCCGCAAGCCACGGATTATATAGAACGCACGAGTCTCCCTCGGGCACCAAAATTAAGAAAGGTCTTGCTTTGCAAGGCCTTTTTTTTCGCCTGCAAAAAAGCACCTGACACCCCACCGACCTGTAGGAGCCGGCTTGCTGGCGATGCTTTTGGCTTTTTTCGTCCTCGGCCGGTACGACCCTTCTCAAGGATTCATTCCATGGAACTGCTGCTGGAAACTGTTGCTCTGTTCTGTCTCAAGCTGGCTTATGAGACGGAGGGGTCGAGTCCGATTCTGCGGGATGATCCGGTCATGAGCGATTACGAGCGGGAGGTATTCGGGTTACTTGTGCGCCGGGGTGATATCGAGGGCATTCGGTTTAGAGTGGCTCACTGTGCAGGTTTGGCGCTGGACGCCATAGGTGGCGCTGAAACACCGCTAGGGCGAGAGCTGCAACGGTTGTCAGTTGGTTTCAGCAGTGCTCGGACAATGGAACAGCTTCATGCGTCGCTCATCGCGCTTAAGGACTACCTGAAAGACATTCAGTAAATGATCGAGTGAGGCGGTATCCCCCGCCGCCTTCGCGCACTGGAACGCTGGACCTACAGTTTTCGCGACGTGTTTTGCGCATGGAGCACTACACGCGAACTAGAGACGGCTGACGATTTCCTTCCAGATATACCCGTAGTGATAACTCAGCCAGCGAACAAGCAACTTATCGAACTGCCTGCGAAACCAATTGTTCTCCCTGGCTGCAAGTCTTTCTTCAATCATGCCGTTGAGCGAGTCAGGATCGAAACCTGTCCAGACCGATGGGACGGCCGATTCAATATTGGTAAAGCAAACAGGCGCGACTTCTGAGTAAAGAATTTCGTGTAGCGTCTGACGATCAACACCCTTCACCTGCTCTGCTATGTAGTCGTAATCTACCGGCGAGTCATTGAACGGATCCGAGAGTGCTGCTCTGATTTTCGTCAGCTCGGATTGACTCAAAAGATATCCCAATGCGAAAACTCCTCTAGCTCCTCATCGAGAGAATGGGCGACTGCTTCACCAGCCACCCCCCCTGCAATGCTTCCCACCAAAACAACAGCAATTGCACAAATGGGAGCACCTGGACCACAGAGAGCGCTCACGCCAAGCCCCGCGAGCAAACCTCCCACTGCACCACTGCCCACTATGATGCCCTGCCGCGCGGTTTCCTTCGGCTTGTTATCAGCATTCAGGATTTGATAGGTCGCAAGGGCGGCAGTGACTAGAATTCCGAGCTTCCCCATCATGCGCATTTTTTGGGTGCCTTTCGTGAACGAGGCATCGTCCCGACCGGCCGCTTCCAGGATTGTGTAGTGGATTTTGGTTTGTTCTGTTGGCGAAAGGCTGTTGTATTTCTTTTTAAAGAGGCGCTCGGAGTAGCGATCGAACAGTGAGTCAAGCGTCCTGCCGTCGGGCTTCTTTTTTTGGACGATAGCCAAGCCTTGAGCGGATGTGAATTTGCGATGTTCCATCATGATCTTGTTTCTCAATTCATGACTGAACTGTACGCCTTCATGTGCAGTAATTTTTCCTGCCTTGACGTCGGCCAATGTCTGCTGAGACATGCGCTTGATATTTTTCATGTAGCTGGCCCGGACCTTTTCGTCTGAGATAGCATCCAGCGAAAATCTGAGTGCTGTCCCCTCCATCAATTCCAGGGCTCTGTCGAGTGGAGAGTCCATCAACGCATGCTCACGTTGAATGACATAGCTACCGGTGACAAGGTACGGCTCGGTCATAGGATGTTCCTTATCCCAATATTTTATTCAAAAGGCTTTCTGTAAGAGTCGAGGAGGCGGTAGTCGATTCCTCCTCGAACTTGAGCATCAAACAAACTTTCCCTGAGGGGCTATCAAATTTAACAGCATTGTCCCTGTTAAATACGCCTGGAAGGGTTGATCCGTCCTCAAAATGCGCCGTGCACGATAAACCTTCGTAACTTTCGGTGGCAGGGATTTTGAAGCCGATCCAGCTAGCGCCAAGAACGAGAGGCACTGGGGGAAAAAATGGGCAGGCTGTATGGGAGTCACCAATTATCACCGTCCCGGAACCACCAATGACAACACTGCCGTGGGTTCCGCCTGTATCAATCGTCGCTGCATTCTTGCCATTGATGAAAACGGTGGAGGACAGACCAGAGGACAATGCACTGCCACACGTACAGGTATCGCCTTGGCGTGCAGCTGAGAGCCCATCGAAGAAAACGTCTGGCGAGCCTGTCGCGATGGGATTGGTACCGTGCCCCGGTAGCGGGCAACTTGAAGGGTCGGTTTTACGCGCTGCTGGCTTAGCCAAGATGACCTCCTGTCATTGGATCCTGATGTGGCAAATAACCTAACAGATTGCTGCGGCTGTTGCGTACCTCCCAGCGAGGAAAGGGATGCGCCAGATTTTCTTGATTCAGGTGTTTGCAAACGAACCTTCAAGGTTGCAGGGAGAGATCCTGCAAGATACCCTCCCACCGTCGCTGCCAATTCAGCGACCGGGTGTGAGAGCCCGAAACAATCAAGGCGCAAAGCGCCCCAAAACCTGTCGTGGCGTTTTTTTTCGTCTGCGATATGGCTTTATGGCGGCTGTGCGTGGGAGACCTTCGGGTCTACCGGTTGCCTTGATTGCCGGTTTCTCACCCCGCGCACGGCTGTCACCCAAGCCCGTGAGAAGGCTCGTGGCAGCTCCTCAAATCAAGGACGTTGACCATGAACAGAACAAATCCGTACAAAATTCAGCTTCCCCCTCTACGCAATTCCCAATCCCGTACCCCCCTCCCCCACCACCTCTCCCTCATCGGAGGTGGCCAATGACCGAACAACCCGAATTCAAAACCATCGGCCTAACCCCCGCCATCTACTGCGGCGATCAAGCGCTATTCCATGTCAGCCGCAACGTGCCCGCCGGCGATGCGTTGGCCATGGCTTCTGATTTTCTGTGTATCGCCAAGGCGCTGACCAAGGATGCGGCTTATGCCAAGGACACGGATTACCACGCCTGGGCTGCGCATTATTTGACGGCGATGAGTAAGGCGGTGGTGGATGATGTGGCGAAGGTGGTGACGCGGGATCGGGATAATGAGTTGGCGAATAAGCGGGCGGAGGGGATGGCTGAGGGGTAGCGTGCGAAAGGGCCAGACTTTGTCTGGTGTTGGAGATACGTAGGGCACTTGTAGCAGCGAGCTTGCTCGCGAAGATGGCGACCATTCAGCGGGATGGGTGGCTGGCTTGGGTTTTTCGCGAGCGGGCTCGCTCCTACAGGGGTTGTGATTCAATGCGGGAGTTTGTGGTGGTTGGGCTGGCGCTATCGCCAGCAAGCCGGCTCCTACACTGGTCGCGGTGGATTGGTTAGCATTGTTGGCCCCGGGGTTTCGGGGCCTTTGGGCACGCGGGTCAGAGCAAGTGTTGGGAGATCAGTTTTGAGATTTCGACCATCGACGTCCGGCCGGTGAATTCGAATTTCACTTTGCCCAGCGACGAGAAGTAGATCTCCAGTTCTGAATCCAGGTCGAACGTGCCGGAGGTTTCTACCGAGTACGCGACGATGTTTTTGTAGGGCAGCGAGGTGAAGTCTTTTTTGCTGCCGGTGAGGCCCTGGACGTTGACGGCGATGATGCGTTTGTTGGTGAAGACGACACCGTCGCGCATGGATTTGTACGAGTCGATGACGTGCTCGCCGTCCAGCAGCAGTGCACTGACGCGTTCTGCGTACTCTTCGTTTTGCTTGAGTTTGAAGAAGCCTTTGTTGTTGAAGTCGATCATCTGCCCATCCTCCGTTCGAAGAAAAATCCCTGTGGGTTACTTCACCACTTTCACGACTCGAATGTTGACGGGGAATCCATCCTGTCCAGGCAGTGTCTTCCATCCCACGTACTGATAAACCACTTCATCATCAATGTACTCACCCCACTCCGCGACTTTGCCACCCAGCACAGCGACGTTCCGGTTTTTGACGCAGTTGCCATCCCAAGGACCCACGGTGTAGATCACGTAAGGTTTGACGTATTTCGAGGCACGGAAATTTTCGCCGCAACCAGAATCGACTCTGATCATCAACCTCTTCAGGTTCTCTTCACCATCCGCCTCGGCGTGCTGGTCGAGTTCCCCGATTTCGCCGACGTCGATGAAGCCCAGAGAGCGAGCACGCTTGTATGCCGGGGAGGCCTGGTGTTTGATCTGGGCTTGCGCGAGATACTCGTCCACGTCTTTGCTGAGTTCAATTTCGCCCTTGTCCGCGATCTCTTTCGCTATGGGAACGCCGCTCTCACAACGAGCGTATTCGGGGGAGCCAAGGCTTGACTGGGGTAGGTAGTAGCGATGTAACTCAAAGGTACTCAGATGCATCTTGATAGCGGGAGTAGCTTCTTTGGGCGTCTGGCGCCCGGCCTGCACCTCGGCCACCACCTGCAGAAATTTCTGGCAATCGGAGAGGTAGCCCGCCCTGGCGTATTCCGGGGTTTCACTCGACAGGCCGGCGAGCGCCGGGGTCATCACAACGGCAAAAGTGATTGCGCAGAACAGGCGCGAAGCTCGAGCGACAGTGGCCATGTGTAGTCCGTTACAAAGTTGATGAAAGTGGCGCAACGCTACTGTTTTGCCGCCTTGCCGTCCACTGGCAGCGAAGGAGACAGAGCTTGTTTCCTGCGTTTTTCGCGAGTGTGCTCGCTCCTGCAGTGGGTTGTGTTTCTGATCCGTGGTTTGCGTCGGCTGGGCTGGCGCTTTCGCGGGCAAGCCCGCTCCCACAGGGGGGTGTGGGGTGATTGGGATTTGGAATTTGGCCCGAGGTTTTTGAGGGCTTTTTATTATTTGGCTCGGGGTGAATGGTTTTCGGTTTACGGCGGGATAGATCAGCGCATCTGCGCCCTGAATTGTCCACGGATCTGATGCTGTTTCGCACCTGTAATGCTTGCTATACATGAGCCATCGACAAGCCCTCAGGGCATTAGGCCGGTGAGTAAACGCCCCGCGTGGCTCTCATCTAGACTTAATGGATAGTCGTAGGCAGAACCGAACACGTCGCTTTGGTGCAGTTGAATCAAAAGCGCCGTGGCAAGCTGCCCTTTATGCCCAGTAGAGGTGCGGCGAAGACCGTGCCGGGCACAACAAGATGCCCGCCAAGGGTGCCCTGGCCAACGGCCTGAAAATGCCACGATACCGTGACGTGGTGTGACTGCCGCAGCCGACACTTTCGGACGAACGACAACCATCTGGTTTGTCCGTGACCGTGAGGATTGCTGAATGCCTGATGAGAGTTTGCACCTGCCTTTGGTCAACAGCCTGCTGGAGCGCCATAAGGGCACCCCGGGCGCGCTGTTGCCCATTCTTCATGATATTCAGGAACGCATCGGTTACATCCCCGATGTGGCCGTCCCCGAGATTGCTCATGCCCTCAATCTGAGTCAGGCCGAGGTTCGCGGGGTGATCAGTTTCTACCATGACTTCCGTACCGCACCGCCGGCCAGGCATATCCTGCGGCTGTGCCGGGCTGAGTCGTGCAAAAGCCGTGGTGCCGAAGCGCTTGCCGCGCAGTTACGCGAACGTCTGCAACTGGATGATCACGGCAGCAGCGCGGACGGCAGCATCAGTTTGCGGCCGGTGTATTGCCTCGGCGCCTGCGCTTGTTCGCCGGCCTTGGAGCTGGATGGCCGGGTGCATGCGCGGCTCAGTGCTGAGCGTCTCGATGCCTTGCTCGACGCTTGCCGGGAGGACGCGTGATGCCGACTCTTTATTTGCCCTGTGATTCCCTTGCCCGTGCTGTTGGGGCCGATGAGGTTTCCACGGCGCTGATCACTCAGGCCAAGGCGCGCAACCTGCCACTGGAGTTGCAGCGCACCAGTTCGCGCGGTTTGTATTGGCTGGAACCGCTGCTGGAAGTGGACAGCCCGCAAGGCCGGATCGGTTTTGGCCCACTGACCGCGGCTGATGTGCCGTCGGTGCTCGATGCCTTGCAAGGCGAGCCGTCAAGCCATCCGCTGGCCTTAGGTCCGGTGGAAGAAATCCCCTATTTGAAAACCCAACAACGCCTGCTGTTCGCCCGCGCCGGTATTACCCGGCCTCTGTCGCTTGACGATTACCGGGCGCACGGTGGTTTCGAGGGTTTGAAAAGGTCCATCACGGTTGGCGGCGAAGAGACCGCAACAGCGGTGTTCGATTCAGGCCTGCGTGGCCGTGGCGGCGCGGCGTTCCCCGCCGGGATCAAATGGCGCACGGTGCGCGCCACCCAGGCGGCGCAGAAGTACATCGTGTGCAACGCCGACGAAGGTGACTCGGGCACTTTCGCCGACCGCATGTTGATGGAAGGCGACCCCTTCCTGCTGATCGAGGGCATGGCCATTGCCGGCATTACCGTCGGCGCCACCTTCGGCTACATCTATGTTCGTTCGGAATATCCGGATGCCGTGGCCACACTGCGCGCAGCGCTGAACATCGCCCGTGATGCCGGTTACCTCGGCGCCAATGTCGGCGGCAGCGGCCTGGCCTTCGATATGGAAGTGCGCGTCGGTGCCGGCGCTTATATCTGCGGTGAGGAAACGGCGCTGCTGGATTCCCTCGAAGGCAAGCGCGGGATCGTCCGCGCCAAGCCGCCGATCCCCGCGTTGCAAGGCCTGTTCGGCTTGCCGACGCTGGTGCATAACGTGCTGACCCTGGCTTCAGTGCCGCTGATTCTGGCCAAGGGTGCGCAGTTCTATCGCGATTACGGCATGGGCCGTTCCCTGGGCACGATGCCTTTCCAGCTGGCGGGCAATATTCGTCACGGCGGTCTGGTGGAACGGGCCTTTGGCCTGACGCTGCGGGAACTGGTGGAAGACTACGGCGGCGGGACCGCCAGCGGTCGGCCGCTGAAAGCTGCGCAGGTGGGCGGCCCGCTCGGCGCCTGGGTGCCGCCGTCGCAATTCGATACGCCGCTGGATTACGAGGCTTTTGCCGCCATGGGCGCGATGCTCGGTCACGGCGGAGTGGTGGTGGCTGACGACAGCCTGGACATGGCCCACATGGCGCGCTTCGCGATGGAGTTCTGCGCCGAAGAATCCTGTGGCAAATGCACGCCATGCCGCATCGGCTCGACCCGGGGCGTGGAGGTGATCGACCGCCTGCTGGCCGCGCCGGACCAGAGCGGTCGCGAAGAGCAGGTGATCATCCTCAAGGACCTGTGCGACACGATGCAATACGGTTCGCTGTGCGCGTTGGGCGGCATGGTTTCCTTTCCGGTCGCCAGCGCCCTCAAGTACTTCCCCGCCGACTTCGGTCTGCAAGCCTCGGAGGCCGAGCAATGATCACTCTTTTCGACCCGAAAACCGACATCGACCTCGGCACCCCGGCCCGCGACAGCGACGTGCAGGTCACCCTGAACATCGACGGACGCAGCATCAGCGTGCCGGAAGGCACTTCAGTGATGCGCGCCGCCGCAATGCTGGGCACCACCATTCCCAAACTCTGTGCCACTGACAGCCTGGAAGCCTTCGGTTCCTGCCGCATGTGCCTGGTGGAGATCGACGGCATGCGTGGCTATCCGGCGTCTTGCACCACGCCGGTCACTGAAGGCATGACCGTGCACACGCAGACGCCGAAGCTGGCCACGCTGCGCCGCAATGTCATGGAGCTGTACATTTCCGATCACCCGCTGGACTGCCTGACCTGCTCGGCCAACGGCAACTGCGAACTGCAAACCGTCGCTGGCCAGGTGGGTCTGCGCGAGATGCGTTACGGCTATGAAGGCGAGAACCATCTGGAGGATGTGAAAGACACCTCCAACCCTTATTTCGACTACGACCCGAGCAAGTGCATCGTCTGCAACCGCTGCGTGCGCGCTTGCGAAGAAACCCAAGGCACGTTCGCCCTGACCATCACCGGGCGCGGCTTTGAATCCCGGGTCGCGGCGGCCGGTGGCGAGAACTTCCTCGACTCGGAGTGCGTGTCTTGCGGCGCCTGTGTGCAAGCCTGCCCCACCGCGACGCTCATGGAAAAAAGCGTGGTCGAGATGGGCCAGCCGGAACGCAGCGTGATCACCACGTGTGCCTATTGCGGTGTGGGTTGTTCGTTCCGCGCCGAGATGAAAGGCGATCAACTGGTGCGCATGGTTCCGGACAAGAACGGCCAGGCCAACCACGGCCACTCGTGCGTCAAAGGGCGTTTTGCGTGGGGCTACGCCACTCACCCGGATCGCATCACCAAGCCGATGATCCGCCAGCACATCAACGACCCTTGGCAGGAAGTCAGCTGGGATGAAGCGGTGACCTACGCCGCCAGCGAATTCCGTCGTCTGCAGCAAAAATATGGCCGCGACTCCATTGGTGGCATCACCTCCAGCCGCTGCACCAACGAAGAAACCTACCTCGTACAAAAACTGGTGCGCGCGGCGTTCGGCAACAACAACGTCGACACCTGTGCGCGGGTCTGCCACTCGCCGACCGGGTATGGCCTGAAACAAACCTTGGGCGAGTCTGCCGGTACCCAGAGTTTCGACTCGGTGATGCAGGCCGACGTGATCCTGGTGATGGGCGCCAACCCGAGCGACGCCCACCCGGTATTCGCCTCTCAGCTCAAACGCCGACTGCGTGAAGGTGCGCGGCTGATCGTCATCGACCCTCGCCGCATTGATCTGGTGGACTCGGTGCATGCCCGCGCCGAACTGCACCTGGCCCTGCGTCCGGGCACCAACGTCGCCATGCTCAATGCGTTGGCCCACACCATCGTTACCGAAGGCCTGCTCAATCAGCCGTTTATCGACGCCCGTTGCGAGGGCAACGATTTTGCGCGCTGGAGCGAATTCGTCAGCCGCGCGGAAAACTCGCCGGAAGCCCTTGGCCCCGTCTGCGGCGTAGAACCTGCCGACATTCGTGCCGCCGCCCGCCTGTATGCAACCGGTGGCAACGCAGCGATCTATTACGGTCTGGGCGTCACCGAGCACAGCCAGGGCAGCACCGCGGTCATGGGCATCGCCAACCTCGCCATGGCCACCGGCAACATCGGCCGCGAAGGCGTGGGCGTGAACCCGTTGCGGGGGCAGAACAACGTTCAGGGCTCCTGCGACATGGGCTCGTTCCCCCACGAGTTGCCCGGCTATCGGCACATCTCCAACGAAGTAGTGCGCACGCAGTTCGAACAGGCGTGGAATGTCACCCTGCAACCTGATCCTGGCCTGCGCATTCCGAACATGTTCGAGTCGGCGCTGGCCGGCAGTTTCAAAGGCCTGTATTGCCAGGGTGAAGACATCGCCCAGAGCGACCCGAATACCCAGCACGTCACCGCGGCGCTGTCTGCCATGGAATGCGTAGTGGTGCAGGACATTTTCCTCAACGAAACCGCCAAGTTCGCGCATGTGTTCCTGCCGGGCGCTTCGTTCCTGGAAAAAGACGGCACGTTCACCAACGCCGAGCGACGTATTTCGCGGGTTCGCAAGGTCATGGATCCTCTGGGCGGCAAGGCCGACTGGGAGGGCACCGTGGCCCTGGCCAATGCCTTGGGCTACCCGATGAACTACAACCACCCATCGGAAATCATGGATGAAATCGCCAGCCTGACGCCGACGTTCACCAACGTCAGCTACGCCGAACTGGACCGCCACGGCAGCCTGCAATGGCCGTGCAACGCCGCAGCACCGGACGGCACGCCGACCATGCACATCGATGAATTCGTGCGCGGCAAGGGGCGCTTCATGCTCACCGGCTACGTGCCCACCGAGGAGAAGGTCAACAATCGCTATCCGCTGCTGCTGACCACCGGGCGCATCCTCAGCCAGTACAACGTTGGCGCCCAAACCCGACGTACCGAAAACGTTGCCTGGCACGACGAAGACCGCCTGGAAATCCACCCGACCGACGCCGAGAGCCGTGGCATCAATGAAGGTGACTGGGTCGGCATCGGCAGCCGCGCCGGCCAGACTGTACTGCGTGCGCGGGTCACCGAACGGGTCGCGCCGGGCGTGGTGTACACCACGTTCCACTTCCCTGAATCGGGCGCTAACGTGATCACCACCGACAACTCCGACTGGGCCACCAACTGTCCGGAGTACAAAGTCACGGCCGTTGAAGTCAGCCGCGTCTATCACCCTTCGGAGTGGCAAAAACGCTACCAGGCCTTCAGCGACGAACAGGACCGTTTGCTCAAGGATCGCCGTCAGGCCCGTGGCGCTAAAGCGGAGGTGCGCCGATGAGTACTGAAAACCTGATCAAGATGGTCAACCAGATCGCCCAGTATTTCGCCACCGAACCGGACCAGAAACAAGCCGTGCTCGGTGTACGTAATCACCTGCAGATGTACTGGACGCCGGGGATGCGCAAGGAATTGCTGGCCTGGCAGACAGAGCATCACGGGGCAGACTTGCACCCGTTGGCGCAAGAGGCGGTCAGCGGGGCGGGTTGGGAGGCTTAACCTGCAGGATGAAAAACGGTAGGAGCGAGCTTGCTCGCGATGGTCGTCAACGATAACGCGCGAACCCTGGATTAGCGCGGCGTCCATGACTCCATCGCGAGCAGGCTCGCTCCTGCAGAGGGTTGTGTGCAGTGTTCCGCCTTATTTATCTCCATCGGTCACCCGCACCGCGATCTCAATCGAACGCACGCTGATCGCCGCAAAGATCGCCGTGAGCAGCACGCCATTGAACCCGAGCAATATTGCCAATATCCGCGAAAGCGGCAACTTCGGCACGAGCTCGCCATAGCCGATGGTCAAGCCGGTCACGAAGCCGAAATAGATGCCGTCAAAAGGATCCCAACCTTCCAGATAGCTGATGATCAGGCCGCACATGACGATGACGATCAGCATGGTGGAAAGGATGGGCCAGACAACTCGAAGGTAGTAGCCGACAGCTTTGTAGAACTCTCGACGGATGTTCGACGTATTGGCAGGCTTCATGTCGTGTGCTTCCTGAGGGCGGCAGGCGGATTGACACTCTTCAGCTTGGCACAAGTATTGGGAATCGAGGGTCGGACCAACGGAAAGTGGCACGCGCGGAACAGGGATTAAGCTGGAATGACCTGGCACTGGAGAACATCCATGCTCAAGCACCTGATCCTGCCACTCCTGTTCGCCGTGTTCGTGGCCCTCAGCGGATCGTCCTGCCATGACACGAGCCAGGACGGCCAGGCGAGACCGCCCGCCAACGGTGACAGTGGCAGGATTATCCCCTCCCAACAACGCATGCCCTCAACGATGCCGCGTCCCAGGATGTAATGGTTACTCGATCTGAATCGACCCTTTGGTCCCGGCATCGCTGTCGGTCCAATAGTCTTCATTCTGTAACCGCCGATCACCCTGAATCGTGAAGGTGACTTTGCCCTGGCGAAACTGCAGCGTGCCATCGGTGCGCTGGGCATTTACCCGTTTGCCATTCACCCAGACTTGCTCCTTGGCATCGATGCGAATCGTGGCAACGGTCGCGCCGGCATCGCTCTTGGCAACCCACTGCCCGACGTAAGGCGTTTGTGTATGGGCGCTGTCCGCCGCGGCGTTGGTGAACCCGGCCTTGGCATTTTCCGCCCTGCTCTTGTGGATATCGCAGCCCTGAGTCTCGCTGACCTGGGTGCAACCGGATTGCTCAAGTTGTTTGCGGTACTTGTCGTTGATGGCATAGGCCGGGAGCTGCACCCACATCAGTGTGGCCAGTACCGGCAGGATGATCCGCTTCATAAGTCTTCTCCGCTGATCCGCGCCTCCCCGGCGCCCGCGAACGGCATGGATCATTCACTGTAGTGCGAAACCCGGATGCACTGGCAAAACGACCAACGCTTCCAACCCTCCTTGCGACCGATTACGCAGCTTCAGCTCCCCGCCATGCTCCAGCACAATCGCCCGCGCCGCCGATAATCCCAACCCCACGCCACCGGTGCTTTTGTTCCGCGACCCTTCCAGACGAAAGAACGGCACAAACACTTGCTCAAGACTGGCCTGCGCAATCCCCGGCCCACGATCCAGCACCATAATCCGCACTTCCCCCGCCTCAGGCATCAGTTCAATCGCCGGCTCGCATCCATACTTGATCGCGTTATCCAGCAGATTGGTCATCACCCGCTTAAGCCCCAATGGCCGTCCGAAATACGCCAGCCGCTGCGGCCCGCTGAAGGCGATCTCGACGCCCTGATCCCGGTAATCGTCCCGCAAGGTTTGCAGCAGTTCCGCCAGATCGAACTGGGTGGCCGGTTCAAGCCGCGCATCATCGCGAAAGAATTCCAGTGCCGAATTGATCATCGCCTGCATTTCATCCACGTCACGAAACAGCCGCTGCTGTTGCTCCGTATCTTCGATGAATTCGCCGCGCAAACGCATCCGTGTCAGCGGTGCGCGCAGATCGTGGGAGATGGCGGCGAGCATTTGCGTGCGGTCGCGGATGAAGTGTTGCAGCTGGGCCTGCATGGCGTTGAACGCGAGGATCGCCTGGCGGATTTCCTGGGGGCCCAAGGGTTCGATGGGCGGTGCACGGAAGTCCGAACCGAAGCGCCGGGCGCCTTCGGCGAAGCGTTGCAAGGGTGTGGCGAGACGCCGGGTAGCGATCAGCGCGACCAGCGCGGTGGAGATCAGCACCAGCAAAATCACGATCAGATAACGCGGCGTTTCGTCGAGGCCCCAACTGCGCGAGGGCGCGGAGAACATCAGCCAGGTCGAGTCTGCCAGTTCGATCAGCAGCGCGTAATGCGCGTTCTCGGTGTGTTCGGTCCAGTCGGCGGGCTCATAGGCCTCGATTCGCCGGTCAGGGGCTTTGAGCATCGGTTGGAGGATGTGCGCGCCAATGTCGGACTTCGCATCTTCTGCTTCTGGCAGGTTGAGATCGCGCCGGTCAGGGTGCCAACTGACGATGAAGCCGTTTTCGCTGGCGGCTTGCGCCAACGGGTTGCGCAACGGCGCTGGCGCGGCCTCGATGACGCGGGTGATGGCGGCGGCCTTTTCCAGCAGACCGATTTCGGTCAGTGGCGGTCGGGCCCAAACGCCGGCCAGTTGAATAAACAGTCCGTTGAGCGCCAGCGAAATGAGCATCGCCAGGATGATGGTCAGGGCGATCCAGCGCGCCACCGTGTCACGGCGAATCCGCTTCAGCCAGCTCATCGCCGCGTCACGCTGGGGGTGAACAGGTAACCGCCATTGCGTACGGTGCGAATCATCGCCGGGCGCTTGGTGTCGGACTCGAGTTTGCGTCGCAGGCGGCTGACTTGCACATCGATGCTGCGATCGAACGCGTCGTGGCAATGCCCGCGCGCCAGGTCCAGCAGTTGTTCACGGGTGAGAATGCGTTGCGGGTGTTCGACGAAGACCAGCAGCAAATCAAACTCACCGGCCGAGAGCGGAATCATTACATTGTCCGGCGAGCGCAGTTCACGACGGGTGACGTCGAGGTGCCAGTCGGCGAAGTCGATCAGCGGCCGTGGGCGTTCCTCCGTCAGTGGTCGACGCTCGTCCACCCTGCGCAACACGGCACGTACCCGGGCCAGCAGTTCGCGGGCGTCGAAGGGTTTGGTCAGGTAATCGTCGGCACCGAGTTCGAGGCCCACTACCCGATCACTCAGTTCGCCCATGGCGGTGAGCATGATCACCGGGATCGCGTGGCGGATTCGCAATTGCTGGCACAGGATCAACCCGCTGTCGCCGGGCAACATCACGTCGAGAATGATCAAGTCCGGCATCTGGCGCTCGATGGCCGCCCATAGCGATGCGCCGTCGGTGGCGACCTCAACGCTGTAGCCGTGCTGGACGAAGAATTTTCTCAACAGGTCGAGGACTTCGAGGTCATCGTCGACAATTAAAAGGCTGTTCACCGAAGGTCACTTACGGGGCGAATGGAACCGCCATCTAAAACCATTCACGGCAGCGCGTCATATATTTCAATCCTGCAATAAAACGACAGCGGCGTCATAAACCGGACATCTTTGCGCAAGACTCGGGGCCCAGCATCACCGCGAATTCCTCCCGAGACTCGCGTCCATGTTGCCTTTCAGATGTGCTCCCTGGCTGGCCCGCAACACCTCGATCGCCGTGCTGGCCGCCGGGTTGGCCGGTTGCAGCAGCCAACCGTCGTCCACCGCCCAGGTGAGCTGCGCCGACATAACCTATTCGGTGAACGACCCGGCGGAACCGTTCAATCGCGGGGTCTTTGCGTTTAACCGGGTTGTGGATGACTACGCCCTGGCACCGGTCGCCCGCGGCTATCGCTACTTGCCGGACTTTTTCCAGACGGGTGTGCATAACTTCGTGGAGAACTTCGGTGAACCCAAGGTGTTCATCAATGACGTGCTGCAAGGCAACCCGATGCGCTCGGTCAACACCCTGGGGCGTTTCGTGATTAACACAACGGTTGGCGTGGTGGGCTTGATCGACGTTTCCGGCATGGCCGGCATCCCGCGCCACGACGCAGACTTCGGGCAGACCTTCGGCGTGTGGGGCATCGGCAACGGCCCGATCGTCGAGTTGCCGTTGTTCGGCACGTCCAACAGCCGCGATGCGGCCGGACGCGTGCTCGGTTTCGTCGTCGATCCGTTCGGCAGCAATAGCGATACCGTCGACACCTTGTCCACGATCAACACGGTCGGCGGCATCGTCGATGGTCGAGCAGAAGCCTTGCCGCTGACCGACAGCCTGCAAAAACTGCCGGACTATTACAGCGCGTTGCGCAACGTGGTGGCCGAGCATCGTGCGGCTTACGTGGCCGATGGCAAACAAGGCTCGCCCGACAACACCAAGCCTCAATGCACAGGAGCACCGGCCGATGGTTTCTGAAGGCCTGATTCTTCAACAACGGATGACCCGTGACGCCGAGGCGAATCTGCACTGTCGGGAAATCACCCTGCGCCTCTCGGCAGATTGCCGCCAACTGGTGCTCACTTGTTACACCGAACACTATGGCCCGGCCGTGGTGCGCTGGATCGAGCGCAGCCACACGGTGTCAGTGAGCGAGGTGTTTCGCTGGTTGGTCGCCAATGGCGAGGTGGATATCAGCCAGTACCAATCACTGCCTCCAACACGCGCGCCACACACTGCACCGCCACGTCTTCATCGCGCCGCTTATGCCAGGCCAGATGCACAGCAAAACCCTCCACCTCAATCGGCGGATCCACGGTGTGCAACGCCTCGGCCATCGGCATCGACAGGCACTGGCTCGGCAGCATCGCAATCAGGTCCGACCCCAGCAGCAGATCCGGAACCATGACAAAACTCGGCACGACGATCCCGACCCGCCGCGACAGCCCTTGGCCCTTCAACTGTTCATCGAGCGGGCCCCAGGTGGCGCCGCGCCCGGACACCAGCACGTGTGGATAACTCAGCCAGCGGTCGAGATTGAAGCCTGCCATTGCAGGGTGCCCCGCTCGCATTGCCACCACGAAATGCTCGTGCAACAGCAGGCGCCGGGTGTAGTCAGGGCCCAGAGGCGGGAACACCGACATGGCCAGATCGCTTTGGCCGCGACTCAAGCTTTCCTGCGCCGCCTCACCGCCCTGCCAGGGTTGGATCACCAGGTCGATGCCCGGTGCCAGTTCCGCCAGTCGTTGGTGCAATCGCTGGGCGATGACGATCGCCGGAAAGTCGGCCATGACGATGCGCACGGTCTGGCGCAGGGTGCTCAGCTCGGCACTGGCGGTGCCGACCAGCGTGCTGACCGCCCCCAGAATCTGCTTCAACGGGCCGCGCATGGCCTGTGCTTTTGGCGTCAGTTGCATGCCGCCCTGTCCGCGCTCGAGCAAACGATCCTGGAACAGGTGCCTGCAACGCTCCAACGCATTGGACGCCGCCGGTTGCGACAAGCCGACTCGCTCGGCGGCGCGGGAGACATGCGCTTCGTCGAGCAACGCATCGAGCACGGTCAACAGGTTGAGGTCCACCGAACGCAGATTCATTAAATCAATACCCAATTAGACAAACCATCCATTGGAGCAATGTACAGCAGGCTGGCACGCTGTGGCTCCCTTCACTTGAACCGGTGAGCCATGAACGACACCACCCTGATTTTGAGTTTTCATCCTGATTTGGGGCGCTCCCATGCAAACCGCGCCATGCTTGATGCCGTGAAGGATCTGGAGGGCGTGTGCATCGTCGATCTGTACGGGCTTTACCCGACCGACGAAGTCAACATCGCAGCGGAGGTGCAACGTTTGTTGTCGGCAAAGCGGCTGGTACTGCAATTTCCGGTGCAGTGGTATTCAACGCCCGCACTGCTGAAGGCATGGCAGGACAGTGTGCTCACGCAGATGTACTACATCGCCTATGAAGTTCAGGGCCGGAAACTAGAGGGCCTGCCAATCATGGTTGCCGCCACCGCAGGTAACACGCCCCAGGCCTACGGCGAAACTGGCGTAAACCTGTTTCCCCTTGAGCAACTGCTGCAACCGTTGCGTGCCACTGCGAACCGCTGCCAATGGGCATGGTGCGATCCGTTTCTGGTGTATCAGGCGAACAAATTGCCAAGTTCGGAGCTGGATGTGGTCGCCGCTGAATACCGGGCCAGGATCAAGCAGTTTCAACTCAAGGCTTAACAGGCATCCGCAGCCACCTGCGTTATCATCGCCGACCTGTGCGCCAAGAGTCTTGAACCCGGATGTCCGAATCACTGCCTTTGCCTGACGATTGCACCTCACTGCCACCGGTCCTGGTCGGCCCCATGCTGCGGCGGCTGGAGCCTAAGCGGCTGGTGCTGTGGCTTGTAGGAAGCCGGTCGTTGTCACTGACGTTGCGCCTGCAAGGTGTAGGCGACATACGCCTCGACGCCGGGCAATGCACGATCATCCGGGTCGGTACTCGAGCCTTCATTCATTTGATCGATGTGCCGCTGGACGTCGCACTGCCCTGCGACACGCTGATCGAGTACGACCTGCTGATTGATGAAGCCGCAACGGGTATCGCCGAATGGGCGCCGCATCTGCTGTATGGCGAAGCACGCTCGCCGAATTTCGTTTTGCGCTCTCGGATCGATCAGCTGCTGCATGGCTCCTGCCGCAAACCGCACCATCGCGCCGCCGACGGTTTGCTCTGCGTTGATCGCTTGCTGGCGTCGGCACATGAAGCAACAGAGCGTCCGGCATTGCTGATGATGAGCGGCGATCAGGTGTACGCCGACGATGTCGCGGGGCCGATGTTGCGCGCCATTCATGCCTTGATCGCGCGGTTGGGGTTGTTCGGCGAACACCTTGAAGGCGCCGTGGTCAGCGACAGCGCCAAGCTCTATGAGCATGCGGCCAGCTACTACCACCGTGCAGATTTGTTACCGGCGCTGCAAAGCAACGAAACCCTGCGCGAGCGATTTTTCGGCGGTGCGCGCAAGCCGATTTTCACCAGCAGTAGTGCCGACAATCATCTGGTGACATTCGCTGAAGTCATGGCCATGTACCTGCTGGTGTGGTCGCCGACACCCTGGACGTTGATCGCGCCCAAACCACCGAAACTGATTCCCGAACGACGCGAGCGTTATGCACTGGAGCAAACGCGCATCGATGATTTCAAGGCCGGCCTTGGCGATGTCGCCCGCGCCTTCGCGCATTTGCCGTGCCTGATGATCTTCGACGACCACGATATTACCGATGACTGGAATCTTTCCGCGCAATGGGAGGAAACGGCCTACGGCCATCCGTTCTCCAAGCGCATCATCGGCAATGCGCTGATCGCTTATATGTTGTGCCAGGGCTGGGGCAACAATCCGGACGCCTTCGATGCGGTGCTGGAGAAGACTGATGGTTTTAGCGCGACCGGGGACGATGGCTATCTCGACAGCCCGGTGCAGGACGCCTTGATCGATGAGTTGCTGAAGTTCCAGCATTGGCATTACGTGTTGCCGACCACTCCGGCGATGGTGGTGCTCGACACCCGCACCCGGCGCTGGCGCAGTGAGATGACGCTCAAGCAGCCCTCGGGTCTTCTGGATTGGGAAGCCCTTAGCGAACTGCAACAGGAATTGCTGGATCATCCGTCGGCGATCATCGTTTCGCCGGCACCGGTGTTCGGCGTGAAGCTGATAGAAACCGTGCAACGGGTGTTCAGCTGGTTCGGTTATCCACTGTTGGTAGACGCCGAAAACTGGATGGCCCATCGCGGCGCAGCCCAGGTGATCCTGAACATTTTCCGACACTCGCGTACACCGGGTAACTACGTGGTGCTGTCAGGCGATGTGCATTATTCCTTCGTCTATGAAGTCTTGATCCCACACCGCAAGGCTGGCCCGAGGATCTGGCAGATCACCAGCAGCGGCATCAAGAACGAATTTCCACCGGCGCTGCTTGAATGGTTCGACCGGCTCAATCGCTGGCTCTATTCCCCGCGCTCGCCGCTGAACTGGCTGACCAAGCGCCGACGGATGCGCATCGTGCCGCACGTTCCGGAACATGCCGAGGCGGGTGAACGGTTGTGGAATTCGGCGGGGATCGGGCAGGTGTTCTTTAATGAAAAAGGGCAGCCGCAGGAGATTTTTCAACTCAACTCGGACGGTTCGCCGAAGACGCGGATGGTGGCACCTGAGGCGGAGGATTGAAGGTACGGCCGCTCCCACATTTAATCGATGTCGAGTACTCGGACTATGCGTTAACGCAGGCTACTGGATATGAATCTCGCTCGGACACTGATCATCGGCAACTCCGGCTCGGGCAAAAGCCGGTTGGCCGAGCGCTTGGCTGGGCATCTGCGATCACCGTGGATCGATCTCGATTCAATCCACTGGCTGTCCGACGAACACAGCATCGCCCGCCCACGCGCTGAAGCATTGGGCATGGCGCGGGTCGCGGCAGATAAAGAGCGCTGGGTAATCGAAGGTGTTTACGGCTGGATCGCCAGCGAGCTTATTCACCGCGCCACCGCGTTGATCTGGTTGTGTGTTGATGAAGAACAATGCATCGCCAATATTCGCCAGCGAGAGCACAAACCGGAAGATGACGAATTGTTAATGACGCTGCTGGCGTGGGCCGGCAGTTATCGTGCCCGCGATGACGCCAGTGGTTTTTTGGCGCATCAGCAGTTGTACGAAATGTTCGCGGGTTCAAAAATCAAACTGATGAATCGAGGCGAGATCACAGGATTCGAGAAAACCCTGAAGCGGCCAAAGGATGGCGTTTGAATCGGATACGGATTACATCGTTCACGGAAACGTCTCGAAGGGCATTCAGCGATACTCATCACAAACGCAGATGCATCGTCTGTGTAACGACCATTCGTAGGTATCGCCCTGTCATCCTGTACACATTTCTGTACGTTCTTTGCATTGAGCGAGGACTAAACATGCAAACCATCAACTACACCACTGCACGCGCGCACCTTGCCGAAACCATGGATCGGGTCAATGAAGATCGCGCTCCATTGTTGGTCACTCGCCAGAAAGGCGAACCCGTGGTGATGATGTCTCTGGCGGAATACAACGCCCTCGAAGAGACCGCTTACCTGCTTCGCTCCCCTGCCAATGCTGAACGCCTGATGAAATCAATCGGCAATCTGCGGGCGGGAAAAACCAAAACCAGGCAACTTATCGAAGAATGAATAACGAGTTCACTCCTGAAGGTTGGGAAGACTATTTGTGGTTCCAACAAAACGATAAGGCCGGGCTCAAACGAATCAATCTGCTTATCAACTCCATCCAGCGTGAACCGTTCGGCGGGCTCGGAAAGCCAGAACCGCTCAAACACAATTTGAGCGGCTTCTGGTCACGTCGAATTACCGGCGAGCATCGCTAGGTCTATGCAGTTGAGGACCATGAGATACGTGTAGTGATGTGCAGATATCATTACTGAGTAAAAACCGAGGCTGCACCCACCGCCCGACAAACCCCTCTGACAATCATCTCCACCTCCCGCTCATCAATCGTCAGCGGTGGCAGCAGGCGGATGGTCTTGCCCCGTGTCACATTGATCAGCAAACCGTGATCCCGGGCGGCGATCAATGTCAGGTCGCGAATCGGTTGCTTGAGTTCGATGCCGATCATCAGACCCTGACCACGGATGGCCAGTACGTTCGGCTCATCAGCCAGTTCAATGCGCAATCTTTCGAGCAGGCGCTCGCCCTGCACTGTGGCGTTTTCCAGCAAGCCCTGTTCTTCGATGATCTCCAGCACGGTGCAACCCACGCGACAGGCCAACGGATTACCGCCGAAAGTGCTGCCGTGGCTGCCGGGGGTGAAGAGGTCGGCGGCTTTGCCCCGGGCCAGGCAGGCACCGATGGGGACGCCATTACCCAGGCCTTTGGCCAACGTCATGACGTCCGGAACGATGCCTTCATGCTGGAACGCAAACCACTGGCCGGTGCGACCGATGCCGGTCTGGATTTCGTCGAGCATCATCAGCCATCCGCGCCGGTTGCACAGGTCACGCACGGCTTTGAGGTAGCCTGGCGGAGCCAGTTGCACGCCGCTCTCCCCCTGAATCGGTTCCATCAGGATTGCCACGATTCTCGGGCCGTGGGCCTGTTGCACCTTGTCCAGCGCCTTGAGATCGCCGAATGGCACTTTGACGAAATCCCCCGGCAATTCATTGAAACCCAGGCGCACCGCCGGGCCATCGCTGGCCGACAGCGTGCCGAGCGTCCGGCCATGGAAGGCATTTTCCATGACGACCACCAAGGGCTGCTCGATGCCTTTGTGCCAGCCATGCAGCCGCGCCAGTTTCAGCGCGGTCTCGTTGGCTTCGGCACCGGAGTTGTTGAAGAACGCCCGCTCCATGCCTGCCAATCGGGTCAGTTTCTGCGCCAGCCGCTGTTGCCAGTCGATGCTGTAAAGGTTGGAGGTGTGCAACAACAGCCCGGCCTGTTCGCTGATGGCGGAAACAATTCTGGGATGGGAGTGGCCGACATTGGTCACCGCCACGCCCGCCACCGCATCCAGGTATTCACGACCGGCCTGATCCCACAGGCGTGTGCCCAGGCCTTTTGTGAAACTCAAGGCCAGTGGTTGGTAAGTGCTCATCAGGCAGGCGGCGGTCATGACATCAAGCTCCATCAATAGTCGGTGTTTTTGCAGTATGGTTAGCCACCAGAACTGGATAAACACCGCAAAACTTCAATCATTTTAAAGCCGGGCTTGATAATGGATCTGTTCCAGGCAATGACCGTTTACGTAAAAGTGGTGGAATCCGGCAGCATGACCGCTGCCGCTTTTCAGTGCGAAATGTCGACCACGATGGTGGGCAATCACCTGCGGGCACTGGAGCAACGACTGGGTGTGCGCTTGCTCAACCGTACGACGCGACGCCAGCGGCTGACGGAATTTGGTACCGCGTACTATCAGCGTTGCCTCGAAGTACTGGGACTGGTGGCTGATTCCGAACGCCTGGCCGAGCAGGCCCTCGACGAGCCGAGCGGCACCCTGCGCCTCACCGCACCGTTGACGTTCGGCACCGAAAAACTCGCGCCCGCGCTGAGCGAATTCGCCCGGCTTTGTCCACGGGTCAAACTGGACGTGGTCCTCACCAACCGGCGTCCGGACCTGCTCGAAAACGGTTTCGACGTGGCGTTTCGGCTGGGCAACATGGAACAGACCAACCTGATCGCCCGCCCACTCGAGGACTACACGCTGACCATGTGCGCGTCACCGAGCTACCTGGCGCGCCGAGGCAACCCGCAGACACCGGATGACCTGCGACACCACGATTGCCTGTCCTTTGCCTACCCGGCCGGCGATGACTGGCACTCGGTGGAAAAGGAATGGCGCCTGACCGGGGCCGAAGGCGAGGTGACTGTGGCAGTCAGTGGCCCCATGCTGATCAACAGTTCCGCAGGATTGCATCAAGCGGCACGCACCGGCATGGGCATCGTGTTGTTGCCCGACGCATTGGTGGAGCAAGACCTCAAGGACGGAAAACTGGTGGCCGTGATGCCGGATTACGTGCCGCCGAACCGGCCGATGAGCCTGATGTACGCACAGGATCGCTACCGTTTGCCGAAACTGCGCAGTTTCGTCGACTTCGCCATGCGGATGTGGGGCAAGCACTAGCGGGCTGAAGGCGCCATCGACTAATCTCCTCGACTGACGGGTCACTTTGGTCAGGGAGAGCGGTGATGGATGGGGCCTCGGATATCGAAGCATTGAAGTTCAATCTGTCCGATTTGAACGAAAACATGCTGCACACCATTATGGAACTGGTCAGTGACGGCATCTGGGACTGGAACGCCAATACCGGTTTCGTTTACCGCAACCCCGGCTGGTACGAAATGCTTGGCTATGCACCTCACTCCCTCGACAACAACGTGTTGACCTGGGAAAACGTGATGCACCCCGACGATTACCCGCGGGTCATGGCCCTGTTTGACGACTACCTGAGCCAACGGGCTCCCGGTTACCAAGCCGAGTATCGCTGTCGCACACAGGACGGGCGCTATATCTGGATCGAAGACCGTGGCCACGTGCTTGCACGTAATGCCGACGGTTCGGTCGCGCGCATGGTCGGTGCGCACCGCTGCATTGAAGACAAAAAACGCCTGCTCGAAGCGCTTGAACGAAGGAATCAATCCCTCGAAGCCATCGTCGAAGAACGCACTCGAGAGCTATCCCGGGTCAACCAGCAATTGCAGGTCCAACTCGAAGAAAATCGCAAACTGGCGGAAACCGACGCGCTGACTTCAATCGCCAATCGACATCGGCTGAGTAAGGCCCTTCCCCAGGCATGTGACCGCGCCCAGCGCTTTCGACAGCCCCTGTCGCTGATCGCCATGGACATCGACGACTTCAAGAACATCAACGATCACTACGGTCATGCCCTGGGTGATGCCGCGTTGGTGCAGGTGGTCGAAAGCGTCAAGCGTTGCGTCCGCGAGGGCGATTTGCTGGTGCGTTGGGGGGGTGATGAGTTCATCATGATTTTGCCCAACACCCCGCTGGCCGACGCCAGAACCCTTGCCGAAACCATCCGCAATAGCCTCGCCGACTTGCCGCCGGTGGGAGACTTTCAACTGACCCTCAGTTTTGGCGTGGTTCAGCGCTTTGACGAAGAACAACAAACCGGGTTGCTGGCCAGGGCTGATCAGGCGTTGTATCGGTCGAAGGTGGCAGGCAAGAATGTGATTTCGGGGTGAGCATCATGCCCCCTTCCCCGAATCCTCGGCCGCATCGCTCCTACAATGATTACAACCCCGACTTCACCAGCACCGGTTTTTCCTGATACCGCTCCGGATACAGCTGTTTGAGCTGCGCTACTTTCGGTAGATCGTTGATCACGATGTACGGATAAGTCGGATGCTCGGTCAGAAAGTCCTGATGTTCCTCTTCCGCCGGGTAGAAACCGTTATAGGTTTCCAGTTTGGTGACGATCGGTTTGTTGAAGGATTTGGCGGCATCCAGCTGGGCAATGTAGGCCTGGGCGACGCGTTGTTGCTCGCTGTTTGCAGGGAAAATCGCCGACCGGTACTGAGTCCCGTGGTCAGGCCCCTGTCGATTGAGTTCGGTTGGGTTATGCGCGACGGAAAAATAGATCTGCAACAAGGTGCCATAGCTGACCTGAGTGGGGTCGAAGGTGACCTCGACAGCTTCTGCGTGACCGGTATCGCCATCGCTGACTCGTTCGTATCGGGCGGTGTTGGCGGCACCACCGGCATAGCCGGAGACCGCGTTCTTCACCCCTTTGACATGCTGAAACACCCCTTGCACGCCCCAGAAGCAACCGCCGGCGAAGACCGCCGTTTCGCTATGGGCCTGGGTGGTTTCGTCGAGGGCCGGCGGGGGAATGATGACCGCTTCGTCGCCAGCACCGAAAGAGAAGGCCGAGCATTGGCCGATAATGCCTGCGGCAGCCAGCCCCAACAGGGTGCGGCGCCAGGTGAACAGGGTTTTCATGAGGCTGACTCCTGAGAAATAAAGGGGCTATCAACCGAACGTAAAGGCATACGCCGAGACGCCCGGATCGAGAAATTCGATGCTGAAGGTTCGATCCGTGACACCGCCGGGTTGACGCACCAGTTGATACAAACGTTGTTCGGTCACGCTGCCGCTGCCATCGGGTGCGACGTCCGTACCGTGGGCATCACCAGGGGCTTTTCCGTCAATCAGGACTTTGAAGCGCACCGGTTTGCCATCGGTGGCAGGCCCCAGCACCAGGTGCAAATCACGAGCATGGAAGCGGTAAACGATGCGACTGACCGGCGCGCTTGATATGGCCCGCTCCGAACCGACAGTCCACTGACCGCCCAGGCTCCAGTCATTCAGGGCCAGTTGCGACGGTGGGTTGTAGTTCGTCGACTTGTCGGGAACCAGGCTGGTTTCGGGGACGAAATGCTCCGAGCGCTGGTAGCCGACGTAGGTTTCCGGTGACTGCACTTCGTTCATGTCCGGCGCGAGTTGAACACCCTCGGCACTGGCATTGATCAACCCGTCGGCCACCTTGGCGGCGCCCGCCTCACGCAGCAATTGCTGGATCACCCGCTCCGACTCGGCGTAATCGCCTTCGCCAAAGTGGTGATAGCGAATGCGTCCCTGAGCGTCGGCAAAATAGTGGGCGGGCCAGTACTCGTTGTTGAAAGCTCGCCAGATCTTGTAGTCGTTATCGATTGCCACCGGGTAGTTGATGCCCAGGTCCTTCATGGCTTTGGTGACGTTGCCTACATTCCGTTCGAAAGCGAATTCGGGCGCATGGACGCCGATCACCACCAGGCCCTGATCACGATACTTTTCGGCCCACGCCTTTACATAGGGCAGCGTGCGCAGGCAATTGATGCAGGAGTAGGTCCAGAAATCCACCAGCACTACTTTGCCTTTCAACGCCTGAGCAGTGAGAGGGGGTGAATTGAGCCATTGCACGGCGCCGTCCAGCGCCGGAAGGTTGCCTTCAATCGGCAGCGCGCCCGGCTTTTGGTCGGCCGCTTTCATTACACCACCGGGATCACGCGCCATCATTGCCCCGCTTTCATTAGGAGACCTGGCCAACCGTCCGACCAGCGCCTGTTCGATACCGCCCGTGGAGGCCGTCGAAACCCGTGCCAGAATCCCGGTATCAAGCCCCAGGGCAATCGCCGCCACACCCGCCAGCATTGCAGCGCCCAAACCTCGACGAACCCACTCGCCAGCACCGATGGAACGCTTCATTGCAGCGAAGACTTTACCGCCCAGCAGCAACGCCACCGCGAGAGAAGTGGCGGCACCGGCGGCGTAGGCCAACAGCAACAGGGTGGTTGCGATGCTTGCCCCTTGCAGTGCGGCGCCGGTGAGTACCAGGCCCAGAATCGGCCCGGCACACGGCGCCCAGAGCAAGCCAGTTGCAACACCGATCAGGAACGAAGCACCGGGACGCGGCCGCGAATCGGCACCGGCGGCTTGCGACAAACGGCTGCCAGCCGCCACCAGCGGACGCGTCAGGCGCTCAGCCAGTTGCGGCAGCAACAACGTCAAGCCGAACAGTGCAACAAACACCAAGGCGAGCCAGCGTCCGTACTGATTGAGCTGCACCACCCAACCGCCACCTACCGCTGCCAACGAGGCGACCAGCGCGAAGGTCAGTGCCATCCCCGCCAGCAGCGGCAAGCTGCTCTTCATGAACGGCTGCCCGGTGCGGGCGAAGACAAACGGCAGTACCGGCAGAATGCACGGGCTGACGATCGTCAGCACACCACCGAGATAAGCGAGGACCAGAAGCCACATAACGTCGACCTGCATGAAATGAGAGAGAGGGTTAGGCCGCCTGTGGCTTGAAGGTCATCGCCAGACCGTTCATGCAGTAACGCAGGCCAGTGGGCTTGGGCCCGTCATCGAAAACATGCCCCAGATGACCACCGCAACGCCGACAGTGAACCTCTTCGCGCAACACGCCGAAGGATCGGTCCTGACGGGTCGCCACGGCCTTGTCCAGCGGGGCCCAGAAACTCGGCCAACCGGTGCGGCTGTCGAACTTGGTTGCAGAGGAGAACAGCGGCAGATCGCAACCGGCACAGGCAAAGATGCCCTCACGGTGCTCGTTGTTCAGCGCACTGCTGTAGGCCCGTTCGGTGCCCTCCTCGCGCAGGATTTCGTACTGCTCGGCGCTTAGCAGGGCGCGCCATTCGCTGTCGCTGTGGGTCACCTCGAAAACCTCCTCGGCACTGGCCTCACTGACCAGTGCGGAACGAGCGGCAAATTTTGGCAATACACCGATCACCAGGGCTGCAGCCCCCAGCCCGCCGCTCGCCAGTAGAAATTGTCGCCGTGAAAACATGGCCGTCTCCAAAAATCCAAAATGCCTTTCATGGAACACAGCCTAGGCTTGGGTAGTTCGCCAAATCCTCACGGGAAGTTAAACAATTCGTGATAACTCTGGCCCTGGAAAACCCGCACAATGCGCTCATTGCGCCGAAGGATTGAGCTTGATGGAACCGACCAAACGCGTCCTCGTGGTCGAGGACGATCTGCATATCGCCGACCTTATCTGCCTGCATCTGCGCGATGAGCAGTTCGAGGTGGTGCACTGCGCCGATGGCGATGAAGGCATGCGATTGCTGCAGCAAGGAGCCTGGGACGCGCTGATCCTCGACCTGATGCTGCCGGGTGTCGACGGCCTGGAAATCTGCCGCCGCGCCCGCGCCATGGCCCGCTATACCCCGATCATCATCACCAGTGCGCGCTCCAGCGAAGTGCATCGGATACTGGGCCTGGAACTCGGCGCCGATGATTACCTGGCCAAACCCTTTTCCATGCTCGAGCTGGTCGCCCGGGTCAAGGCGTTGCTGCGACGGGTCGACGCCATGGCGCGCAACCTGAAAATGGACGCCGGCAGCCTGATCATCGACGGCCTCTCCATCGACCCGATCACACGCGAGGTGTCCCTTGACGGTCGGCGCCTCGACCTCACGCCACGGGAGTTCGACCTGCTGTATTTCTTCGCCCGCCAGCCCGGCAAAGTGTTCTCGCGCATGGACCTGCTCAACGCCGTGTGGGGTTACAGCCATGAAGGCTACGAGCACACGGTCAATACCCACATCAACCGCCTGCGGGCAAAGATCGAGGCCGATCCCGCGCAACCGGTGCGCATCCTCACGGTGTGGGGCCGTGGCTACAAATTCGCGGCCAGAGAGGAACAGCCATGAAGCTGACCCTGACGCAACGGCTGTCTCTGGTTTTCGCCGTGCTGTTGCTGGTGTGCTGCGGCACCTCGGCCTGGATGCAGGTGCGTTCCAACCAGATGCATGAACAGGAAGTGGTGCAAGGACTGTCGCGGGATCTGGCCCAACATATCGCCAGCGACACGGTGCTGATGGACACCCAGGGCCTGATGCCCGATGCCGTGCGAGACCTGTTCAGCAAGCTGATGCTGGTCAATCCCAGTGTCGAGGTCTATCTGCTCGACATCGGGGGTAGGATTGTCGGCAGCGCGGCGCCCGAAGGCCGGATTCACCGGGAACGGGTCGACCTTGCGCCCATCCAGCGCCTGCTCAAGGGTGATGCCCTGCCGATTCTCGGCGACGACCCGCGCAGCGTCGATGCGCGCAAGGTGTTCAGCGCTGCACCGTTGAAGGTCGACGGTAAGCCTGTCGGTTATCTTTACGTGGTGTTGCTCGGCGAAGACCACGATCGCCTGGCGGAACGGGGCGCCACCAGTGCAGCCCTCAACACGGCCCTGCTGTCTATCGGACTGGTCGCATTGCTTTGCCTGATTGCCGGTCTCACAGCCTTTGCGCTGATCACCCGGCCGTTGCGTCGGTTGACCGAAACCGTCAGCCAGTTCGACATTGATGGTGTCCCGGCGACGCCACCCGCGCCAGCACCGGCGGAAAAAACCGCCAGCCACGACGAAATCGCCATCCTCGACGCCACCTTCCGGCAGATGCAGGCGCGCCTCAGCGAACAATGGCGTTCGCTGACCCGTCAGGATCAGGAGCGCCGCGAACTGGTGGCGAACATTTCCCACGACCTGCGTACGCCTTTGGCCTCGTTGCACGGTTATCTGGAAACCTTGTCACTCAAGGACGCCACGCTGTCCCCCGCCGACCGTCGCCGCTACCTGGGCATCGCTCTGGATCAAAGCCGAAAGGTCGGCGGCTTGGCGCAATCGTTGCTGGAACTGGTGCGCCTGGAGCACGGTTTCGTGCAGCCCGTGCTGGAGCGCTTCTCCCTGACCGACCTGGTGCAGGACATCTTCCAGAAATTCGAACTCACCGCCGAGGCGCGCCAGGTTGAACTGAAGGCCAGCTTCGCGCCCAACGTGGCGGCCGCTTGCGCAGACCTGGGGCTGATCGAACGGGTCCTCACCAACCTGTTCGACAACGCCCTGCGTCATACCCCTCAAGGTGGGGATATCGAATTGAGCCTGCGTCCACAAGGATCGTTTATCGAAGTCACCGTCAGCGACACCGGCCCCGGCATCGCACCTGAACTGCGCGAAGGGCTGTTCCTGCGCCCGTTCAACATTGGCGGCGCACGACGCGATGGCGGACTCGGGCTGAGAATCGTCCATCGGATCCTGCAACTGCACGGTCGCGATATCCAGCTGATCGATGTGCCCGGACGTGGCGCGACCTTTCGCTTCACGTTACCGGTCGATCAACAGACTGCAGAGCAATGGGCGGTGCGTTCCATGAACCTGAATTCGCCGGGGAAGTAGGAATCCGTGACAACGCCGTCTCGGTCCAATAGATTAGGCGGCCTGAAAAGGCCCAGCGCTTTCTCGCCTAAACCCAAGTTTAAAGAAGTAGTGAAATTTCAATGTCCGATTCCAATACCGCTGAATCCGTAGTCACCTTGTCGTCCAAAGCGGAATACGAAAACTCCATCAATCTTTCACAGCATGTGCCCCAGGCCAAGACCATCAGCGAGATGGTTCTGGACGCTTTCCAGTCCACCCGTGAAAGCGACCAGATCCGCGAGCTGCGCGCCGCGATTCGCCAGGCCCACGACCGCTTCGACGACGACAAAGCCTACGAACTGATGGGCGAACTCAAGCAACTCAAGGACGCCGAAGCGGCCGATATCGCGGCCCTCGAAGACCTGAGCAGCAAATTCTCGATCAGCCGCATTCTTTCCAGCTTCAAGGACGATCCGGCGTTTCAGGAAATCGTCTACGGCCTGGCATTGAAGGTGCTGAACCAGACGCATCTAGCCATCAGCAACCCGGCCAGCGGCAAGAGCAAAACGGCCCGCGCCAAGAAAGAAGTCGAAGTGTTTACCATCAGCAAGGATGGCGTGAGCGTCACCCTGCCGCTGCGTACACCACGCTCGCGACTGAACGTTGACCGTGAAGCACTGGAATTCCTGGGCTTCACTTTCGTTGGCGAGGGCGATGAAGCCGAGCTGGAAAGCGAGACGTTCCTGGACAGCGCCGGGACGGAACAAGCGGTCAACCGCAAAAACATCATTACCGCGCTTCAGCAGCAAACCGCGTTCGATGGCTACAGCATCGCCGCGCAGTAACACGGTCCATCAGCAGCGCTTCAGGCGCCACTGACCTAAAAGCCCCGCCCTAGAGCGGGGCTTTTTATTGCCCGCGATTCCGCTAAAAGCACGATTACTCTCACAGTATCGACACCCGAATAAACACTTCCCTTCACCCTTGAGCACCACGGGTCCGCCTGCGGGGAGCGTCATCTCACTTTCCAGCTCAAGACTTCAGTGGTGCGATTGCTGAGGTCGTCATGCACACAACCCCTTTGTACCGTCAGTTAGCCAACCACTACCTCGACGCAATCCGCAGCGGCACCTTGAAAACCGGTGAACGTTTTCCCTCCATTCGGCTGATGATGGAAAAACATGCCGTCAGCCTGTCGACCGCCGTGCAGGTTTGCCGAGAGCTCGAGGACTACGGCGTCCTGGAAGCCCGCCCGCGTTCCGGCAACTACATTCGCCAGCCGGATAACTTGCCCAAACCTGTCGAGATGACTCCCCCGCCCCCCGACACCGACGTCTATCTCGGCATTCACGAGCTGGTGTCATCGGTGCTCAAGGCCAGCCAGCGTGCAACGATCAAGGTCAATTTCGCCAGTGCCTACTGTGCACCCGAGCTCTATCCGTTGAAGATTTTACAGGAGCACATGATCAAGGCGCTGCGTCAGGATCAGCATTTGCTGGGTGTCCAAGGCTCGACCTGCGGCAACCTCACCTTGCGTAATATCCTGGCGCGACGGGCGCTGACCGCCAAAGCCAATTTGACTGCGGAGAAGATTGTGATCACCAACGGCGCAACCGAAGCAATCAACCTGGCCTTGCGTGCGGTCACCCAACCCGGTGACACCGTGGCCGTGGAGTCGCCGACCTTCTACGGCTTGCTGCAAATTCTCGAAAGCCTGAACCTGCGAGTGCTGGAAGTCCCGGCAACGGGCCACGCGGGCATCAACCTGTTCGCACTGGAACAACTACTGCAAAAACCCGAACGAATTCGGGCGCTGATCGTCATTCCCAACCTGCAGAATCCGCTGGGCAGCATCATGCCCGACGCCAACAAGGCGCGGTTGGTGCAACTGTGCGCCGAGCACGGCACCGTGCTGATCGAAGATGACACCTATGGCGATCTGGTGGATACCGAGCAGCCGTTGTCCACGCTCAAACACTGGGACTGCAGTGACAATGTGATCTATTGCGCCTCGCTGAACAAAACCCTGGCACCGGGCTTGCGCCTGGGCTGGATCAGCGCGGGAAAATGGCACGAGCGCGTGGAAATGCTCAAACACACTCAGACCCGCGGCTGTGAGACGTTGTCGCAACTGGCGGTGGGTGCGTTCATGAAGACGCCTTCCTACGAGCGTTACCTGCGTCGGCTGAGGAAAACCCTGACGCAACAACGCCAACAGATGAGTGCCGCAATCACCCGCTATTTCCCTCCGGGCACCTGTGTGACGGACCCTCGGGGCGGCACATTGCTGTGGGTGGAACTGCCTCGACACTATTCGGCCATGGCGCTGTTTCGGGAGGCGTTGAAGGCGGGCATTCAGATTTCCCCTGGGGATATCTTTTCCAATGCGCAGCGCTTTGGTCACTTTGTGCGGATTGGGTGTGGGGCGCCGTATTCGCCGAAGATAGATGAGGCGCTGGCAACATTGGGCCAACTCCTCAAAACCCAAAGCTGACACGTCACCCTGTAGGAGCCGGCTTGCTGGCGATGGCGTTATGTCTGACGCCATCGATGTCGACTGATCCGCCGCCATCGCCAGCAAGCCGGCTCCTACAAGGGGTTTGCGTGCAGGCAAATGATGTGTGGATCATCGTTCCAATGAGGGAATCGCTCGGCAATCAATGGGTCATGACCGGGAATGACGTGGTCTTCGCTGTCAGCCAAACGGTCGATTTCGATAAACGCTTCCAGCGTCTGTGCCAGATCATCCAGGATCGGAAACGGACTGCGCTGGCGAATGTTCGCCCACAAATGCGCAGCATCCGACGCCAGAACAATCCAGCCTCGAGCCGTATTCACCCGCACCACCTGGCTACCCGGCGTATGGCCGCCCACCGGGTGCAGCGTCACGCCGGGAATCACCTCGACCGTGCCGGTATGCAAGCGCAACCGGCCTTCGAACAGCGG
This sequence comes from Pseudomonas sp. SJZ080, assembly GCF_007828295.1. Lineage (NCBI taxonomy): Bacteria > Pseudomonadati > Pseudomonadota > Gammaproteobacteria > Pseudomonadales > Pseudomonadaceae > Pseudomonas > Pseudomonas sp. SJZ080. The sequence continues at coordinate 206,350 of NZ_VIUK01000003.1, forward strand.
TGGCAGCGCCGACATCACATCTTCGACTTCGTAGGTTTTGTTCACCGTACGATGGGCCATTTTCGGTCCGGTGCAGAAGCGCAGCTCCGCTTCCTGCAGATGCACCGTGGCTTTCGGAAACAACCCCAGGTTGCCGGCGTGATCCCAGTGCAAATGGGTGAGGATCAGGTTCTCGACCTGCGCCGGATCGATGTCCAGTTGGCGTAGGGATTCTTCCGGCAGGCGATACATCTGACGGTTGCGCCGATCGGCTGTGGCCGGTTGAAAACAGGTGTCGACCACGATGACCTGTTGCTCGTTGCGAATGACCCAGAAGTAGTAGTCCAACGGCATCGACGCGTTCGGATCTCCGCAGCAAGCGTCGTAAAGAAAATTCTCCCGGGCGGTGCGCTGGGCATTGGCGCCGACACGGATGGCAAACACTTCGTACACAGGAACGGACATTTTCACCTCCTGAATCAGGCCACGGCCGCCGCTTTGAGGGTCGGACGGAAGTCGAAATCGATCTCGTCGGTAATTCCCAGATCCTGCGCCAGACGATGCAGGCCGCTGTAGTCGCGCATGATCGTGGCGTTCTTGTTGCTCTCGCGAGTGTCGGCGATGATCAGCGCCGCATCCTCGACGCCGAGCTGCGTGAGAATCGCCTCCCACATCGAGTAGTCCTGAGCGACAAAGGCACTCAGCGCCACCGACAACGTCTGTGCGAAAAATGCCCGTTGGGTCGGCTGCATGTTCGCGTACATGACCTTCGCCACTTCAGCGAGAATCTTGCTGTGGGCGTATTCGTCGCGGTTATGCAGCTCTGCCACGCGGCGGTTCTGCGGTTGAATGGTTTGGTCGTCGGCCAGCAGATCCAGGTAAGCGTTGACGCTGATCTCGGCCACCACCGCAAAGGTGATCGCCGCCAGGTCGCGCTGCCACTGCTCGGGCAATGTTTCTCGCAGCGCGACAAGGCGCAGATAGGTCACCGAGGGCGGCAACTCCAGATCCTGATCGAGTGCGCGCTCCTCTTTGGTCCGCTCGATGGCGCGAAGGTGCATGAGCGTGTGGTAGTGCTCGTCGATCAACGTCTGCTGCATCGCCTCGCGAAAGTGCCAGTCGTTTTTACCCAGGTACTGATTGGCGATGACGCTCAGCGCCGGGTTCACCACGTGCTCTTCCGCCGTGACCGTACGCAGGTTGTAACCGATCCAGCCCCAAGTCACGACGGTGCTTTTGAGCTCGTCGCTAAGGGCCTGGAATTTCGGGTGATGGAAGAACGGCACCATGCACTCCGGATAATCCGGGCGTGCCGGATCGAACGCTTCGCTGACCGAGGCCTTGTCCGGCGCACACACCGTGGCCCTTTTGGTCCATGCCTGATTGAGCCGCACGACCAGTTGATGATCGACCTTGGCGATCTCGATTGCTGTTTGCATGACGCGATACCTGTAGGACGCGTACCCGCTGAGGGGTACGCCGATTAAATAGTGAGCGACGGATGAATCAGGCCAGCCAGTAGCGGGTCAGGTTGCGCGCCGGGTCAGTGTATCGACTGCGGGCGTGGATCATTCGCCAGTTGTCCCAAATCAGCATGCAGCCGTCGGGAATCAGCACCGGCGTGTTGTGCTGGATGAAATATTCCTCGCCGAGCAGCGCGAACCTGGCCAGGGGCGATGAACTGCTCGTCACCTTCGATTGCTGCAAATCGTCTTCGGAAGGATTCACATCGCCGTAGTGAAACTGGTTGTAGCTGAAGCGGAAAATGTCCCCGTCCTCTGTCGGCGTCAGGATGTACTCCTTGACCCTGGTTTGCGCCGCCTCACCCGGTTTGGCGGTGGCGACGAACTCTACGGGTGTGTCGTCGATCCATTCGCGCAACTCGGGTTCGGTGCGTTCGAGGTACGCCAGGAACTCGATTCCGTCGACCAACCCCGTATGCCCGCCACCACAGGTAGCCTGATGATGACAATGCAACGCCAGATAACGCGGCGGCGGCCCATAGACCGGCGCTTCGGTGTGCGGGCCGATGCCGTTCATGCTCTGGGAGTACGGCAACGCTTCATACCCCGGCTTGCGGGTAATGGCGAACGCCGTCTGCCCGTTGAATTGCGGAATGACCTGACCGAACGCCTGCAGCGTGCCGACGACATCGTAGGCAAATTCGGCTGGGGTCAGCACCGTCCAGCCACGGGATGACAATTCATCATGGCGGTGGCCCAGTGAAACGTAAGGTTTAGACGCAACAATCCCTTGATCTGACATGGTGGTGTTCCTGGCGGTTTATCAGGCGTTAACGGTTGAGGTGTAAGCGGCAATGAATTCGCGACAGGCGTTGCCCGGTCGATAGCGCTGTTCGTCGATGCTCTGCACGGGGGTGATTTCAGCGGCGGTGCCCGTCAGAAAACACTCATCGAAGTCGCCAAGCTCAGTAGGAAGAATCGTGCGCTCGACCACCTGGTAATCCAGCGCCCCGGCCAGTTCGATGACGGTCTGGCGAGTGATGCCATTGAGAAAACAATCGGGTAGCGGCGTGTGCAGCGTCCGGCCCTTGACGAAGAACACGTTGGCACTGGTGGCTTCGGCTACATGGCCGCGCCAGTCGAGCATCAGCGCATCGTGATAACCGTTGTTTTCCGCATCGTGTTTGCTGAGCGTGGCGATCTGGTAATGCCCGGACGCCTTGGCTTCGAACGGGCTGCTGCTGGGCGGCGGCCGACGCCACTCGGCGGTCTTCAAACGAATGCCGCCCATGTGCCCCGCCGGGTCGAAGTAACTCGGCCATTGCCAGCAGGCGATCGCCACGTGCACGCGGTTGAAGCGGGCCGAGGTCGAGATCATTTCACTGCCGCGCCACGCCACTGGCCGCAGATAACCGTCGACCACGTTGTTGCGTTGCAGCAGTTCATGGCTGGCCGCTTCCAGTTCGGCCAACTCATAGGGAATCGCGAAATCCATCAACTGCGCCGAGCGGTACAGCCGCTCGCTGTGCTCACGCAGTTTGAAGATCTTGCCGTTGTAGACACGCTCCCCTTCGTACACGGTGCTCGCGTAATGCAAACCATGGGTCAGCACATGCAAGCGCGCCTCGGACCACTCGACGAACTCGCCATCGAGCCAGATAAAACCTTCTCGCTGGTCAAACGGAATGCCGCTCATATCCCTATCTCCTGATGAATTTTCTTACGCCGTTTCGAGCAAGACCGGTATCAATTCGGGCGCTGCTACAGGCTCCGGCTGAAAGAAAAACGAGCGCTCGCCAAACGCCGGTCGCAGCTCATCGAACCAGGTCGCGTGCGGATCGAAGCGCGCATAGAAGGTGCGCAATACCCATTGCGGGTCCCGGGCCTGAAGAAACTGCAACACGAAGACTTTTTCCCCGGCCACGGTCTCGATGCCGTTGATCAACACCTTCCCGTAAAACGTGCTCATCGATGGCCCGCGCACTGTGCGCGCCAGCCCGGAGACCGTTCGGTAAGCCGCCTGGAAAATCTCGAACGCCCGCACCAGCGGCATCGCGAAGTAGTGGCTCGGCCCGGTATCGCGCTCGACAAACATGTAATAAGGCACCGCCCCCAGCCGCACGCCCTCGGTCCAGAGCGCCGCCCAATCGGCGGGGTTTTCGTTGATGTGGCGGATCACCGGCGCCTGCATGCGCAAGGTCGCCCCGGTGGAACGAATGCGTTCGACAGCCTGGCGAGCGATGTCCTGGTGGATCTCCACCGGGTGGTTGTAGTGCCCCATGATCGACAGGTGTTTCCCTGCCGCGACGATCCGTTTAAACAGCGCCAACAGTTCCGGTGCGTCCTTGTCGCTGACAAACCGTTGCGGCCAATACGCCACGGACTTGGTGCCGATGCGGATGCTCTTGAGGTGGGGCAGTTCCAGCAGCGGCTCGATATACCCCGCCAGCGACCGGGTGTTCATGATCATCGGGTCGCCCCCGGTGATCAGCACGTCGGTCACCTCGGTGTGCACCCTCAGGTAATTCACCAGCTCCTGGGACTCACGCGCGTTGAACTTGAGTTCTTCCTCGCCGATGAACTGCGCCCAGCGGAAACAGAACGTGCAGTACGCGTGACACGTCTGACCGGCACCGGGGAAAAACAGCACGGTCTCGCGGTACTTGTGCTGTATCCCGGGTAGGACTTTCCCGTCGAGGGTCGCGCCGTTGTGTGTCAGCTGCCCGGCCGGGTGCGGGTTCATGCGCAGCCAGATCGCCTCGATCCGACGCTTGATGGCGACGGCGTCATCGCGCTCGATCAACTGTTTAAGCGACGCGTACTCGTCCGGCAGCAGCATGTCCTTGTGAGGAAAGGTCATGCGGAAAATCGGATCATCCGGAATGTTGTTCCAGTCGATCAGCGTACCGAGGACATATTCATTGGTGCGAAACGGCATGACCCTGGCCACCACGGTCATGGCTTCCTGCAACGCTGGTGTCAGTTTTTGCCAATACGGCGTGTCGCGAATGGTGCGTGAGTTATAGGGTTTGTATCTTTCCTGCTCCGACAGTCCCTGCATGGCAGCGCTCCTGGTGATTGCCTGGCGTTTTCACTGAATGGCCGGCGCTGCGCGCTCTATGTCCATCCATGCCCGGACGCTGTCGCGATCCCATTGCCGACGCACATAGGCCGCGAGCCGTTGAGGAACGCGATCGCCATTGGCGAGCAATCGGTTGAGCATGATTGCCAGGTCGGTGTCGGCGATGCTCCAGTCTCCGAACAGATGATCGGCGCCCTCCTCCAGCAACCGGTCGGCGACAAAGAACAGTCTCGCGACAGCTGCCTGGGCTTCATCCGACAACGGGGTTTCTTTCTTGCCGAAGTAAATGAGGTCTGCCGGACGCTCTTTGCGAATGACCAGCAGATCACTGCGCAACCAGGCCTGGAGTTGGCGGGCGCGGGCGCGCTGCTTGATGTCCAGCGGGAACAGTTTTGGATGCCCCGGCGCTATCTCGTCCAGATATTCGGCAATGGCCGAAGATTCCGACAATGCGAAACCGTCGTGAATCAACGTGGGGATCTTGCACGTCAGAGAGATATCTTGATAACTCGACTTATAGTTCTCACGTGCTTTCAAATCCAGCGTGACAAGTTCAAATGAAAGTTGTTTCTCTTTCAACGCCACAAATGCTGACAGCGCAAAAGCACTGACAAAATCTGCGCCGATATACAGTTTCAGCTTCGTACTTTCCATAGAACGCTCCCTTGCTTTAACCACAATAATCCGTTGCATTGGAAACGATCGTAGTTAGTTGCTTAAGCGCTGAACAGATACAGAAATTAGCTGTTTCTACGGATACAGAAGTTTAAAGACACAAATACCCAGGATGGGCAGAAATAAAAAAGGGAGTCTGCGAATGCAGACTCCCTGGTGGGTCACAGAGGGGAAGGTTGAGCGTGTCAGACCGTGGCGTCTGCCGCATTGGAGAGTTGCGCCATCTGGGGCATGTTGCTCATGTTCAGCATGGCCAGCGGTTCAGTGGCGCTGGTGTTGACGAAGCCGTGTCGGGTCCAGGCTGGCACCAGCAACACGTCGCCGGGGCTGACGTCCACTGCATCGGCATCGCCCAAGGTCAACGCGCCGCTGCCGGACTGAATGATGAACAGGTGCCACCAGGAATGCGCATGGCCATTCAGCGTCGTGCCCGGTTTCAACCATTGCATGGACACCGCCATCCCTGGCGTCAACTTGCAGCCTTCGGTGCTGTCGTCGTGAGCCAGGGCGACAATATCGATCTCGCTGGCTTCGAGGTTCTTACGCATGCCTGTGAGTTCGTCACCCTTCCACACCCGGGCATTGACCGGCGGTGGGTTCAAACTCTGGCGAAAGTCCTTATATGAAAAAAAACCACCTTGAATGTTATTCATCCGCGCACACCGATTTATTATCGACTTTGAGTCGACCTGACACTAGGCGAACAATCGATCACTGTAAAGCCGAGCAACTAAGACTCACAACACCGAGGGCCGCAGCGCCACAATCATGTCAACTTCCACGGCGGCATTTTTCGGTAGTTGGTAGACACCGACAGTGGTTCGGGTATGTTTCCCCGCATCGCCCAGCACATGACTGAAGACATCCGATGCGCCGTTGGCAACTTCACTGAGATCAACAAAGTCCGCCGTGCACTTCACGTAAACCGTAACCCGTATCAGCGACTTTATTTTGTCCAGTGAACCGATGGCATCAACGATCAGTGCCAGCCCGCGCATGGCGCTGATGCTGGCCGCCGCTTGTGCGTCCATCAGGCTGAGCTCAAGCCCGACCCTGCCCGGGTATTGCATTTTGCCGCTCACGCGCGGTACCAGACCGCTGATGTAGATTTCATCGTGATGCCGAACCAGCGGTGCGTAACGTCCGCCCACTGTGTTCTCGCCGTAGATGTCGTAGTCGAGTTCTTTCGCCAGGGTGATGAAACGTTCGTCACACGACATTTTTTGCTCAATCATTCATTCAACCCTCTTAAACCAATAATGCTTGAAACATTGATCCCGAAGGCTCAACCCACGGCTCTCGCCGGCACAGCCAGGCATGTGACTTCGACGCGCGATTCGATCGCCTCTGCCAGGCGCAGCAGGTTGTCGCTGAGCTGCCCGTAGTCTTCGCTGAACAATACGATGTGGCCGATAAACGACGTGTTGTCTTTCACCAGTGCGGTGACTGAATCACTGAGGCGCTTGGCGTACACCGCCTCGACCAGCTCGATGTTCAGCTCCCGGGCCAGGGACTGGATGTCGGGCACGAAGCGCAAAAGACCACCGGCCGGGGCTCTGAGCAGGCGAATGCCGCAATAGCCACGGGCAACGGGATCCTGATGGTCGACCTTGCCTTCTACCGCCCACCGGACCCAGCGTTCCCATGGATCGAAATCGACAAACGCCAGACGGGCCAGGTCCCAGATATGCATGCCGCCAGGGCGCATGTTGGTTTCCACCGCTGAAGTCAGGCCGTCGCGGCGCAGGAAGATTTCGTTGTGATAGGCGCCGTTTTCCAGTGAGACCAGTCCGGACATATGGCGACCGGCAGCCGCCAGGCGAGCCTGTACGTCAGCCGCCAACGGTGCCGGCACCACTTGCTGGATTTCTGCGCGATAGGCGCCTTCGGTGGTGGTTTTCTCAGTGACCCAAGTGCTGCCCGCGACGTAATCCCAACTGTATTCCCGGGCGTTCTGAATCAACTCTTCGAGGACGATGCCGCCTTCTCGATACGGCTTGAGCGCCTGCCAGGCCTCATCGCATTCGGACGGGTGATGGATGACCCGGCAACCCCTGCTTGCGCCTTCGCAGGCGGGTTTGATGAAGGCTCTGCCGCCCAGTTCGACGACCCGCTGACGCAGTTCTCCCAGGCTTTCGATACGTGCGGAAAACACCGGACGGTAATCCTCGGGCGCAGTGTCGGCGGCCGCTTCCAGCGTGCGAAAAATCTGTTTATCCAACCCCGCCCGCGCCTCGCCGGGGGTAATGCCGGGCAGGCCGAAATGCGTAGCCAACGCCGCGCCCAGCAACACGCCACGGTCGGAAAATGGCAGGACGCCTACCAGCTTCCAGCAATCGGCACTCAGGCAACCGACCAGCAGATCGACGGAGTCGGCGATGTCCTGCGGTGCCATCGAGGCTGTGCAGACGTGGTCCGCCACCTGATCGTCATCGGCTTGAATCTGCTCGACCACCAGGATCAGCCTGGCGTTATAGAGCGTCTTGCAGAGGTCGCGAAGCTTCTGGATATCGTGAACCCGGTTGCCGTTGTACCCGACCACTACTACGCATGACGTGGTGTTCATGAAACCTCCGACCTGTGGAGTAAAAAACGCAAATGCGAGGACTCAGTCGTGCAGCGACGCGTTCGCTCTGCGGTTGAGCCAGTACCAGGCGAGGATGCCGCCCGCGCCGATGGCCGCCAGTACCAAGGCGCTGTAGGGCGGCGGCATGACCCGCATGATCAACACCGTCAGCCCGGCACCGACGCCCAGGGACACTTCCTTGACGAACATGTTGTTTTGTTTGACGGAGAAGTAATCGAGATAGCTGAACGCGCACTCGGCGATGGACAGCAGCGCAACCCAGATCAACGCGCCGGCAAGGGTTTCGACGTGGAACGCATCCGGCGACGAGAGCACGGCGAAGCCACCGATGATGATCCCGATGACCGCGACCACCTTGAAGCGCCCGGTGCGCTCGATCAGTTTCATCACTGGCACTTGGGCGAATACCACCACGGCGCTGTTGAGGATCAGCATCAAGCCATACCAGGCCGGCAATTCACCGGTCTTGAGCAGGATCGCCTGAGGCAGGATCGAGAACACGCCAAACAGCTTGATGCCCATGATGATGCCGGCGATCACCCACGGCAGTTTGTTGCGCCAGCCGCTGCCGTCATGGGTGACCGGGCTTGCAACCACCGGTTGGGTGGTAAAGGTCGCGCCCATGGCGATGGGCAGGCACAGCAGGACGAAACCTGCGGCACCGAGGAAAAACAGGGTGGGCGTCAGCAGCGGCGACAGCAGGATCAGCCCCGCCACCAGACTGCCCATGTTCATGGCGACGCGGTTGTAGGCAGCGCCCTCTTTGGTCTGGGCGGCTTCGCTCTTGATCAGGTAACCGGCAATGGCAATGCCGTAGGCGAACAACGCCGCCGCGAACATCACCATGCCCTGGTTGCTGGTGACCGCCAGCAGCAACAGCCCGAGGGCAGCACACATGAGTGTGACGCTCAATGACCGACGGCCCAGCACCAGCAATGTCAGCGGCAGCAGCAACAGCAAGGCCCGATAACCCAGGGCGAGGATGCTGTTGGTGGCGGTGTCGAGCCAGACGTTGGCCTTGCCCAGCACGGCAAACAGCGACACGGCGGTGATGATCCGGATCGTGAACAGGCGGATGTTGATCACCGGTTTGGCGACGGCGACCGTGGTTTGAACACTCATGCAACACCTCTGGAACCAGCGACTGTTCAGGCGTCCAGCGCGAACAATCAGGAAAGTCTGTAAGGTGATGGTAGAGAGAGTCGCTTGTTTTCATCAGAGCAAGTTCGTATAGAATCAAACGAACTTTACTGCCGGAGAGACCAGTAAAATGCAGGTTCAGCGAGCAGTGATCGCCGCCATCGAGTTCCAGCCGGGAGTGCCGCTGGTCCAGCAGATCGTCGATCAATTGTCGGTGGCGATCAGCCAGGGCGGGCTGCCTCACGGCTCGCGGCTGCCGCCGATTCGCGAACTCTCCGAGTTGATGAACGTGGGCAAGTCCACGGTGGTGGATGCACTGGACCGCCTGCGGGCCAAGGGTCTGGTGGTTTCACGCCAGGGTTCGGGGCATTACGTGCACCGTTCCACCGCCACGCTCAAGACCGATGCCGGCCCGGACCTGCAACCCCAGGACACCCTCAGCGTGGTCCGCCGCGCAGTGCTGCAGGACAACGGCGCGTTGCGCCCTGGTGCCGGTTTCCTGCCTTCCTCGTGGCTGCCGGCAGAAGAATTGCTGAAAGCCGTGCGCGGCACCCTGCGCGCAACCTCCCTGCGCATGGGCGAATACGGCGTCGCCGCCGGTTATCTGCCGCTGCGCGAAGCGTTGCGGGTCAAACTGGCGACCTTGGGCATCGAAGTGCCGGTGGACCAGATCATCACCACCGCCAACACCGTGCAGGCCATCGACATGCTGATGCGTCTGCTGGTCAAACCCGGCGACACGGTGCTGCTCGACGATCCGTGTTACTTCACCATGCACACCAATCTGGCCTTGCATGGCGCCAAAGTCATCACCATCCACCGGGGTGTCGACGGCATGGACCTCGACGCCTTGGAGCAATTGCTGATTGCCCATCGGCCCGTGCTCTACATGACCAACAACACCCTGCACAACCCGACCGGGCACTCGTTCTCCCCGGCGCAGGTCTATCGCTTGCTGGAGTTGAGCCACCGTTATGGTTTTCACATCGTCGAAGACGATTTGTATTGCGACATGCAGCAACGAACAACGCCGCGCCTGGCTGCGGGCGGGCTGGACAATGTCAGTTACGTCTCCGGTTTCTCCAAGACCCTGACGGCCAACAGTCGTGTCAGTTATGCGGTGCTTTCGCCGCAACTGGCGGCACGGATGGTCACCCTGAAAATGGCCTGCGGTGGCATGACGTCGGAACTGGCGGAGCAGATTATCTGCACGATGCTCAGTGATGGCAGCTACGCCAAACACACCCGGCGCACGGTGGATCGGCTCTACGAATCGAGCAGTCGGGTGTCGGGTTGGCTGGTGGAGGCAGGGTGTTCCGTTTCATCGCTGCCGCATGAAGGGTTGTTTATCTGGACGCGATTGCCCGACGGGCATCATGCCGAAACGCTCGCGAGGAAGGGGCTGGATATCGACCTGGTGCTGGCGCCTGGCACCCTGCTGAGCAAAGCGCCGGACGCCAGTCACTTTCTGCGTTTCAACGTGGCGCACAGCGATAACGTTCAGGTGCGCGAACGGTTCTTCCGCCTGCTCGACACACCAAGTAACTAACTGACTGCCACTAACCTTGTGGGAGCGGGCTTGCTCGCGAATGCGGTGTGTCAGGCGCCATTAATGCTGGCTGATACGGCCTCTTCGCGAGCAAGCCCGCTCCCACAAGGATTGCGGTGATCACACTGTCGACTGACAGGATCAGACCGAAGTCATCTTCTACAAGATATGTCGCCTGACATGCTCACAAGCCACCAGATCGCTACGATTGCGGCTTCGGAAAATGCCGGATAGCTTGAGGTTGTCGCTGCCAATTCAGCGACCGGGCCTGAGAACCCGAGTAAGATGCGCATGCAACTGCGCCTAACTCACGATTGTCGGCGTTTTTTTACGCCCGAGTTTTCGTGCAATGGCGGCTGTGTGTGGGAGACCTTCGGGTCTGCCGGTTCCTGCATCTCCGGTTTCTCAGCCTGCGCACAGCTGCCACCCATTCGCCTGAGAACGAACGGGACAGCTTCACCTATGCAGGAGTTACAAATGAACGCTATCGATCTATCCGCTACACCGGTCATCGACCACCGCCCAACCTACGGAAGGTGAAACCCCAATGACCAATCCCAAAGACCTGAAAACCATCGGCCTCACCCCCTTCTCCTACCACGCCAATCAACCGCTGTTCCGCATCAACCGTGACGTCCCGATAATCCAGGCGCTGCACCACGCCTCCGACCTGCTCCATATCGCCAAACTTCTCGCCTCAGACGCCGCCATGATTCGCGATAGCGACCGACATGCCTGGGCGTCGCATTTTTTGCAGGATATGAGCAAAGCGATTATCGATGATGTGGCGAAGGTGCTCGACGCACCGTGTAACAACCGCGCTTGAATGAAAAAGCCCCGCGATTCTTTTGAATGCGGGGCTTTTTATACGAAGCGTGATCTAGCAATCGTCAGCAACTTCGGCCCCGTGCTTTTCCTGTTCCTGATCTCGAAGCAAGGTCTGCGTGACCCGCTCGATGTAATCAAACACTTCCTCCTGAACCGAATACTTGTACTGCTTGCGTCGGTGCTTTGAGACCGTGCCATTTTGCGACAAGCACATCATTACCAGATTGGCCAAGTCACTGCCGCGGACGTCATATCGCTCATCAACCGCCTTGACGATTTTGTCGTAATTTTCGAGAAAAACCGTTTCTTCACGAAGCTCTACTTCAAGAGCTCTCTTGGCCATCTCCAGAGTGAATCGAACGCCGGGCGTGGCATCCCAGAAGCGGTATATTGCCGGATGGCCAGTGAAGTTGAAGGACAAGTTTCCCTGATCAATCCACCGCACGTCCCAGAACTCACGCGCGGGTCGGGAGAATTCCTGCAGGGTTTCCAGATACAGACGCTCCTCACGCTTCATTGCCACCGACACCGGAAGCAGCAAGCCATTATCCAATGCCCCAGCACGGCAAAGCGTCTGGTGAATGAGGAAGCGGGAAAGTCGACCATTACCATCCATGAAAGGGTGAAGAAAGACGAATCCAAATGAAATGATCCCGGCGGCGACCAGAGGGTCAATATGTTTTACCGCGTCATTCCCCAATGCCATCAGCTGTTCCATCAGCTCTCGACATAAGTCCGGTGCAGGCGGGACATACGTTACACCCGCTGCACCATGCAGACCGCTTGCCAGATGGTTCTGTTCATGACGGAACGCAGCGGCCATATCGTATGGATTGGAGATCGTTGCATTCTGGAGGGTCACCAAGTAATCCTCACTCAACGGAATGCGTTCATGAGCCTGTCGGAGCAACTGGATGAAGCGTCGGGACTTGTCTTCGCTCGGTGATTCCTTCTCGATGGCGAACGAGTCCTGGGTTTCGCTCAGATAGGCCCAGTTGATTGCCCGATCCATCATTCCTGAAGGCAGGTTTTGAATGAATTGCTGTGCACGCGCAAGGATATCGTGTTGTAGCAACGCCATGATTTGAGGTGTTCGCTCAACGGTGGCGCAGTAAGCCAGTGTTCCAATACCATTGAACTCAATACGCCAGCGGGAATTACGTTCCCCTGGCATAGTCAAGTACTGCTCCGGGTCGAACAAGGGGATGAAGCCTCCCTTCACCGGGGAGTTTTGGGTCAGCTCCTCACCGGTGAATGCTTCGTGGAGAAAGCAGGCCTTGCGGATGTAGATCCCGTTTGGAGCCTTTCGCAATTCGGTTTCGAGCGCTTGTGCCGGAATTCGAGGTAACGCCTGAGCCAGAATGGCAAGGTTGATCCCCTCATGCTTCAAGGCGAAGAGGACATGTCCGAGCAGATCGTCTGGTGCAGGTGCAATTGCAGGTGGGACTGCCAATGTCGCGCCGATTCGTTCAAGCCGTGTAACGGGCTGAACTCTGGCAGGTTGGCGCAAAGGAAACGCTGAAAGCTGCAGTGCGTCTTGCAGACAGGCATATCCAGCTGAGTTCATCGCGCAAATCCTCATTTTTGAGCAGGCCGCGCGATTTTTCTTTAGCGGGCCAATAAAATCTTAAGATTCCTAGAATATCTCGATTTTTTCTTAAGTGACCAGTTCTATCTCATTGCTCGTGGTTATAGCGGGATGCCCTCAATTGACGTGACTTACCCACAGGGGTTTGGTGGCGAACACAAAAATGGCGGCCACACAGATTCAATTGTGGGAGCGGCGGTGCGGCGATCCGACTTGCTCGCGAATGGGGCGACACGGCCCACCAGAACACACCCAATAAAAAACCCCGCACTTCTCTCGAAGGCGGGGTTTTTCTTTACAGCATCCGACGCTTAAGGCGCGTACGTCAGCAACAGCTCGGTCGGCACTTTGAAGTCCAGGGACATCATCACGCTCAACGCGGTAATGGTGAAGATCGAGAACACGAACAGCTTGCGTGCCCAAACCGTGTCATCCACTGCCTTGTAGCCGGTCCAGGCCATGTACAGCCAGTACATGCCCATGGCCGCGGCGACGGCGAGATAGCTCATGCCGGCGTAGCCGCTGAAGGTCAGCATCAAGGTCGCCACAAGGAAGGCCAGGATGTAGATCAGGATGTGCTTCTTCGCCACTTGAATCCCGCGCTTCACCGGCAACACCGGAATCGATGCGGCCAGGTAATCGTTGAAGCGGAAGATCGCGATGGCGTAGGAATGCGGCATCTGCCACAGACTGAACATCACCAGCAACGTCAGTGCAGCCATGTCGAAGCTGTTGGTCACAGCAACGTAGCCGATCACCGGCGGCATCGCCCCCGACAGACTGCCCACCAGCGTGCCGTGAACCGACTTGCGCTTGAGGTACAGGCTGTAGAAACCGACGTAGATGACAAAACCGATCACTGCGAACAGCGCGGCCAACGGGTTGGCCACCTTGTACAGCAACGCAACGCCGGCAACACCCAGGACGGTCGCGAAGATCAGGGCCAGTTTCAGGGAGATCAAGCCCTGGACCAGCACCCGGTTCTTGGTGCGTTCCATCTTAAGGTCGATGTCGCGGTCGATGCAGTTGTTGAACACGCAACCGGAAGCCACAACCAGGGACGTGCCGATCATGGCGGCCAGGAAGATGGCCAGATCGACATGCCCTTTCGAGGCCAGGAAAAATCCGCCTGCCACTGAAAGCACGTTACCGAAAATGATCCCCGGTTTGGTGATTTGGATAAAGTGCTTCAAGGACATTCGGACTTACCTCACTTCGCCATCATGTTGGTGTGGATGCTGAACATGATCCACAACGACAGGCCAACCAGCAGGACAATCACGATCGCGGCGAACACAAACGCAATCACGTTGTTACGCTGCGCGGCGGAACGGTCCAGGTGGAGGAAGTACACCAGGTGCACCAGCACCTGGATCACTGCGAAGGCCAGTACGATCCACAGAGTCAGCGACTTCGGCAGCGACGGGTACATCACCAGGCCGAAAGGAATGACGGTCAGGATCACCGACAGGATGAAGCCGATAGCGTAAGACTTGACGCTGCCGTGGCCGGCGTCGTGGCTATCGTGGGAATGAGCGTTAGCCATTTACATAGTCCCCATCAGATAAACAACGGTGAATACGCAGATCCACACCACGTCCAGGAAGTGCCAGAACAGGCTCAGGCAGCTCAGACGGGTCTTGTTGGTCGCGGTCAGGCCATTTTTCTGCACCTGGTACATCATGATCGCCATCCAGATCAGACCGCTGGTCACGTGCAGACCGTGGGTGCCTACCAGGGTGAAGAACCCGGACAGGAAGCCGCTGCGGCTAGGACCGAAGCCCTCGGAGATCAACACGTGGAACTCGTTGATCTCCATGCCGATGAAGCCGGCACCGAACAGGAAGGTCATGGCCAGCCAGCCCAGGACCTGGTTCTTCTTGCCCTTGAACAACGCCAGCATGGCGAAGCCGTAGGTGATCGAGCTGAACAGCAGCAGAGCGGTTTCGCCCAGTACGTATGGCAGCTCGAAGATGTCGTGGCCCGACGGGCCACCCGCTACGTTGTTAACCAGTACCGCGTAGGCCGCGAAGATCGACGCAAACAGAATGCAGTCGGTCATCAGGTAGAGCCAGAAACCGAATACGGTCATCTCGCCCGAGTCGTGGTGATGGTCATCGTGCCCATGTCCATCGACATGGGTGTGTCCAGCATTGGTCACTAAGTTCGACATGGTTTAAGCCTGTTCCAACGAGGTTTCAACACGGGTGGCGGTGGCTGGAACTTTCCCGGCCGCTACCAGACGCTTGTGCTGCTCGGCTTCGATGCGCTCGATCACGTCGACCGGCACCATATAGCCTTGATCATCGCGGGCAGCGTGGATCACGAAGTAGCCCACGGTGCCGACCAGACTGACGATGGCCAACCACCAGATGTGCCAGATCATCGCGAAACCGAACACGGTCAACAGAGCCCCCATGACCACACCGGTCGCGGTGTTGTTTGGCATGTGGATCGGTTCGTACTTGGCCGGAGCCTGGTACGCGGTACCGTTTTCCTTGGCTTCGGTGAACGGATCGATGCCTTCGGCTTTTGGCAGCACGGCAAAGTTGTAGAACGGTGGTGGCGACGAGGTCGACCATTCCAGCGTATGGGCATTCCACGGGTCGCCGTGTTCGCACATGTTTTCCGGCTTGTTGCGGTCACGCACGCTGACGTACAGCTGGATCAGCTGGCAGGCGATGCCCACAGCGATCATCACCGCACCGAACATGGCGACGTACAGGTACGGCACCCACTCAGGGTTGGTGGTGGCGTTCAGACGACGGGTCATGCCCATGAAGCCCAGTGCATAGAGCGGCATGAACGCGACGAAGAAGCCCGAGATCCAGAACCAGAACGCTGCCTTGCCCCAACCTTCGTGCAGTTTGAAGCCGAACGCTTTAGGGAAGTAGAAGCCGAAGCCGGCGATGTAACCGAATACCGCGCCGCCGATGATCACGTTGTGGAAGTGAGCGATCACGAACAGGCTGTTGTGCAGGACGAAGTCAGCACCCGGGATGGCCAGCAATACGCCGGTCATGCCGCCGATGGCGAAGGTCACCATGAAGCCCAGGGTCCACAGAACCTGGCTGGTGAAACGCAGACGCCCTTGGTAAATGGTGAACAGCCAGTTGAACAGCTTCACCCCCGTCGGGATCGAAATCAGCATCGTCGCCAGACCGAAGAAGGCGTTGACGCTGGCACCCGAACCCATGGTGAAGAAGTGGTGCAGCCAGACCATGAAGCCCAGGATCGAGATCGCGCCCGATGCGTAGACCATCGAGTGGTGGCCGAACAGACGCTTGCCGGTGAAGGTCGAGATGACTTCGGAGAAGATCCCGAACGCCGGCAGAATCAGGATGTAAACCTCAGGGTGACCCCAGGCCCAGAACAGGTTGACGTACATCATCGGATTGCCACCAAGTTCATTGGTGAAAATGTGGAAATCCATGTAACGGTCAAGCGTCAGCAGTGCCAGGGTAGCGGTCAGGATCGGGAACGAAGCCACGATCAGGACGTTGGCCCAGGTGCAGGTCCAGGTGAAGATCGGCATGTCCATCAGTTTCATGCCAGGGGTACGCATTTTCAGCACGGTGGCGAGGAAGTTGACCCCCGTCAGCGTCGTACCCAACCCGGATAGCTGTAGCGCCCAGATGTAGTAATCCATCCCCACGCCCGGGCTGTATTGCAGGCCCGACAGCGGCGGATAGGCAACCCAGCCGGTCTTGGCGAATTCGCCGACGCCCAGGGACAGGTTGATCAGCACTACGCCCGATACCAGCAGCCAGAAGCTCAGGGAGTTCAGGAACGGGTAGGCAACGTCACGCGCGCCGATCTGCAGCGGCACTGCAAGGTTCATCAGGCCGGTGAAGAATGGCATCGCCATGAAGATGATCATGATCACACCGTGAGCGGTGAAGATCTGGTCATAGTGTTCAGGTGGCAGGTAGCCAGGCGAACCCTCGGTGGCCATGGCCAACTGGGTACGCATCATGATGGCGTCGGCAAAACCGCGCAGCAGCATGACCATGGCAACGATGATGTACATCACGCCGATTTTCTTGTGGTCGACCGAGGTCAGCCACTCGGACCACAGGTAGGTCCACTTCTTGAAATAGGTGATTGCAGCGAACAGCGCCAGACCACCGAGCGCGATCATGGCGATGGTCACCATCACGATCGGTTCGTGGAACGGGACCGCTTCCCAACTTAATTTACCAAACATCGTTTACTCCTCTGCCCCGGCAGCTGAATGCGAACTCATGTCCATCCCTTCCACGGCGGCCACTTCGTGCTCTTTCTTCTCGTGGTGCAGCGGCTTGCCCGGTTTCATGCCTTCGTACTTGTCGACGATGATCTGGAACAGGTTCGGCGTGACCGAGGAGTAAAGCTCGACTGGGTTGTTCTGGCTTGGCTTGGAAAGGGCTTCGTATTCAGCTTTTTCAAGCTGTTTAGGTGCCTTTTTGACTTCGCTTACCCAGGCGTCGAAATCTTCCTGAGAAGTGGCGATAGCTTTGAACTTCATACCGGTGAAACCAGCACCGCTGTAGTTGGCGGAGATACCGTCCATTTCAGCGTTCTGGTTGGCGATCAGGTGCAGTTTGGTCTGCATGCCGGCCATCGCGTAGATCTGGCCGCCCAGCGCCGGGATGAAGAACGAGTTCATCACGGAGTCCGAAGTCACCTTGAAGTTGATCGGCGTGTGCGCCGGGAACACGATCTTGTTGACGGTGGCGATGCCTTGCTCGGGATAGATGAACATCCACTTCCAGTCCAGCGCGACCACTTCAATGGTGATTGGCTTGACGTCGGATTCCAGCGGCTTGTACGGGTCCAGCGCGTGGGTCGACTTGTAGGTGACATAACCCAGGGCAATGATGATCAGCACCGGAACAGCCCACACCGCGATTTCGATCTTGGTGGAGTGCGACCACTTCGGCGTGTAGACGGCGTCAGTGTTGGACGCGCGATATTTCCAGGCGAACAGGAACGTCATGACGATGACCGGAACCACGACCAACAGCATCAGCAGCGTTGCGGTGATGATCAGGTTTCGCTCATCCAGGCCAACCTGGCCCTTGGGATCGAGCAAGGTCATGTTGCAGCCTGACAGCAACAACGTGCCGATCAGCGGCAATAAGCCTAGTAGTCTGGGGTACCTGTTTTTACTCATCTCACGACCTCTAAAGCAGCTTGCGCAATGCAGTTGGGTTTTGATCGCCAACACTTCACCCTGCCAAGGGTTGGCATTTTCTTGGATTGAATAAGGGCTGCCCGTCGCGCGTCAGACGCTGTTCGACAAATCCTGGGCCAGCGGTGAGTTCTTATTCGAATTCGTGGTCAAAGGCCTTGTTACAGACCAATTCCATTTGGTGCGGATAGTTGGAAGGCACCGACACCAGAGGCGTCGCATGAAGCCATCCGGCCTCTCGACGTCCTATTGCTGCTCATGCACCTGAGTCAGGGTGAGCAGTGCCGGGATTTCAGTGCGGGCGATTGTAGATATGTAACGATTCATAAACCATGTCTCATCCCGAAATAATTTTTATCCATTCCAGCAACAATCCTTGACGCTTTTTGTAAAAGTGCGCCATGTTATCGAAATTGATTCTCAACAAAAACACCAAAAATAGTAGGTCTACCACACGCAGTTCAGACAGCATCGAAGGCTCTGCCCTCCCCTTCGACCCTGCCCAAGCCCCCATGTGACAAGGGCTCTGGCAATTCGCCAGGGCCTGTTAAAACTGCCTGTTCCGGGTTGCGGGAATGGAAATCGGCAGAGGTGCCAAAAGACCAATTTCATTGCGTAGACCTGTACCAATCCGGCACGCTGAAATGCCTTGCGACACTCGCGCTGTGACAACATGTCGCACATGTGTCGCACCGCTCGTTGCCGCACATCACGATCTTTTTACCCGGCCTCTGAAATGCAAAAACGCCCCGGCCCTCTCAACGAGGACCGGGGCGTTTTTTTGTGTCACGCGGCGATGGGGCGAGTGACCTCAGCGCAGCGTCTTGCGGTTACGCGAAGTGAGCAACGGCACCAGCACTACCACCAGCACAAACGCGATCAACGCCCACTGTGCCAGCGACAGACCAAGGATCGGCGGGTACGGCGTGGAGCAGAAACCGTCGACCTGGAACCCCAGCGGGAAGATCTTCGCCAACGGCAGGCCGTCGACAATCGGCTGCAACACATCGATGCCACAGCTGACCGCCGGATAGAACTGGGTATAGACGTGATGCCCGGCAACCCCGACGCCTGCCAGGGCGCAGATCACCACCAGGGTTTCAAACACCGTAATGCTGCGACGGGTGCGCATTGCCGCGCCGATGAACGCGAAAATCGCGATCAGCAACAAGGCATATCGCTGCAGGATGCACAGCGGGCATGGCGCCTCGCCCAACACAATCTGCATGTACAGCGCGCCACCGATCAGCGCCAGGCAGATGATGCCCAGCAACACCAGGTAGCGCCGCTCACGGCCCAACCGCATCGTTTCCTCGCTCATTGCGTTTCCCTTCTTGATATCGATTGACCGGAAGTCTACACGCTGGCCCGGGCGTTGGAGAGCCCGGGGCGCATGGAATAGGTGTCGGGAAATAAACGACAGGGCGGTTAAGAAGGGATTAAATTCGGGCATATTCGTGGAATGTATAAAAGCCGACGGCCTCCGACTTGTAGGAGCCGGCTTGCTGGCGATGGTCGTTAACGATAACGCGTGCTGCCTGGATCAACGCGGCGCACTTGGGTCCATCGCCAGCAAGCCGGCTCCTACAAGGAAAACGTGTACATCAGCGAAACCTCTCGAACCTGGACGTTCGCTCAGTCGCCGTAGATATCCGTCTTGAAGTACTTGTCCGAAATTTTCTGGTACTCGCCACTGGCGCGAATGCCGTCGATGGCCGAGTTCAGCTGGCTGACCAACTC
This sequence comes from Pseudomonas sp. SJZ080, assembly GCF_007828295.1. NCBI lineage: Bacteria > Pseudomonadati > Pseudomonadota > Gammaproteobacteria > Pseudomonadales > Pseudomonadaceae > Pseudomonas > Pseudomonas sp. SJZ080. Next base: position 226,154 of record NZ_VIUK01000003.1, read on the forward strand.
GGTGTTGCCCTTGCGCACCGCAATCCCGGCGCCCTCGCCCACGTATTTCGGGTCCTTGAGTTCTGGGCCGACAAAGGCATAACCCTTGCCACGCGGCATCGAAAGGAAGTCGTTCAGCGGGATGGTGTCGGCAAAAATGGCATCGAGGCGACCGGCCGCCAGGTCCATGTAGATCTCTTCGTTGTTGCCGTAACGCTTGACGTTGATGCCCTTCGGTTCAAACACCTCGGTGGCGTAACGGTCAGTGGTGGTTGCGCGCTGCACCCCGACGGTCTTGCCCTTGAGGCTGGCGTACTGGTCATCCACGGTCGCGCCTTCCTTCATCACCAGGCGCGATGAAGTGAAGTAGTACTTGTGGCTGAAATCCACTGACTTCTTGCGGTCTTCGTTGATGGTCATGGACGACAGCGCCATGTCGATTTTCTTCACTTTCAGCGAAGGAATCAGGCCATCGAACTCACCTTCGACCCAGACGCACTTGACCTGCATCTGCGCGCACAAGGCATTGCCGATGTCGTAGTCGAAGCCGACGATTTCGCCTTTGTCGGTTTTCGATGCGAACGGCGGGTACGCTGCTTCGATGCCGATGCGCAGGGTTTTATCAGCGGCGAACAAAGTGCTGCACGCCAACAGGCTCAGGGCCAGACCGGTGATGAGGGGGAATTTCTTCATGTTCGTTCTCTCGCGGGTTGTTGTTGGTTTGGCAAGACAGAAGAAAGAGCAGAAACAGGGGCACGCCTTTTTTGTACTTATAATTCCATACTGGACTTTTATGTATAAACCGTCAATCGGGGCGAATGGGGATGTGCCGGCCGGTGGTCGGGTGGTGATTCATTGGGAGTTTTGGTGTTGCGGATGGCCTCTTCGCGGGCAAGCCCGCTCCCACAGGTATTGCGTCGTTCACATAATGTATGAACGACGCAATACCTGTGGGAGCGGGCTTGCCCGCGAAGGCGTACTCAAAGGCGCCGCAGGACTTACTGCTTCCAGCGATCCGCCGCCGCATGATCACTGTCACGCCCCTCGACCCAACGCGCACCCTCGCTGGTGTTTTCTTTCTTCCAGAACGGTGCGCGGGTTTTCAGGTAGTCCATGACAAAGGCGCAGGCGTCGAACGCCGCCTGGCGGTGAGCGCTGGCGGCGCCGACGAAGACGATCGGCTCACCCGGCTCCAGAGCGCCGATACGATGCAGCACCTCCAGTTTGAGCAACGGCCAGCGCTGCTCGGCCTCGGTGGCGATCTTGCCCAGGGCCTTTTCGGTCATGCCCGGATAGTGCTCCAGAAACATCCCGGCCACGTCGAGCCCGTCATTGAAGTCGCGCACGTAGCCGACAAAACTCACCACCGCCCCGACACCGACATGGGCGGCGTGCATGGCGTTGACTTCAGCGCCAGGATCGAACGCCGTGGATTGCACACGAATGGCCATGGCTCAGCCCCCGGTCACGGTCGGAAAGAACGCCACTTCATCGCCGTCGCTCACCGGCTCGTCGAGTTGGCAGAGGTCTTCGTTGCGGGCGCACATCAGGTTCTGCTCGCTCAACACATCGGCGCCATCGCGCATGGCCAACAGCGCGCGAACGTCATCGACCGTGGCGAAGTCGCCTTCGACCCTCACCGAGTCGACGCCCAATGCTTCTCTGTAACGAGCGAAAAACTTCACGGTGACGTTCATGGCTGATCCGCCTGGAAATGGCCGCTCTTGCCGCCGAGTTTCTCCAGCAGGCGCACGCTTTCAATGGTCATGCCGCGATCGACCGCCTTGCACATGTCGTAGATGGTCAGCGCGGCGACGCTCGCGGCGGTCAGCGCTTCCATTTCGACGCCGGTCTGCCCGGACAGTTTGCAGCGCGCGACGATGCGCACGGTGTCGTCACCTTCCGCGCTGAGCTCGACTTTGACGCCGGTGAGCATCAGCGGGTGGCACAGAGGAATGAGGTCGCTGGTTTTCTTCGCGGCCTGAATGCCGGCAATGCGCGCCACGGCGAACACATCACCCTTGGGATGGCCGCCGCTGACGATCATCTGCAGGGTTTCGGGCAGCATGCGCACCAGCGCCTGGGCCGTCGCTTCACGGAACGTCACGGCTTTTTCAGTGACGTCGACCATGTTGGCGCGACCTTGGGAATCGAGATGAGTCAGCACAGGGTTACTCCTGATCAAGAGCCTCGATTGTAAACCTGCGGGTCAAATTTCCGCACGCAAGATTGCAAGATCACCACAATCAACTGCGGGAGCGGGCTTGCTCGCGAAGGTGGTGTATCAGTCGCAATAGATAGAGGCTGACGCACCGCCTTCGCGAGCAAGCCCGCTCCCACATTCGATAGGTATCGGGCACAAAAAACCGGGCGGCTTTGGGGCCGCCCGGTTTTGGTGAGGCGATTACAAATGCGATTCGGCGTATTCGGCCAGAATCGAACGTGGCACCCCTTGCAGGGTGATGTGGACGCCGTTCGGGAAGTCCTTGAAGCGTTCAGTCAGGTACGTCAGCCCGGAGCTGGTCGCGGACAGGTAAGGGGTGTCGATCTGCGCCAGGTTGCCCAGGCACACCACTTTGGAACCGGCGCCGGCACGGGTGATGATGGTTTTCATCTGGTGCGGCGTGAGGTTCTGGCATTCATCGATCAGGATCAGGCTCTGCTGGAAGCTGCGACCCCGGATGTAGTTGAGGGATTTGAACTGCAACGGCACTTTGCTGAGGATGTAATCGACGCTGCCATGGGTGTTTTCGTCATCCATGTGCAAGGCTTCGAGGTTGTCGGTGATGGCGCCCAGCCAAGGCTCCATTTTTTCCGCTTCGGTGCCGGGCAGGAAACCGATTTCCTGGTCCAGGCCCTGCACGCTGCGAGTCGCGATGATCCGGCGATAGCGTTTGCTGACCATGGTCTGCTCGATGGCCGCTGCCAGTGCCAGGATGGTTTTACCGGAGCCGGCTGCACCCGACAGGTTGACCAGGTGGATATCCGGATCGAGCAAGGCGTACAGCGCCAGGCTCTGATAGATGTCACGCGGTTTCAGGCCCCAGGCTTCCTGGTGCAGCAGGGGTTCCTGATGCAGGTCGAGAATCAGCAGCTTGTCCTCGTCGATCTCCTTGATCCAGCCGACAAAACCCTGTTCGTCGATGATGAACTCGTTGATATGCACTGCCGGCAGGTTGTCGATCATTTTCACCTGGTGCCAGGTGCGGCCGTGATCCTGACGGGTTTCGACATTCCTGACGAGGTCCCAGAAGGAGCCGGCCATGTTGTGGTAACCGTTGGGCAGCAGCGATACGTCATCAACCAGTTGGTCGGTGCTGTAGTCCTCGGCCGCGATCCCACAGGCACGGGCCTTGAGGCGCATGTTGATGTCTTTGGTGACCAGCACCACGGGCAACTTTGGCTCGCGCGCGTGCAGGTCGATCAACTGGTTGATGATGATGTTGTCGTTCAGGTGCTCGGGAAGAATGATGTTCGGTTCGGTACGTTTGCTCATCAGAATTGACAGCAAACCTTTTGGCCCACTTTTTCCACGCTGGATCGGTACACCCAGTTCAACGTCTTCAGGGCTGGCATCGCCCAGGGTCTTGTCGATCAGGCGAATCGCCTGACGGCATTCCGCAGCCACGCTGTGATGCCCGCTCTTGAGCTTGTCCAGCTCTTCAAGCACGGTCATCGGGATCGCTACGTGGTGTTCTTCGAAATTAAGCAGGGCGTTTGGATCGTGAATCAATACGTTGGTATCGAGTACATAAAGGATTGGCTGGTTGGAGGAAGAACTACGTCCGTGATCATCCATACTCGGTCACCTTTGTGGGAGCCATTCGACGCAATACCTTGGCGGTGCTGCGCCTCGAAGTGACTGCCGAATTCACCTGTGATGATTCAAGTGAACTGCACACAAACTGGGGTCTTGGGAGACGCCACCTGTGTTGCAGGTTTCGGCGGTCTGTCTTCGTAATACTCCAAAACCTGTGACAGAAAAAAGCACTTTGACGCTTTTTTGAAGTTTATTTTTCAGAGTGACGAATAGCCCTTGGCGTGCAGGCAATGTGCCGTTAAAGTCGGAAGTCCGCCTGCACCGAATTTTCTCTCGAAATCACCCCTCGCCCAATGTTTACGGGCTTTTTCCGCTTCAGCGAAACGCGTCCTGACAGTCCTCCCAACCGATCCCGCTCGGCGCCGTTTGCGTAATGAGCCAGGGCATCGCCGTTTTCACGCCATCCTGCTTGATGTTGAAGTTGATCACCCCGTGCCGCCACAACAGCATCAGGGTCAACACCCGCTGCGCGCTCTGGTTGGCCTTGAGCTTGCCGGCGCCGTCCTGGGCATCGATGTCCCACAGCGCGACCTGCAAGCCCTGGGACCTGAAAAAGCCTTCTGCGTCAGAACGGCGCTGGCCATCCGGCGGACGGAACAGCGGCACGTAGTTCTCCGGCAATTTGCTTTTGACCAGTTCGGCGCTGCGCCGCACCGAATCCTGCCAGTCCTGCCAGTGGCTGTGGGAGCGGAATTCCCAGCCTTGCACGCCGATGCACTGCGTCGAATAAGTCCCCTGCAGGCTCGCCACTGAACGCTCGCTCAGGCGCGCCTGAATATCCTTGCCGAGGACGAAAAACGTACCCGTCATGTTCGCTTTGCGCAGGTACTCGGTGACCCACGCCGTGTTGTCCGGCGCGGCATTGGCGGCGCTGTCGAAGGTCAACAGGAACAGCCGGTCATGCATCGCCTCGCCGTTGCGCTCGTAGTCGCCAAAACGATCGACTTCGCTGCTGGTTTGCGGAAACAGCGCAGCCTTGCGCAACTGCTCGTCGAGGTACTGCGCATGGAACAGCCGGCTCGGTTCAGCCCACTTTATGTAGTAGCTATCCTCGCTGACCTGGAACTTGGCGGCTTGCTCGCGCAGGGTGGCCATGTCTTCGACCAGAAAACAGAAGGACGCATCCTGATCGCAGCTTTGCTGGGCGAAGTTGTAGTTGGTCAGCAAGCGTTGCCACAGGCGCTGACGCAGGTTGTTGACCGAATCCAGATTGATCGTACGCAGGCCCAGGCGTTGGGCCAGGCTCGCCTCGTCCAGCGATTCGCTGGCCAGGAGCACACGAGCGAACATCAGAATCTCTGCGCGCGAGGCGACATCGAACAGCGTCGGGTTGCTGAGCTGTTCAGGCCAGGTGCTGCGATCGAGCGTCGCCACATCGCCCGGCGCCGCAACGGCACCGAAACTCAACAGCCAGGCTGATAAAAGAAAAACGATACGCAATGGGATGTCTCCATAACAAAACCCGCGCGGCACTATAGCTGATCCGGCCCTGACGCCACGATCTCCTGTGGGAGCGGGCTTGCTCGCGAATGCGGTGTGTCAGCCAGCATCATTGTCAACTGACACACCGCATTCGCGAGCAAGCCCACTCCCACAGGGTTTGCATCAAGCCGTCGATCACCTATGGACTTGATAGCTGGAGTCATTGAAGCCAACCCCCTAGAATCGCCCCCACGATTAAAGGAGACGACTTCATGCTGATGGTGATTTCCCCCGCCAAGACCCTCGATTACGAAACACCGCCGGCGACCCAGCGCTTCACCCAACCGCAATACCTCGACCATTCCCAGGAACTGATCCTGCAGTTGCGCGACCTGACGCCAGCGCAGATCAGCGATCTGATGCACGTCTCCGACAAGATCGGCGGGCTCAACGCCGCGCGTTTCGGCAGCTGGACCCCGGCGTTCACACCGGAAAACGCCAAGCAGGCACTGCTGGCGTTCAAGGGCGACGTTTACACCGGGTTGAACGCTCAGACCTTCAGCGAAGCCGATTTCGATTACGCCCAGCAGCATCTGCGCATGCTGTCCGGCCTTTATGGCCTGTTGCGCCCACTGGACCTGATGCAGCCATATCGCCTCGAAATGGGCACCAAATTGCCCAACGCCCGCGGCAAGGACCTGTATGCCTTCTGGGGTACGCGAATCAGCGAATGGTTGAACGAAGCCCTGGCCGACCAGGGTGATGACGTGCTGCTGAACCTGGCCTCCAACGAATATTTCTCGGCGGTCAAACGCACGGCCTTGAGGGCTCGCATCATCAATACCGAGTTCAAGGACCTGAAAAACGGCCAGTACAAAATCATCAGCTTCTACGCGAAAAAAGCGCGGGGCATGATGAGCCGTTTCGTCATTGAAGAACGCATCAACGACCCGGCCGTCCTCAAGCAATTCGACGTCCAGGGCTATCGATACAGCGCCGAGCAATCCAACCCGGAAAACCTGGTGTTTCTTCGCGATCACGCTCCCGAGTGACGCACCGGGTCGGTGCACGACAGCCGGTATCTGCTCGTGCACCAACGTCTGATCGTCGAACAATTTCCCGCCTGAATCGCCAAGCTCTTGGCGTCAAAAATTCAACAGTTACTTTCCTAACTTTAGTTTCACTCGACATCATTCATTTTTTTCAGTAGTGGCACTAAAAATATTTACCGGTAGTGGCACAAAACTATCTATCCGGCTAATCGCCCCGTGTAACAAGGGTGAAACAGCAAGTGCCATCAGTTTGAAAGTAGTGCCATCTTTCTCAACATTTCAAAAAATTTCAGAATTCGCGATGGGCGGACTGGAACTATGTCCAAATGCGTAGCTCCTACAACCGGTACCGATTATCTCTGAACATGTACGAGATAACTTACGCAGAGAAGAGATCACGTAGCGAAGTTGTCACAATAACTTTGGCTAAATAATCCCTGATTTGGACAACACATGAAGGACAGGAGATAACGCATGACTACTATCCCCTATACGGCCAAGGCTGCGCCCCTATAAACGTGCTCACTCGAGCACCTGAACCGCTTGATTTACGGGCTTCTGGCCTGGAATCGAGCGCGCAAGACCTTAGCACGAAGGACCTCTGAACCAGAGGACTCGGCTGCATAACAGGGCAATTCATAATAATAAGGCCTGGTTACGCACATCTTGAGTGCACTTATTTAGACACTCGGAACTTATATGCCTGCACCCGGCATTGCGGCGCCTGTCGCCCGAACTTCCGAGTGCACTATGACCGCTGAACACGATTAACACCGGCCATTTAATGGCTTGGTAAATACCGGCTTGAAAATAGAGAGGTAAATGCGATGCGCATCAGCATATTTGGTTTGGGTTACGTCGGTGCAGTATGTGCCGGTTGCCTGTCTGCACGGGGCCATGACGTCGTTGGCGTCGATGTCGCCAAAGACAAGATCGATATGATCAACGCCGGCAAATCGCCGATCGTTGAACCGGGTCTGGGCGAACTGTTGGCCAAGGGAATCGAAACCGGCCGTCTGCGCGGTACGACCGACTTCGCCGAGGCGATTCGCGACACCGACCTGTCGATGATCTGCGTCGGCACGCCGAGCAAGAAGAACGGCGATCTGGAACTGAACTACATCGAAGCGGTATGCCGCGAGATCGGTTTTGTCCTGCGTGACAAGACCACCCGCCACACCATCGTGGTTCGCAGCACCGTTCTTCCGGGCACGGTCGCAAACGTTGTCATCCCGATTCTCGAAGATTGCTCCGGCAAGAAAGCCGGCGTTGATTTCGGTGTGGCGGTGAACCCTGAGTTCCTGCGTGAAAGCACCGCGATCGCCGACTACGACCTGCCACCGATGACCGTCATCGGCGAGTTCGACAAGGCGTCCGGCGACGTTCTGCAATCGCTGTACGAAGAGTTCGACGCGCCGATCATCCGCAAGGACATCGCCGTTGCCGAGATGATCAAGTACACCTGCAACGTGTGGCACGCCACCAAGGTGACCTTCGCCAACGAGATCGGCAACATCGCCAAGGCGTGCGGCGTCGACGGCCGCGAAGTGATGGAAGTGGTCTGCCAGGACAAAACGCTGAACCTGTCCCAGTACTACATGCGTCCAGGCTTCGCATTCGGCGGCTCCTGCCTGCCGAAAGACGTGCGCGCCCTGACCTACCGCGCCGGTGCTCTGGACGTGGAATCGCCGCTGCTGAACTCGCTGATGCGCAGCAACGAATCCCAGGTACAGAACGCCTTCGACATCGTTTCCAGCCACGACAAACGCAAAGTCGCCTTGCTGGGCCTGAGCTTCAAGGCAGGCACCGACGACCTGCGCGAAAGCCCGCTGGTGGATCTGGCCGAAATGCTGATCGGCAAGGGTTATGACCTGAGCATCTACGACGCCAACGTCGAATACGCCCGCGTTCACGGTGCGAACAAGGACTACATCGAGTCGAAGATCCCTCACGTCTCGTCCTTGCTCAACTCCGACTTCGACGAAGTGATCAACAACTCCGACGTGATCATCCTCGGCAACCGTGACGAGAAATTCCGCGCCCTGGCGCAGAACGCCCCGCATGGCAAGCAAGTGATCGACCTGGTCGGCTTCATGTCTCAAGCCACCAGCGTGAGTGACCGGACTGAAGGCATCTGCTGGTAACCGGCAGGTTGTAAGCGCTTCGCGCTGATCGCCAGCAAGCCGGTTCCTACAAAATCACCGCAAACCTGTAGGAGCCGGCTTGCTGGCGAAGGCGCCCTCCGGGGCGCCACAACCTTCGGCATTTACGCCTGCCTTAACCCCTTCGGGCCACCCCACAGGCTCGCCCGAGATAGAGACGGATGCAGATTATGCACAGGCTAAAGCACGGCCTACTTCAGGCCGCCGGTTGGCTGTTTTACTTAAGTATTCTGATGGGCATCGCCATGGCGTTGCCTGCGAGTACGTTCGATTCCGAGTCGAAGGACTTCATCTTCCTGATCGGCTTCATCGGGATCTGGCGCTATTCGATGGGTGCCACGCACTTCCTGCGCGGCATGCTGTTTCTGTACGTGGTCTACCCGCACCTGCGGCGCAAAGTGCGCAAGCTGGGTAAAGCGGCAGACCCGTCCCATGTGTTTTTGATGGTCACCAGTTTTCGTATCGACGCGCTGACCACTGCCCAGGTCTATGCCTCGGTGATTCGCGAAGCGATCGACTGCGGCCTGCCGACCACCATGGTCTGCTCGATCGTGGAAATGTCCGATGAGAAGCTGGTGAAAAGCCTCTGGGCCAAGATGAATCCGCCCGCGCGGGTCAAGCTCGACTTCGTGCGCATTCCCGGTACCGGCAAGCGTGATGGCCTGGCCTACGGATTCCGCGCCATTTCCCGCCACCTGCCGGACGACCGTGCAGTGGTCGCCGTGATCGATGGCGACACCGTGCTCGCCGAAGGCGTCGTGCTCAAGACCGTGCCGTGGTTCCAGCTGTTCGGCAACGTCGGCGGCCTGACCACCAACGAGTTCTGCGAAGTGCGCGGCGGCTACATCATGAGCGAGTGGCACAAACTGCGCTTCGCCCAGCGTCACATCAACATGTGCTCGATGGCTTTGTCCAAGCGCGTGCTGACCATGACTGGCCGGATGTCGGTGTTCCGCGCCACCGTGGTCACCAACCCGGACTTCATCGCCGACGTGGAAAGCGACTCGCTGCAACACTGGCGCCTGGGTCGCTTCAAGTTCCTGACCGGTGACGACAAGTCGAGCTGGTTCAGCCTGATGCGTCTGGGCTACGACACGTTCTACGTGCCGGACGCCGCGATCCACACCGTGGAACACCCGCCGGAAAAAAGCTTCATCAAGGCCAGCCGCAAGCTGATGTTCCGCTGGTACGGCAACAACCTGCGCCAGAACGCTCGTGCGTTGGGCCTGGGTGTTAAACGCCTCGGTCTGTTCACCTCGGTGGTGCTGTTCGATCAGCGCGTGTCGATGTGGACGTCGCTGCTGGGCCTGACGGTCGCGATCATCGCGTCCTTCAAGTACGGCACTGCGTTCATCCTGGTGTACCTGCTGTGGATCGGCATCACCCGCCTGATCCTGACCGTGCTGCTGTCCTTGTCCGGGCACCGGATCGGACCGGCCTACCCGGCGATTCTCTATTACAACCAGATCGTCGGTGCACTGGTGAAGATCTACGTGTTCTTCCGCCTCGACCAACAGTCCTGGACTCGCCAGCCCACTTCCCTGACCCGTGATCTCGCCAGCTTTCAACGTTGGTTCAACACTTGGTCGTCTCGGACCATGACCTTCTCCGCAGGCAGCATTTTTGTCGCCGTGCTGCTGATGATGGTCTGACCGCCCCTTTTTGAATTAACCAGGAAATCGCCCCTATGAATACCGCCGTCAACGCCAACGTAGTGCATGAGTCAGAAGCCCAGCGCCAACACGCCCGAGTGAAAATTCCGGCCAAGCTGCGCTTCTTCGGTCCGGACCGGACCCCGGTGGAAGCTCGAGTGATCGATCTCTCCGCTGGCGGCCTGGCTTTCAACGCCGGTCAGCTGCCATTGAAGATCGGCGACGTGTACAAGGCTCGCCTGCAGTTCGTCATCGATAACCTCGGCCTGGCCATGGACGTAGAGCTGCAAGTGCGCTCCTTCGACCGCCCGACCGGTCGCGTCGGCTGCCAGTTCCAGAACCTGGAACCGCAAGACATCTCGACCCTGCGCCACCTGATCACCTCTCACCTGGCCGGCGACATCGTCAGCATGGGTGAAGTGCTGGCAACCCTGCAGCGCGACAACTTCACCAAGGCGCGCAAGATCAAGGATGGCGGCCACGGCATGACCGCGTTCGGTCGTCTGCGTGCAGTGACCTTCAGCCTGGCGATTTTCATCGTCGGCCTGGCAGCGTTCGGTTTCATTTTCAAATCGGTGTATGGCATGTACTTCGTCAGCCATGCGCAGGCCGGTCTGGTCAGCGTGCCGGGCATGAACATCACCATGCCGCGTGACGGCACCGTGCAGAGCCTGATCAAGGCTGACGGCGTTGCCGCCAAAGGCGCTCCGCTCGCCACGTTCAGCACCAGCATGCTCGACGTACTCAAAGGTCATCTTGACGACAATCAACTGCAACCGGCCAAGGTTGAAGAACTGTTCGGCAAGCAAATGACCGGCACCCTGACCTCGCCATGCGATTGCACCGTGGCCCAGCAACTGGTCGCCAACGGTCAGTACGCCAGCAAGGGCGACGTGATCTTCCAACTGGTGCCACGCAACAGCGAAGCCAACGTCGAAGCGCGCTTCTCCTATCGCCAGTTCGGCGACGTGCGCCCAGGCACCAACGTCAGCTTCCAGATTGCCGGCGAAGACAAAACCCGCACCGGCAAGATCGTCAGCAGCACCAGCCTGAAAAGCGCCGACCTGTCGTCCGACATCCGCGTGTTGATCCAGCCTGACGAACCGCTGGACAGCAAATTCGCCGGCCGCCCGGTTGAAGTGAACAGCGACCGTGGCCCGAACCTGAACTGGCTGATCGATAAAGCCATGGCTTCCGGTCTTTAAATCGAGGACATGCCTGTGAACATCATAAACATCCTGAATACACCGCAATCCCTGTGGGAGCGAGCTTGCTCGCGAAAGGGTCAACTCGGTTTGTCTGATGCACCGCAGCGCGTGTTTCGCGAGCAAGCCTACTCCCACAAGGGTTATGCGTTCTGCGCATTGGCGTTGGCCATCAGCCTCAGCGGTTGCGCCGGCCTGCCCGACCAGCGCCTGGCCAATGAAGCCCTCAAGCGCGGCGACACCGCGCTGGCTCAGCAGAATTACAAGCAACTGGCCGACCTGGGCTACAGCGAGGCTCAAGTGGGCCTCGCCGATATCCAGGTCGACAGCCGCGACCCGGCGCAGGTCAAGCAGGCTGAGGCGACTTACCGCGCCGCGGCCGACGTTTCACCGCGCGCTCAGGCTCGCCTGGGTCGTCTGCTGGTGGCCAAGCCCGGCTCCACCGAAGCCGAACAGCACGAAGCCGAAGGCCTGTTGAAAAAAGCCTCGGCCAATGGCGAAGGCAACACGCTGATCCCGCTGGCGATGCTGTACCTGCAATACCCCCACAGTTTTCCGAACGTCAACGCGCAAAAGCAGATCAGCCAATGGCGTGCCGAAGGCAAACCGGAAGCGGGCCTGGCCCAAGTGCTGCTCTATCGCACCCAGGGCACCTACGACCAGCACCTCGACGAGGTCGTCACCATCTGCAAAGCCGCGTTGAACACCACCGACATCTGCTACGTCGAGCTGGCCACGGTTTACCAGAAACAAGGCAAACCGGAACAGCAGGCCGAGCTGATCAAACAGATGCAAGCGGCGCATACCCGCGGCACCGTTTCCGCTCAGCGCGTTGATAGTGTCGCTCGTGTATTGGGCGATGCGAGCCTGGGCAAGACCGACGAGAAAACCGCTCAGTCGCTGCTCGAAGACATCGCTCCCGGCTACCCTGCTTCGTGGGTCAGCCTGGCGCAATTGCTCTACGACTTCCCGGAACTCGGCGATGTCGACACGATGATGAAGTACCTGGACAACGGCCGTGCCGCTGACCAGCCGCGCGCCGAACTGTTGCTCGGCAAGCTCTACTACGAAGGCAAATGGGTGCCGGCCGACGCGAAAGTCGCCGAAGAACATTTCCAGAAAGCCGTCGGCAAAGAAGTCGCCGCCGATTACTACCTCGGCCAGATTTACCGCCGCGGTTACCTGGGCAAGGTCTATTCGCAGAAGGCACTGGATCACCTGCTGACCGCTGCGCGCAACGGCCAGAACAGCGCCGACTTCGCCATCGCCCAGCTGTTTTCCCAAGGCAAGGGCACCCGGCCCAACCCGCTTAACGCTTACGTCTTCAGCCAATTGGCCAAGGCGCAGAACACCCCGCAAGCCACCGAGCTTGCGCAAACACTTGAAGCCCAACTGCCGCCTGCCCAGCTCGCCGAGGCCCAACGCCTGTTGAAACAAGAACAGGCCGTTCGTGGCGCCTTGAGTCCGAACACGCTGGAACTGCATGCCCTGGAAGAAGAAGACGGCGAGGAATCCCTATGAAGTTGAATCCATTTGTTAAGGCTGGTATTGGCCTGTCATTCGCCCTCTTGTGGTCGTGCCCAACCCTGGCGGCCCTGACCGAAACCAAGAACTACGGTCTCGATGTAAAAGTCACCGGCCAGTCCGAAGACGACCGTGACCTCGGCACCGCCAGTGGCGGCGACGTCAGCGGTGTCGGTCTCGACCTGCGTCCATGGGTCTATGGCGAAAGCGGCGCGTGGAGCGCCTACGCCATGGGTCAGGCCGTGACGTCCACCGACATCATCGAAACCGACACCTTGCAGCAGTCCGACAGCGACGGCACCCAGACCACCGACAACGGTGATCGCAAGACCAAGAAAAACTACCTGGCCATGCGTGAATTCTGGGTCGGCTACAGCGGCCTCACGCCGTATCCGGGCGAACAGCTGAAGCTCGGTCGCCAACGCCTGCGCAACGACGACGGCCAATGGCGCGACACCAACATCGAAGCCCTGAACTGGACCTTCGACACCACCCTGTTGCGCGCCAACGTCGGTGTCGCCGAACGCTTCAGCGAATACCGCACCGACCTGAAAGAACTGGCCCCCAAAGACAAGGACCGCCTGCACCTCTACGCCGATGCGGCGTATCAATGGACGCCGGGCAACTGGGTCGGGATCCGCGGTCATCACACCCACGATGATGGCAAGCTCGACTACCCGGAACCGGGTGTGGCCGGCGACTCGCTGGACAAGAAACAGAACGGCGACATCAGCTGGCTCGGCCTCACCGCTGACAGCGACGCCTACAACTATCGCAACACCAACACCGTCAATTACTGGGGCAGCGTCACCGGCATGAGCGGCGACACCGACACAGTGAATCAGCTCAACGCCGACGGCTCCCGCCCGACCGAAGCCAAGCGCGGTGAAGACCTCAATGGCTGGGCCACCGACGTCGGTGTGCGCCTGCGCCTCGATCCGCAATGGCAAGTCGGTGCAGCCTATGCCCGCGCCAGTGCCGATTACGAACAGAACGGCCTGGAAAGCAACCGTTCGAACTACACCGGTACGCGTTCGCGGGTTCACCGTTTCGGCGAAGCCTTCCGTGGCGAAATGAACAACATGCAGACCGCCACGTTGTTCGGCTCGTGGATGCTCAACGACGAATACGACGCCAGTGTGATCTACCACAAGTTCTGGCGCGTCGACAGCAGCAAGCCCGTCGGCAGCAATGGCATCAACGCCGTCGATAACGATATCGATGGCAGTGGCGCGAGCACCTCGTTACCGCTCAAAGAGGGTAGCAACGACCTAGGCCAGGAAATGGACCTCGTCGTCACCAAGTACTTCAAGCAGGGCCTGTTGCCTGCCGCGTTGAGCCAGTCGATCGATGAGCCGTCGGCCCTCGTGCGTTTGCGTGGCGGTGTGTTCAAGCCGGGCGATGCCTACGGCAAAGAAGTCGACTCGTACATGCACCGCGCGTTTGTCGACGTGATCTGGCGCTTCTGATGCGAACCGCTAAGGGAGTTCCTGACATGAACAGTCCGAAGAGAGGCTCATTGACCTTGCTGGCCGGCGCGATGCTGCTGGCCAGTTCGGCGTGCTTCGCCAATGTGGAGCCGGTCAAGCCGACCACCACGGCCAAGGAATTGCAGCAGGCCAAGACCTACACCGTCAGCAGCGCGCCCACCGCACCGCTGGAACTGGCAAAACCGAAACTGCCGGACACCTCCGGTTACACCAGCGACGCCATCGCCGCGAAAATCGTGCGCACCAAGGCCGGCAAGATCAGCGTGCGCCGGATGATGCAGGAAAACGCCCTGAAGGACTTCATCGGCGGCGATAACAAAATGGCCGAATGGGTGGTGCGTCAGCACGGCATCCCGCAGGCGATTTTCATCGACGACGGCTACATGAACCTCAAGGACCTGGCGAAGAAACTGCCCAAGCAGTACTTCAGCGAAACCTCGCCGGGCGTGTTCCTGGCGAAGTTGCCGATCGTGGTCGGTGAAAAAGGCATCCTCGAAATCGACAAACAGACCCAGGAATTGCGCCTGTCCCAGGAGGCCGGTTCGTTCCTGGTCAACGACGGCCAGCTGTTTGTGCGCGATACCAAAATCACCGGCTGGCGCGAGAAAGACAACGGCCCGGCGACGTTCAAGTCGCCGAAGGAATTCCGTCCGTTCCTGCTCGCCTGGGGCGGTACCCAGACCTACATCGCCAACAGCAAGATGGCCAGTTTCGGCTACGCCAACAGTAAGTCCTATGGCGTGAGTATTTCCCAGTACACGCCGAACATGGCCAAGGTGCTCAAGCGCCCTGAACCGAGCGGCTGGATCATCGATTCCGAATTCTCGGACATGTGGTACGGCTTCTACTGCTACGAAACCCGCGACTTTGTGGTCAAGGGCAACACCTACAAAGACAACATCGTCTACGGCATCGACCCGCATGACCGCTCGCACGGTCTGATCATCGCTGACAACACCGTCTACGGGACCAAGAAGAAGCACGGGATCATCATTTCCCGTGAGGTCAACGACAGCTTCATCTTCAACAACCGCAGCTACGACAACAAGTTGTCGGGCCTGGTGATCGACCGTAACAGCGTCAACAACATCATCGCCTACAACGAGATCTACAAGAACCACACCGACGGCATCACCCTTTACGAGAGTGGCGACAACCTGCTGTGGGCCAACAAGGTCATCAGCAACAAGCGTCACGGCATTCGTATTCGTAACAGCGTGAACATCCGCCTCTACGAAAACCTGGCCATGGCCAACGGACTGACCGGCGTCTACGGCCACATCAAGGACCTGAGCGACACCGACCGCGACATCAAGCTCGATCCGTTCGATGCCCAGGTGTCGCTGATCATCGTTGGCGGCGAACTGGCCGGTAACGGCAGCGGACCGCTGTCTATCGACTCGCCGCTGAGCGTCGAGCTGTATCGCGTGTCCATGCTCGCCCCGACCAAATCCAGCGGCATCAGCTTCAGCGGGATTCTCGGCGAGCGTCAGGATGAAATTCTCGACCTGCTGGTGCGCCAGCAGAAAGCCGTGCTGATCGACCCTGTCGAACGCCAGACCGAAATGCGGGACTGAGGATAATTTTATGCACCCACACTTGATCAAATTACTCAGCCTGTCGGCGTTGACCGTCGGCATTCTCGCGGCCAGCGCCGGCGCCCGTGCCGACGAAGCTGCCGCTAAAGTAAGTCCACCGGCATTCAACGCCGAGCCGTGCTGCAGCCTGTGTCCGGCCGCCCACGACGCGAAGAACTACACCACGCGTTATCAGCAGAACTTCACCACGCTGGTGCAGGCTCAGGGCGACTGGCTGTTCCGTACGCAGGAAGACTTGCGCACCGAATTCGACACCACGCCCGCCGGCTACAAACGCATGAAAGAACTGCACGATGCGTTCAAGAGCAAAGGCGTGGAGCTCGTTGTTGTTTATCAACCCACTCGTGGCCTGGTGAACCGCAACAAGCTCAATCCGGAAGACAAGGCCAAATTCGATTTCGACAAGGCCTTGAGGAACTACAAGACCATGCTCGGCCGTTTCGAGCAGATGGGTTATGTCGTGCCGGACCTGTCGCCGCTGACCAACGAATCGCTGCCCGACACCCTGCCCGCCCACGACTTCTACTTCCGCGGCGACCAGCACTGGACGCCGTATGGCGCCCAGCGCACTGCGAAAATCGTCGGCGAGAAAATCAAGCAACTGCCTGAGTTTGCCGGCATTCCGAAGCGCGAATTCGAGAGCCATAAGTCGGGTCGCATGGGCAAGACCGGAACGTTACACAACATGGCCGGTCAACTCTGTGGCACCAGCTACGCGATCCAGTACATGGATCAGTTCACCACCGAGCCAAAAGGCGAAGCGGCGGATGGCGACCTGTTCAGTGACTCCGGCAATCCCGAGATCACCCTGGTCGGCACCAGCCACAGTGGCAAGAACTACAACTTCGCCGGTTTCCTCGAAGAGGCCATCGGCGCCGATATCCTTAACGTGGCGTTCCCCGGCGGTGGCCTGGAAGGTTCGATGCTGCAGTACCTGGGCAGCGAAGAGTTCCAGACCAAGCCGCCGAAGATTCTGATCTGGGAATTCTCGCCGCTCTATCGCCTTGACCAGGAAACCATCTACCGCCAGATGATGGCGCTGCTGGACAACGGTTGCGAAGGCAAGGATGCACAGATGACCGGCAGTGCAACTTTGAAACCGGGCAAGAACGAATTGATGGTCAACAGCAAGAACCTGAACCTGCAAAACAGCAGTCACCAGGTCGACATCCGTTTCGCCGATCCGTCGGTGAAAACCCTGCAAGCCACCCTCTGGTACATGAACGGTCGCCACGAGGACATCAAGATCGAAAAACCGGAAACCTCCGACACTGACGGGCGTTTCGCCTTTGAGTTGCGCACGGACGAAGACTGGGCCTCGCAGAATCTGCTGGCCGTCGAAGTCCAGGGCCCTGAAGCAGGTGCCGCGCCGCAAAAAGTCGAAGCGAAAATCTGCAAACGCAACGTGTTCCCGAGCGCCGAGCAGCGTACTGCTTCGGTCGGGCAATGAGGCAATCATGCAAACCCGAACTTTGAAAAAGTTACTCGCGCCCTCCCTGCTGACGCTGGCCATGTTCGCCGGCGCCACCCAGGCCGCCGCGCCGCTGCGTCCGCCACAGGGTTACTTCGCGCCGATTGAAAAAGTCAAAACCGGCGACAGCAAAGAAGGCTGTGACGCGATGCCGACGCCGTACACCGGCGCGCTGCAATTTCGCAGCAAATACGAAGGTTCCGACAAGGCCCGTTCGACCCTGAACGAGGCATCGGAAAAAGCCTTCCGCGACACCACCGCCGACATCACCAAGATCGAGCGCGGCACCAGCAAACGCGTGATGCAGTTCATGCGTGACGGTCGCCCGGAACAGCTTGAATGCACGCTGAACTGGTTGACCGCCTGGGCCAAGGCCGATGCGCTGATGTCCAAGGACTTCAACCACACCGGAAAATCGATGCGCAAATGGGCATTGGGCAGCATGGCGTCTTCGTACATCCGCCTGAAGTTCTCCGACTCGCATCCGTTGGCCAACCATCAGCAAGAGTCGCAGTTGATTGAAGCCTGGTTCAGCAAAATGGCCGATCAGGTGGTCAGCGATTGGGACAATCTGCCGCTGGATAAAACCAACAACCATTCGTACTGGGCCGCCTGGTCGGTGATGGCAACGTCCGTCGCCACTAACCGCCGCGACCTGTTCGACTGGGCCGTGAAGGAATACAAGGTCGGCGCCAATCAGGTCGACGCCCAAGGCTTCTTGCCCAACGAACTCAAGCGCCAGCAACGCGCCCTCGCCTATCACAACTACGCCCTGCCGCCGCTGGCGATGATCGCCAGTTTCGCCCAGGTCAACGGTGTGGATTTGCGTCAGGAAAACAATGGCGCATTGAAACGCCTGGGTGATCGAGTACTCGCCGGTGTCAAAGACCCGGAAGAATTCGAGAAGAAGAACGGCAAGGAACAGGACATGTCCGACCTCAAGGTCGACTCGAAATTCGCCTGGCTCGAACCGTTCTGCACGCTCTACACCTGCTCGCCGGATGTGCTTGAGAAGAAGCACGAGATGCAGCCGTTCAAGACCTTCCGCCTCGGGGGTGACCTGACCAAGGTCTACGACCCGGCCAACGAAAAAGGCAAAGGCTCCTAGAACAAACGCAAATCCCCTTGTAGGAGCCGGCTTGCTGGCGATGGCGGTATGACATTCACCATCGATGTTGACTGATCCACCGCCTTCCCCAGCAAGCCGGCTCCTACAAGGGATCGCGGCGGTTTGAATGTAATGCATCTCCCCCGGTTTTTAGTGGGGGGGTTTGGGGGGGCTACGGCCCTTGACTGTTGGTTAAACATGGAGAGACCGGGATGGTATTTTCATCCAACGTGTTCCTGTTCTTGTTCCTGCCGATCTTTCTCGGCATGTACTACTTGAGCGGAATACGCTATCGCAACCTGCTGCTGCTGATCGCCAGCTATGTGTTCTATGCCTGGTGGCGCGTGGACTTCCTCGCACTGTTCGCCGCCGTCACGCTGTGGAACTACTGGATCGGCCTCAAAGTCGGCGCCGCTGGCGTTCGGACCAAACCTGCCCAGCGCTGGCTGCTGCTCGGCGTGGCCGTCGACCTGTGCATTCTCGGCTACTTCAAGTACGCCAACTTCGGCGTCGACAGCATCAACGCGATGATGACCTCGGTCGGTCTGTCGCCGTTCATCCTGACCCACGTGCTGTTGCCGATCGGGATCTCGTTCTACATCTTCGAGTCCATCAGCTACATCATCGACGTCTACCGCGGTGATACGCCGGCGACCCGCAACCTGATCGACTTTGCGGCGTTCGTGGCGATCTTCCCGCACCTGATTGCCGGTCCGGTGTTGCGTTTCCGCGACCTCGCCGACCAGTTCAACAACCGCACCCACACCCTCGACAAGTTCTCCGAAGGTGCCACGCGGTTCATGCAGGGTTTCATCAAGAAAGTCTTCATCGCCGACACCCTCGCGGTGGTGGCCGACCATTGCTTCGCCCTGCAGAACCCGACCACGGGCGACGCCTGGCTCGGCGCTCTCGCCTACACCGCGCAGTTGTACTTCGACTTCTCCGGTTACAGCGACATGGCCATCGGCCTGGGCCTGATGATGGGTTTCCGCTTCATGGAAAACTTCAAACAGCCGTACATCAGTCAGTCGATCACCGAGTTCTGGCGTCGCTGGCACATCAGCCTGTCCACCTGGCTGCGTGACTACCTGTACATCACGCTGGGCGGTAACCGCAAAGGCACGCTGATGACCTATCGCAACCTGTTCCTGACCATGCTGCTCGGTGGTCTGTGGCACGGCGCGAACATCACCTACATCGTGTGGGGCGCCTGGCACGGCATGTGGCTGGCCATTGAAAAAGCGCTGGGCCTGAACACCTCGCCGCGCAGCATCAACCCGATCCGCTGGGCGCTGACATTCCTGCTCGTGGTCATGGGCTGGGTGATCTTCCGCTCGGAAAACCTGCACGTCGCCGGCCGTATGTACGGTGCAATGTTCAGCTTCGGCGAATGGTCGCTGTCGGAACTCAACCAGGCCAGCCTCACCGGTCTGCAAGTGGCAACTCTGGTGGTGGCTTACATGACCCTGGCGTTCTTCGGCATCCGTGACTTCTACAGCAACCTGCCGCCTGAGAAGACCAAGCCTGTTGTGAACGTCGAGGCCGATGGCCCGGCCGCCGCAACCCCAGGAATGATCAAGGCCGTACCGGGCGACAACCCGGCCAGCATCCACGAACCGGGTTACACCGTCGGCGTTGAAGCCACCGTGCAACCGGCGTACTGGACGGCGGACTGGTCGCGCTACGTGATGCGCACGCTGGTCCTGGTGCTGTTCATCGCTTCGATTTTCAAACTCTCGGCGCAAAGCTTCTCGCCGTTCCTTTACTTCCAGTTCTGAGGGATCTGACCATGACCCGCTCATTACGTATCTTCTACATCGCCCTGTTCATGGTGACCCTGCTGGTGCTGGGCCTGTGGTCGACGCGCAGCTTCTTCGGCTTCAGCACCAACGCCGATGCGACGGTGCTCAATGGCCGCTGGGCCAAAGCCGTCGAGACGCACTACGACGACGAGTTCCCGATCAAGCGCCTGGGCACCAACCTCTGGGCCGCGCTGGATTTCAAACTGTTCAACGAAGGTCGTCCGGGTGTCGTGCTCGGTCGCGATCAATGGTTGTACAGCGATGAAGAATTCAACCCGATCGTCAACGAAGAACTGAACCTGCAAGGCAACTACGCGCTGGTCGAAGGCGTGCGCCAGGAACTGAAAGCCAAGGGTGTGAAACTGGTGATGGCGATCGTGCCGGCCAAGACTCGCCTGTACCCGGAACACTTGGGTGACGCGAAGCCTTCGAGCATTCACGCCAACCTCTATGAGGACTTCCACGCCCGAGTGGCGGCCAACAAGATCCTCGCGCCCGACCTGTACGGCCCGCTGCTGAAGGCCAAGCTCGACGGTCAGCAAGTGTTCCTGCGCACCGACACTCACTGGACCCCGGAAGGCGCGCAAATCGCCGCCGAGACCCTGGCCAAGACCATTGCCGAAAAAGCCCCGCTCAGCGGCGAGCCTCAGCGCTTCGTCACCGAGCCGGCAGAGAAAGTGACCCACAAGGGTGACCTGCGCTTGTTCCTGCCGCTCGATCCGCTGTTCGAAAACCTGATGCCGGCGACCGAGCCGTTGCAGAAACGCAACACCGTGGTTGCCGACGATCAGGCTGGCGGTGATGACGCGTTGTTCGCCAACACCGAAGTGCCAGTGGCCCTGATCGGCACCAGCTACAGCGCCAACCCGAACTGGAACTTCGTCGGTGCGCTGAAACAAGCGCTGAACAGCGACGTGGTCAATTACGCCGAAGACGGCCACGGCCCGATTCTGCCGATGCTCAGCTACCTGAAAAGCGATGCTTTCAAGAACAGCCCGCCACAGGTGCTGATCTGGGAGTTTCCTGAACGTTATCTGCCTGTGAACAACGAAATCGGCGACGCCGACCCACAGTGGGTCGCAGAGCTCAAAGAAGCCGGCGCCCGCCAACAAAACGTAGCCGCAAACACTAAATCCGAGACGCCCGACCGGGCGCAAAACTGAAAGAGAGGTACACCATGACTTTCACTACTACTCCTCGCCGTCTCGCCAAGACTTTCGCTTTGGCCGCAACCTTCAGCGTGCTGTCCATGAATGCCTTCGCTGGCGATGCCGCGCTCTACGGCCCGACCGCTCCGAAAGGTTCGAGCTTCGTACGTGTCTACAACGCCGGCAACGCTGAAGTCAGCGCCACCGTCGGCAGCACCAACCTGAACGACGTCGCGCCGCTGTCCAGCACCGACTTCAGCTTCATGCCGGGCGGCGACTACAGCGCCAAGGTCGGCAGCCAGACCCTGCCGGTGAAACTGGCCGGCGATCACTATTACACCCTGGTCAACAACGCCAGCGGCGCGCCGCAACTGATCGAAGAGCCGCCGTTCAAGAACAAGCAGAAATCCCTGGTTCGCGTACAGAACCTGAGCGACAAGGCCCTGACCCTGAAAACCGCTGACGGCAAGACTGAAGTGGTGCCATCCGTGGCCGCCAAGGGTCGCGGCGAGCGTGAAATCAACCCGGTCAAAGTCAGCCTGGCCCTATACGATGGCGCCACGAAAGTGGGCGACGTGAAGCCGGTTGCCCTGGAACGCGGTGAAGCGGCGGTGCTGTACGTCACCGGCAACGGCAGCAGCCTGTCGCCAGTCTGGGTAAAACGCCCGGTTTCGACGCGCTAAACAATTTTCCGGATTGCTGAAGGCTCGCCCGCGGGACCGCTGAAAAAACGCGGTCCCTGTAGGAGCCGGCTCGCTGGCGATGGCGGTCTCAGGCCCGATCGCCAGCAAGCCGGCTTCTACAGAGGACGAAGGCAATTCGGTACGGAATAAGAACAAGAGTGAAACGACAGAACGCAGTAGCTCTGACCCATACGATTTTCGAGGAGTAACAACATGATTCCGGTGATCTTGTCAGGTGGTAGTGGCTCACGTCTTTGGCCGCTTTCCCGTAAGCAGTTCCCTAAACAATTCCTGGCCCTGACCGGCGAGCACACGCTGTTCCAGCAAACCCTGGAACGCCTGGTGTTCGAAGGCATGGACACCCCGATCGTGGTCTGCAACAAGGACCATCGTTTCATCGTCAACGAGCAATTGGCCAACCGCAAGCTGGAAACCCAGCGCATCCTGATGGAACCGTTCGGCCGCAACACCGCGCCGGCCGTGGCCCTGACCGCGATGATGCTGGTCAATGAAGGTCGTGACGAGTTGATGCTGGTGCTGCCGGCCGACCACGTACTGGAAGACCAGAAAGCGCTGCAACGCGCTCTGGCCCTGGCCACCGTTGCCGCCGAAAACGGCGAAATGGTGCTGTTCGGCGTTCCGGCCACCAAACCGGAAACCGGCTACGGCTACATCAAGTCGACCAATGACTCGCTGCTGCCGGAAGGCGTCAGCCGTGTCTCGCACTTCGTCGAAAAACCGGACGTGAAACGCGCCACCGAGTTCGTCCAGTCCGGCGGTTACTTCTGGAACAGCGGCATGTTCCTGTTCCGCGCCAGCCGCTTCCTCGAAGAGCTGAAAAAACACGATCCGGACATCTACGACACCTGCCTGCTGACCCTTGAGCGCAGCGTACAGGACGCCGACACCGTCACCATCGACGAAGCCACCTTCGCCTGCTGCCCGGACAACTCCATCGATTACTCGGTCATGGAAAAAACCCAGCGCGCCTGCGTCGTACCACTCACTGCAGGCTGGAGCGATGTCGGTTGCTGGGCGTCGCTGTGGGAAGTGAACGAAAAAGACGTCAACGGTAACGTCACCAAAGGCGACGTGGTCATTCAGGACAGCAAAAACTGCATGATCCACGGCAACGGCAAACTGGTGTCGGTGATCGGTCTGGAAAACATCGTGGTCGTCGAAACCAAGGACGCCATGATGATCGCGCACAAGGACTCGGTCCAAGGCGTGAAACAGATGGTCAACACCCTCAACGAACAGGGCCGCAGCGAAACCCAGAACCACTGCGAAGTCTATCGTCCGTGGGGCTCCTACGACTCGGTGGACATGGGCGGGCGCTTCCAGGTCAAGCACATCTCGGTCAAACCGGGCGCGTGCCTGTCCCTGCAAATGCACCACCACCGCGCCGAACACTGGATCGTGGTCAGCGGCACCGCGGAAGTGACCTGCGACGAGAATGTGTTCCTGCTGTGCGAGAACCAGTCGACCTACATTCCGATCGCTTCGGTTCACCGTTTGCGCAACCCGGGCAAGATTCCACTCGAGATCATCGAAGTGCAATCGGGTAGTTACTTGGGTGAGGACGATATCGAGCGGTTTGAAGATATCTATGGTCGGTCTACGCCGATCGAGCGTGGGGTTTCGGTGAAGACCATCGCGCAGTAAGCGTTCAGTAAAACGAAAAGCCCCCGTCCAGCCCGCTGCGTTCCCTATCCGCAGTGGGTTAGGCGGGGGCTTTTTCCTGCTGGCGATTCAGGGATAAAGCAGCCTGCCTCTTGGCTCGTGCTAAAGCGAACATATTTCTCGATGCTGATGGCTTCTCAGCGTTAATGACTTCATAAGGGCCAGTCGGGATGACCGCCACGATAAAATCGGTGTAGCCTCCCGTCACTTCCTTTGTTACAGCCGTGGCTTTCAAACCCACTTCATCCATCAACCTTTGTGTCGCCTTGCCATTAGGTGTTTCAGAAAAAAAGACCTTGAACAATTCCTCGCTACCGCTTTCAAGTCCAGCTGTTTTGGTGAGCGTTGTTTCATTCAATACTTTAGATCGCCTGATAACGCTTGGAAGATAGTTAAGGTCCGCTACAAGACGTATCTGCCCCCTGCTTACATCATTCAAAAAAACGCCGCCAGAGTCAGAATACTTATAATTACTCTTAAACTCCCACTCACTCTTCGTAAATATATTAAAAAATTTACTGGGCTTCTCCAGCATCGACTGTTTCGGCGTAGTAACAATAGATCCTATTCTTTCATTTATTTTATGATCGAAATTATCTTGGACCTGAATTGCCCTTCCTTGCGATGCAGTATCGGCCAGCAATAAACGGCTCTCCAGGTAGTCAACCCGGTAGTAGAGCGGCTGGCCTCCTACGGGAGTTATCGCTTGTTGCGTCGAAACGGGCGCTGCTGACTTATCTGTAGGTTTCTCATCAATAGAGATGGGAGCCAAACCTTGTTCGTCACGAAACCCAAGTGGACAATTTCTGACCATACGGTAGAGATTCAATCCGTCAACGGGGCCCGCAGGGTCGACGTTTAGCCACCGCTGCAACCAAGACACGTAATACCTGAACCCATAGTAATAAAGCCCCGTCGCATCCTGCTCCTTGCCCGAGTACCGCACCGTTTTGTAACTGACCTGCACCGCCATACCGTTTGACCAGGCCGTACCGCCAAACGGGTAATACCGTTCCTGAGTGATGAGGCGGGCGTCCTGATCCAGCTCCAGCGTGCTCGAGCCCAGATGATCCGTCAGGCTGTAACGCTGCTGGTTGTTGGTGATCTCATTCGGCTTTTCCGCCTCCCAGTGCAACACCCGCACGCTGCCGCGTCCGGTCGTCACGTCGATGACGTGCAGCACTTCGCCGGTGCCGCTGTGGGTACGGATTTCCACACCGGGCAAGTAACGGGTTTCAATGACCACCGTTTGCGCATTGGTTTGCAGCGAGCGGACCTTGCGCACGCGCATGCCGTCAGCGCCGTAGTCGTAGCATTCGCAATCGTCAGGACCAGCGTCGCGCTTGACCGGCCGGACTTCGCGCAGTTGATTGCGCAGATCCCAGCTCAGCGTTTGTCCGGGTTGCAGGCTCAGCAGGTTGCCGTTGGCATCGAAGCCGATGCGGAAATCGTCTTCGCCCGGCTCGAGGCCATCGCGCACCGGCAGGCAGCGGTTGCTGTGGGCTTCGGCGACCAGGCGATGGCCGTGGTTTTGCGGGCCGACGTGGGTCAGTTCAAGCAGGTTGTTGCCGGCGTCGTAACGGTAGGTTTGACGGTAGTTGCCGGGGGTGGCGGGATCTGCCGTCATCGCCGACGACGGACCGTGGTTGACCGATCCGGCCTCCCATCCCGTCGCTTCGATCAGCCGATAGAGCGTGTCGTACCAGTAATGGCTGACCGGTTCGATGCGCTGATTGGCGAAATAGCGGATCGGCAGGGCGGCGTCTTCGATGCTCAGCACATTGCCGACCGGGTCGTAGGCATAACGCAGATCCTGCAACGGCTCGTTCTGACCGAGCCGGGAGACCAGTCGTTGCAAGCGCCCGTCCTCTGCGGTGTATTTGAGGATGGTGATCACGCCATTGCCGGCGACTTCCCTTTCAACCTGGCCGTGGGCGTTGCAGGCGATGGCGCTGACCATCGGCAGCCATTCCAGCGTGTTGTTCAAGCGCAAATCCACGGCGCGCAACTGGCCGCCCACGGTCTGGCTGAAACGTTGTTCGTTGCCTTGGGCATCGGTTCGGGACAGCAGATCGTTCAACGGATTGAATCGTGAGTGCGTGGCGAAACCGGGAGACGGCTCCTTGGCAAAACGCCGCTCCTGCTCGAGTATCCCGCCGCTCAATCCGTAGTCATTGCACAGCACAGCCCCGGCCGGGTCCTCGTGACAGATCAATCGGCCGCATTGGTTGTGATCAACGAACGCCTGATCGTTGGCCGCGTAATTCAAACGTTCCGCGCAAACCGCTTCGCCGTCCGCTGCTTGCTCGAACAGCGCCGTCAATCGCAGCTGATTATCGTAGTGCATCCAGTGCTGCGACCCCCGTCCATCCCAGGATTGCACCGATTGACCCGCCTCACCGAACAGGCTCACGCGCAAGCCTGCATCGACACTGAGGTTGTACAAAACAGTGCCGCTCAGGCCATGTGCAGTGCTCAGGTTGGCCAGCGCCGAATCCTCCAGAAACATGCGCGGATCCCACTGCGCGACCGACCTTCCCGCCTGGTCATGGGTCGTGCGTTCGACATGAGCCTCCGCCATGTCGCCAGGACCGGCACGGTAATGATCCACTGAGCGAACGGCCAGCCCACGAGGATCGATGGCAATCAGCTTTGGAGTATGGCGGTGCATGGCCGCTACCTGGATATCCATGAAAATTCGTCTCGAAGAATGACGATCAACTAATGCTTAAAACCCATACTCGACTTCTGTAATAACTTTCATAACGGAGGACTATTCAGGATGAACGCAGCACCTCAACTTTTCAACCATCGGCTAAACACACCCCTTATACGACGAGTGACACTATCATTAATCGCTGGCAGCAAAACCTCCCCCGAAAAAATATTTTTTATATCTTTAGCGCTCGGATCATTTGCCGGCTTAAGCCCCACCACAATTAAACTTCCGTACTGAGCCGACTCAATATGGCGCACGTCTTTTACTTTAAACACGGCATTAGGCTTAATCAAAACATGATCAGTCAGCATACCTGCGGAAGCGACTTTCTTCGTCGTACTTTTGTCGAAAATAAATATTACCCTTTCATTTTTTTCATTGTTGCTGCCTCCATCAACCCAAGTTTCAAGCCAATCTATCGCATGATGAGGTATCGCGCTGGTCGACATATAAGCCATATCCATTACTGCATCACTCTTATTTATGAGCTTCCCATAAACTCCAGGAGGTGTCCGTGTAGCGCGATAAACTTCTCCTTCGTATTCGGATAGATTTTCGACCTCTTGCTTAAGCTCTTCCATTAGGCTTGACAGCTCAGGATCTCCAGAAGTTTGACCTGAACGAAGCTCGTTATTAATCTGAGCATAAACTCCACTCCCGCCCTCAACATATTCTTCTAATGCGGAAGTGTTTTGATCAAAGCTTGCCAAGTGCTCAAGAACACCACCATATTTATCACGTTCATCATCAAGCATCACTCGCAGACGCCCATTGTTATCTCGATTAAAAACTTCAACTAACTTATCTACAGAGGAGGACATGGACTGAGCAGAACGACTCCACGGCCAACTTACTAATCCCTCCCTATCATAACGAGCAACTGGGCTATTACTTACAAACACGTAAAGGTTCAAGCTTTCTATATCTTTCGCCGGATCCGGACTCAACCACCGCTGCAACCACGCCACGTAATACCGAAACCCATAATAATAAAGCCCTGTCGCATCCCGCTCTTTCCCCGAATACCTCACCGTTTTACGACTCGCCTCAACTTCCCCCCTCCCGGCAAACCAAGCCGTAGTCCCAAACGGGTGATACCGCTCCTGGCTGATCACTTCTCCTTCACTGTCGAGCTCCAGGGTGCAAGACCCCAAATGATCATTCAGACAGTACCGGTACTGATCATTGGCGCTGTCCTTCGGCGGCACCGTTTCCCAGTGCAACACCCGCACACTGCTGCGCCCGGCCTGGACGCTGATCACATGGAGCACTTCACCCGTGCCGCTGTGCGTACGAATTTCCAGGCTCGGTAAATAACGCACTTCAGCCATCACCGTTCGAGCATTGGTTTGCATCGAACGCACTTTGCGCACGCGCATGCCGTCGGCACCGTAGAGGTAACGTTCACTGTCGGAGGCCGCAGAATCGCGTGCTACCGGCCGCACCTCGCTCAACTGATTGAGCAAGTTCCAGAACAACGTTTGTCCTGGCTGCAGTTTCAGCAGGTTGCCGTTGCTGTCGAAGCCCGCGCGAAAATCCTCCTCACCCGGCTCCACGCCCTCGATCACCGGCAGACAGCGGTTGCTGAACGGCGCGGCGACCAAGCGGTGTCCATGGTTTTGCGGCCCTTTGTGGCTGAGTTCCAACAGGTTGCCGCCACGATCATAACGATAGGTCTGACAGTAATTGCCCCGTGGCGCGGGATCGTCGAAGACAGAAAACTGTGGGCCTTTATTTGTGCCGCCGACCTCCCAGCCCGTCGCGCGGATCAACTGATCAAGGGAGTCGTAGTCGTATCGGTTGACCGGTTCGATGCGCTGATTGGCGAAGTAACGAACGGGTACGGCAGCGTCTTCGATGCGCAGCACATTGCCCGCCGGGTCGTATTCATAAGAGGAATCTTGCAGCACGTGACTGCCGCGTTTGGCGTGCAGACGGATCAGACAACCATCTGCCGGGGCGTACTCGACCATGGTGATCACGCCGTTGCCCGCCACTTCCCGCTCGGTCTGGCCATGGGCGTTGTACTGGATGGCGCTGACCAGTGTTTTCTGCGTTGTGTCATTCCGCAGCTGCAGTCGAACCTCGCGCAACTGACCGGCGACGGTGTGGTTAAAGAACTGACGGTTGCCTTGGGCGTCGGTCTGTTCAACAGACTCGCCCAGCGCATTCAAACGTGAATGGGTGGTTGCGCCGGGGCCCGGCTCCAGCCATTCATTGCATTCAGCTGCAGATTCAGGCCAGTCGGGGGACTCCAGTGCGCGCAGAAAATGCCGAGTCTGCTCAAGCAGCCCGCCCATCAATCCAAACGCCTCGAACAGTTGTGTACCTGCCGGATCGTCATGCCGGATCAGTTGACCGCATTGGTTGTGATCAACGAACGCCTGATCGTTGGCCGCGTAATTCAAACGTTCCGCGCAAACCGCTTCGCCGTCCGCTGCTTGCTCGAACAGCGCCGTCAATCGCAGCTGATTATCGTAGTGCATCCAGTGCTGCGAACCCCGACCATCCCAGCTGTGAACCGGTTGACCCGCTTCACCGAACAGACTCACATGCAGCCCGGCATCGACACTGAGGGTGCACAAGGCAGTGCCCGAGAGGCCATGAATCGTCACCAGATTGGCCGGCGCCGAGGCATTCAGGAACAACCGCGGATCCCACTGCGCAATCGCCCGCCCCGCAGGGTCATGAACCGTGCGATTGACCCGCGCATCGACGCCTTCCTCCTCCACGGCACGGTAATAATCCACCGAGCGCACAGCCAACCCCCGCGGTTCAACGACCGCTACTTTTGGGGTGTTGCGGTGTATGAAAACCAAGTGAGGCTGCATCAGGTGTCTTCATGTCGATTTGCACCAGCTAATGCTGAAACCTCATGCATGGCTACTGTCACAAATTACAGGCTCGACAAACGGTCGCCCTCACCACGCCCATCGCCAAGCACACCCGCCCTTAGGTAGGATGAGCCTCTCTCCTGCGAGGTTGTGCGACATGTTTATCGGCGTCCTGTTGGTCATCACCTGGCTGATCCTGTTGCTGCGTTACCCGGCCAAGGCCTTGCCCGTCTCGGTAGCGGCCGCCATTGGATTGGGCGTGGTAGCCACTTGGGTGATCTGGATGGACAACCGCGAAGTCAAGCAACTGGCACGTCTTGAGTTGCGCATCACTTACGCGCCGGAGCAGTGTCCAGCGGATCGCCCGTTGCTATTGAAGATGAACAATGGCAACGATGTGCCGCTGACCGAGCTGCGTTGGCGCATCGCCGCCTACGCGCCGGGTGATACGGTCAACCTCGCCGACAACCAATACACCGCGCCGCGTTATCGCGGCCCCGGCGAATTGCAGGCAGGGGCAAATTGGGAAGACTGTTTGCCCATGCCGCCACTGCGTCCCGGCTATCGCCCGCAAACCCTGGAGTTTCGCGCCGAGCGTTTGCAGGGTAGTTTCTCCGACTGAGCCCTTTTCTCTCTTCTGCACAAGGACCGCGCCATGCCCGTTGCGTTGATTACCGGTTGTTCCAGCGGCATTGGCCGCGCCCTGGCCGACACGTTCAAAACAGCCGGCTACGAAGTCTGGGCCAGCGCCCGCAAGGCTGAAGACGTGGCGGTCCTGGCGGCAGCCGGTTTTACCGCCGTGCAACTGGACGTCAACGATGGCGCGGCACTCGAACAGTTGAGCGAACAGATCAATCAACGGCATGGTGGCCTCGATGTACTGATCAACAACGCCGGTTATGGGGCGATGGGCCCGCTACTGGACGGTGGCGTACCGGCCATGCAACGGCAGTTCGAAACCAATGTGTTTGCCATCGTCGGCGTGACGCGCGCGCTGTTTCCGGTGTTGCGCCGGGCCAAAGGGATCGTGGTGAATATCGGCAGTGTGTCCGGCGTGTTGGTCACGCCGTTCGCGGGTGCCTACTGCGCGTCGAAAGCCGCCGTGCACGCCTTGAGCGATGCGTTGCGCATGGAACTGGCGCCGTTTGGCGTGCGGGTGATGGAGGTGCAGCCGGGCGCCATCGCCTCCAGTTTTGCCAAGAATGCCGGGGCTGAGGCTGAGCAATTGATCAGCGAGCAGTCGCCGTGGTTTCCACTGCGAGAAGGCATTCGGGCGCGAGCCAAGGCGTCTCAGGACAATCCGACGCCGGCCAGTGAATTTGCCGCCGGTTTGCTCAAGGCCGTGCAGCAGAGCAAGCCACCACGGCTGGTTCGCTTGGGCAATGGCAGCCGGGCGTTGCCGTTGATGGCGGGGCTGTTGCCCAAAGGGTTGCTGGAGTCGGGGTTGATGAAACGGTTCGGGTTGCGTGGGCAGCTCTGAGACCGAGTCGCCCGCTTCGCGAGCAAGCCCGCTCCCACATTTGAAATGTATTCCAAATGTGGGAGCGGGCTTGCTCGCGAAGAGGCCCATCCAGGCGCTACAAAATGTCAGGAATCGAACATGACCGACTACACAGAGTACTTCGACGAAGTCATCCAGGCGCACGTCGCCATCGAACAGTGGCTGGCCGAAGAAAGGGACGCGTCCGAACTCGAACACCTGCTGACGCGCTTTTCGCCGCAGTTTTCAATGGTCTCGCCGTTGGGCCGGGTGCTGGATTTTGCGGCGTTGAACGAACTGTTCACGTTGGCGGGTGGCAAGAAACTCGGGTTCCGGATCGAGCTGAGCGAATTGTGTGGCCTCGCATTACATGATGGTGGCGCCACTGTGAGTTACCGCGAGCAGCAGACGGATGCGACCGGCCTGCACTCCGATCGTCGCTCGACTGTGGTGTTCGAGAAGGTGGAAGGCAAAATTCTTTGGCGGCATTTGCATGAGACTTTCTGCAAGGCGTGAGCTGTCAGGCCGAGTCGGCCCCATCTCCAGCAAGCCGGCTCCTACAGGTCATGCGTCGAACCCGAGAATCGTGCACGACGCATATTTGTAGGCGCCGGCTTGCTGGCGATACAGACGCCTCGGTCCAACGGTTACACCCCACTATCCTGCTTCACCACCACCGTGCACGTGATCCCCGCCGCCAGCAGCACGCCCTCCGGCACTTCATCAATGTGAATCCGCACCGGCACGCGCTGTGCCAGGCGCACCCAGTTGAAGGTCGGGTTCACATCGGCGATCAGCTCACGACTTTCCGGATTGTCACGGTCATAGATGCCCCGCGAGATGCTTTCCACGTGCCCCTTGAGCACTTCGCCGCTCATCAGTTGCATGTCGGCCTTGTCACCGACGCGCACGTGGGGCAGCTTGGTTTCTTCGAAGAAGCCGTAGACCCAGAACGAGTTCATATCGACCACGGCCATTTTCGCTTCGCCGATGCGTGCGTAGTCGCCACGATGGACGTTGAGGTTGGTCACATAACCGTCCACCGCCGCCCGCACTTCGGTGCGTTTGAGGTTGAGTTCGGCCGCTTCCAGTTGCGCTTGCGCGTGCTGGTAATCGGCGAGGGCCGAGTCGGCGATGTTGCTGGCGTCGTCACGGTTTTCCTTGGAGATCACCAAGGCATCCATGTCGGCGCGGCGATGGGCGTTGACCTTGCGCATCTCCCACGTCGCCTTGCGTGAAGCCACCATTGCCTGCGCCTGTTTGACCGCGATGCGGTAGTGCTCGGGGTCGATGCGCATCAGCAAATCGCCCTTCTTCACCTGTTGGTTGTCGCGCACCGGCACGTCCACCACTTCACCGGTGACGTCGGCGGCGACGTTGATGATGTCGGCACGCACACGGCCATCGCGGGTCCACGGCGTGTTCATGTAATGCACCCACAGGGTCCGGCCGATCCATAGCGCGAGGGCCAGCACCAGCAGGGTGGCGAGCAGGCTGAAAAGCTTTTTCATCAGAGCCTTCTTCAGTGATAGAGAGTCAGTGGTAGACCGTCAGCGCCAGGGCGCCGAACAGACAGGTAAACAGGCTCAGGCGCAGCAGCGCCGGGTGCCAGAAGAAGCGGTACAGGTCGAACCCGGACAGGAACCGGTCCAGCGCCCAGGCCAGTGCTGCGGCGATGAAAAACATCAGCGTCATGGTCGGCATGTACACGCCGTGGAAGGCGATTTCACGAGGCATGTTCAAGTCCTTGAGACGGGGCGTTCACGTAAGCGGCGAGCGGCGATTGCGGGTCGAGCAACGAGGTGCGGATGAAGTGCAGGTAACTCTTGACCCGACGCAACGCCGAAGTATCGAAGTGCGGGGCGAAGGGTTCGTCGGTGGCTTGCACGCGGCTGATCGCGTGATCGACCGCAATCAGTCCGCGTTCCAGATTGCTCTGGCTCGGTTGCAGAAACAGCCGCACCAGCGAGCGGCCCATCACCCGGATCGCCTGGCGCCACGGCTGCGATTCGGCATACGCCGGGTGCACCGGCAGAATCGCCTGTTCCTTGCGCAGCTCGATGATCGCGTGACCGACTTCCAGCACCACGAACATCCAGCGCAGCAAGTCCCGTTGCACCTGCGGCTGGCCGGCCGCGAGACCATAGGCCTGATGCAGCAGGTCACGCGTACGGCTTTCGAAACTGGAGGCCAGTCCTTTGAGTTTGCCGCTGATCGCGTAGACCACTTGCCCGCGCAAATCCTGCTCCAGCCGACGCCACAACCAGCGACTGTTGGGTGGCAGGATGATCGCCCCCGCCGCCGCACACACCAGCATGCCGAGCACCATGGCGATGTAGTCGTTGATGAAGGTGTAAGGGTTGTACACGGTGAGGTTGTCCGGCACCGAACCGGTGCTGAAGAAAATCAGCAAGCCGAGGCCGACACCGGCGTATTGCGGGCGCGAAGTCAGGAAGGAACCGAGCACGATCACTGGCGCAAGCATCACGCACAGCAGTGGAAAACCGTCGATCCACGGGAAGATGAAAAACATCTCGACGAAGCCGATCAGGGCGCCGAGGAACGTGCCGCAGGCCATCTGAAATGCCATGCGTTTTGGATTGGGCGTCGCGGCGGACAACCCGACAGTCGCCGCTGCAATCAGGGTCATGGTCGCCCCGCTCGGCCACGCCGTTGCGACCCAATAGCTGCCGAGCACGACCAATATGAATGCCGCGCGAATCCCCGAAGCGGCGGATGCCATCCAGTTGGTTTGCGGGGTGAACGGCTCGTCCCATTGCTCTCGTTCATGGCGGTGATCGGCCAGGGACGCGTGGGTCTGTGCATAACTGTGCAGGTCATCGACGAAGCGGTAGAGCAGCTCGTACGCGGTGTGAAAATCCAGCAGCTCGGCGTCGCTCGGGCTGGTCTCCTGAAAGACCGCCCGCAGACTGCGAACTCGCGCCGGCAAGTTGTGCTTGTAGGTCGTCAACGCGGTCGTCAGACGTGCTGCGTCGGGGCTGGTCAGGGCACGGCCGCTGAAGCCGTCGAGCACTTCGGCGAGGTCCTGCAACCCCGGTTTGATTGCCGCGACCACGTGATCGGCATCGCTGCTGCGCAAGCGCTCAAGCAATTGGTGCAAGGCGTTGAAGCGTGTGGTGATGCCCATGAATTCGCTGTTCAGGCGACTGAGCCGACCGTTGCGCCGACGCATGTGCGGGTCTTCGAACACGGTGACGCTGCGCAGCCCTTCCAGGCCGACCGCCTCGGCGATGAAGCGCACATTGCTCGCTTCGAACGTGTCCTGTTTGCTGCGACCGCGCAAACCATCGGTGACGAACAACGCGAACACGCCGAAGCGCTGATACAAGGCGTTGCGCATGGCCGCACTGGCGGTTTGCGGCAGAATCGCGGCGCTGACCACCGTGGCGCAGAGAATCCCCAGGGAGATTTCCAGCACCCGCCACACCGCCGCCATGAAGGCGCCTTCCGGATGCGCCAACGCTGGTAGCCCGACCATCGCCGCCGTATAACCGGCCAGTACAAAACCATACGCACGGAAGTTGCGATAACGCGCGGCACCCGCCGAACAGATGCCGACCCAGATCGCCAGCGAACCGAGAAACAGTTCGGTGTTTTGCGCGAACAAGGCAATCAGCGCGACCATCACGGCCGACCCGGTCAAGGTGCCGAGAAAACGGTAGAAGCTTTTGGCGAACACCTGCCCGCTTTGCGGCTGCATGACGATGAACACCGTGATCATCGCCGTGCGCGGCTGCGGCAATTCCAGGCGCATCGCCAGCCACAGGGTCAGGAATGCGGCGAACAATACTTTGAAAATGTAGACCCAGGTCACGCCGTCGCTGCGTGCCCATTCAAAGAAACCCCGGCGCCATTCGAGGGAATACAGCCAGCGCAGAGGTGCGGGCAAGGGAGTCATGGAATCCTGCTCATCGGTGAAAAATGGTGCGGCCAGAACTCGGCCTCTGTGGGAGCGGGCTTGCTCGCGAAGACGGTGTATCAAGCGACATCGAGATTGATTGACCCACCGCTTTCGCGAGCAAGCCCGCTCTCACAGGGTCATTGTTCAATTCAATATCTTCAGCATGGCCGGGGTTTTCGGTGCAGCGGTCTGGTTGTCTTTCGGCACATCGTTGCCCGTACCGAGTCCACCGCCGAGCGCGGTCACCAATTCGGCGTGCGCACTCAGCCGCGCGGCCTGAACCTGCTGCTGAACCTGCTGCTGCTTGAACAACAGCGTCTGGGCATTGAGCACGTTGAGGTAATCGGTGAGCCCGCGTTGATAGGCAATCATCGCGATGTCGTAAGTCTTCTGTGCGGTGGCCACGGACTCGGCAGCGAAGGTTTGCTGCTTGTCCATGGACTCGCGGCGGATCAACTGGTCGGAGATGTTCTTCAGCGCATTGACCAACGTCTGGTTGTACTTCGCCACCGCGATGTCATAACCGGCCGATGCTTCACCCAGCTCGGCACGCAAACGGCCGCCGTCGAAAATCGGCAGCGAGATCGCCGGACCGACGCTGTAATTCAGTTTCTTGCCGGTCAAGAATTCCAGCGCTCCACCGCCGGTGGCCATGTAGCCGAGGCTGCCGACCAGATCGACGTTGGGGTAGAAACCGGCGTGAGCGACATCAATGCCCCGCGCCTGCGCCGCGACTTGCCAGCGACTGGCGACCACGTCCGGACGTTGGCCGAGCAATTGCGCGGGCAGCGACGACGGCAATTTCAACGCCGTGCCCAACGCCAGCGTCGGTCGCTGCAACTGCGCGCCATCGCCCGGCCCCTTGCCTGCCAGGGCAGCGAGCTGGTTGCGGCTGAGGGCTATTTCTTCATCAAGGGCATCGAGCTGGCGGTGAGTTTCCGGCAGCGGCGTTTCGGCCTGGCTGACTTCGAAGTGCGTGCCGATGCCGCCGTTCAGACGCTTCTGTGCGAGGTCGAGAATTTGCTGTTGCTGTTTCAGGGTCGCAGCGACGATGTCCCGTTGCGCGTAATGCAGCGACAGTTCGATGTAGGCGCGCACGATGTTGTTCTGCAACTCGAGCTGGGCCAGGCGCGCTTCGGCGACGCTCATGTGCGCCATGTCGACGGCGCGCTCGGTGGCATTGCTTTCGCGCCCCCAAAGGTCGAGGGCGTAGCTGAAGCCCAGCGCCGCGTTGTTGTCCCAGGTCGTCGTGTTGGCCAGTTCACCCGGCCCGTAGAACTGATCGGTGGGCCAGTTGTGGCGCTTCAGGGTGGTTTGGCCATTGATCTGCAGCGACTCGGCCGACTCGGCGATGCCCGCCATGGATCTGGCCTGACGCACCCGCGCGGCGGCCATGGCCATGGTCGGGCTGCCTTGCAGCGCAAGGTCGATCCAGCGGTTCAATTGGGGGTCGCTGTAAGCTTGCCACCATTGTGCCGTGGGCCAGTGAGCGTCCTGCGCGGCGCTCTGGATGGCTTCGTCAGTGGCCAGGGAATTGGCCTCCAGTGCCTTGCCCTGCGGGGCAATACCTCCGGTTCCGATGCAGCCGCTGATTGCCAGGGTTAAAGCCAAAACACTGAGCGTCTGAAGCGCTCTGCTGATGCGACGCGGCACTGCTGCGATTTCCTGAAAGAGAGGAGGTTGTAGGAACCGGCTTGCTGGCGATGGTATCGCCGCGGTCTGGCTGACAGACCGTGGTGATGCCATCGCCAGCAAGCCGGCTCCTACAGTCGGCGCAATTTTAGAGGTGGGGTTGATTGGCGATAAGCCGGGATTCCTGTGAATCTTTGTTACCGTTAACGCGATAATCCCTTGGTCGGGGTCTCAGACATTGAAACGTTGTGTCACAATTTGCCATCGCACCCGAGAGCACCTCATGGACACTTTGCAAAACATGCGCGCCTTCAGTTACGTGGCCGAGGCCGGCAGCTTCACCGCCGCCGCCGTGCAACTCGACACCACCACGGCCAACGTCTCGCGCGCGGTCTCCAACCTGGAAGCCCACCTGCAAACCCGCCTGCTCAACCGCACCACCCGCCGCATCGCCCTGACCGAGGCCGGCAAGCGCTACCTGTTGCGCTGCGAGCAGATCCTGGCCTATGTCGAAGAAGCCGAGGCCGAGGCCAGTGACGCCCACGCGCGCCCCGCCGGGCAGCTCAAGGTGCACACCATGACCGGCATCGGTCAGCACTTCGTGATCGACGCTATCGCCCGCTATCGCAAGACTCACCCGGATGTGACCTTCGACCTGACCATGGCCAACCGCGTGCCGGACCTGCTCGACGAGGGCTACGACGTGTCGATCGTCCTCGCCAGCGAACTGCCGGATTCGGGTTTTGTGTCCCAGCGTCTGGGGATCACCTACAGCATCGTCTGCGCTTCACCGGCCTATGTGAAAGCCAACGGTTGCGCACAGAAACCCAGCGATTTGCTGAACCATGCGTGCCTGCGCCTGGTGAGCCCGGTGATTCCACTGGAGAAGTGGACCTTCGACGGGCCCGAAGGCCAGGAAATGGTCACCATTCAAAGCTCGCCGTTCCTGGTGAACTCGGCGGACGCGATGAAGACCGCGATCACCAGCGGCATGGGTGTCGGCGTGTTGCCGGTGTATGCGGCGATTGAAGGGTTGCGTAATGGCTCGCTGGTGCGGGTGATGCCGAACTACCGGTCGCAGGAACTGAACCTGTATGCGATCTACCCCTCGCGGCAGTACCTGGATGCGAAGATCAAGACCTGGGTCGAGTATTTACGCGGCTCGTTGCCGGATATTCTGGCGGCGCATCAGGCGGAACTGGCGGCGTATGAGTTGAGCGGGAGTCTGGCTGGGGCGCGATTGGCGAATTGATCCCCCTTGTGGGAGCGGGCTTGCTCGCGAAAGCGGCGTGTCATTCAGCTCAGATGTTGGCTGACACGACGCCTTCGCGAGCAAGCCCGCTCCCACAAAGGTGTGGTGTCCCAGGATGTTTCCGACACGTTCTGTCGATTATCGTGTGGGACGCGAGATGGGTAGGCTTTGGGCGTCGTAGAAAAATCAGCGACCAGGTTTGGTAAAACAGCTTCACAACACCCAATCCGTAGGAGCCGGCTTGCTGGCGATCCAGGCGACGCGGTGCGCCAGACGGACCGAGGTGCCTGGATCGCCAGCAAGCCGGCTCCTACAGAGAAACGCGTGCATCCGAACCATCCGGGCACTCGCATAAAAGCGGGGAAGAATGTTAGCGTGCTTGGCATTCTCCACGCCCGACGAGCCCTCCTCCCATGAAAAAGACCGTCCTCGCCTTCAGCCGCATCACGCCTGAAATGATCGAACGCCTCAAGCAGGACTTCGACGTCATCGTGCCCAACCCGAAAAACGGCGACATCAACGCTCAATTCAACGAAGCCCTGCCCCACGCCCATGGCCTGATCGGCGTGGGTCGCAAGCTCGGCCGGGCGCAACTGGAGAACGCGAGCAAACTGGAAGTGGTGTCCAGCGTCTCGGTTGGCTACGACAACTACGACGTCGCCTATCTCAACGAACGCGGGATCATGCTGACCAACACGCCGGATGTCCTCACCGAAAGCACTGCCGACCTGGCCTTCGCCCTGCTGATGAGCAGCGCCCGTCGCGTTGCCGAACTCGATGCCTGGACCAAGGCCGGTCAATGGCAGGCGACCGTCGGCGCGCCGCTGTTCGGCACCGACGTCTATGGCAAAACCCTGGGCATTGTCGGCATGGGCAACATCGGCGCAGCCATCGCCCGTCGCGGTCGGCTCGGCTTCAACATGCCGGTTATCTACAGCGGCAACAGCCGTAAAACCGCGCTGGAACAAGAACTCGGCGCGCAGTTCCGCAGCCTGGATGAGCTGTTGGCCGAGGCCGATTTCGTCTGTCTTGTGGTGCCGCTCAGTGAAAAGACCAAACACCTGATCAGCCGCCGCGAACTGGCGTTGATGAAACCCAGTGCGATTCTGATCAACATCGCCCGTGGTCCGGTGGTGAACGAACCGGCACTGATCGAAGCGCTGCAGAACAATCAGATCCGTGGCGCCGGGCTGGATGTCTACGAGAAAGAACCGCTGGCCGAATCGCCGCTGTATCAACTGAAAAACGCAGTGACCTTGCCGCACATCGGCTCGGCGACCCATGAAACCCGTGAAGCGATGGCCAATCGTGCCTTGGCCAACCTGCGCAGCGCCTTATTGGGTGAACGACCGCAAGACCTGGTGAACCCGCAAGTCTGGAAAGGCTGATAAACATGTGGGCAGGCGATTAAAGCGCCTGCCCGCCTACAACTAAACATCGGCAACTAAAAAGCCAACACTACACAATTTGCAATTGTGCCCACGCCTCAACTAACACATCAAGCTATAGACTCTCCTTACTTAACCGTCTTGACGGAAACCTGTTTTGGAGAACTGTTCCCTTGAATCATTTAACGACCGATAAAACAATCAGAATCAGCAAAGCCACACTGATGCTGTTCATTAGTTTCTTTGGTTTTTTTATGTTGGTTAGCAATTTCACCGACTACCCAACCAACTACGAATACATCGCCCACATCCTCAGCATGGACACCACCCTCGATCGCGAAAAATACAGTTATCGCGCCATTACCTCACCCATGGCCCACCACAGGATCTACTGGTTAATCATTACCCTCGAAGTGCTCTTCACGGTCTTTTGCATGATGGGCACTTACCATCTTTACAAGAACATAAACACCAGCGCCAAAAAATTCCACGAGGCCAAGAAGTACGCACTGACTGGTTTGTTGATCGCCGTATTTATCTATTACGTCTGCTTTCAGATCATTGGTGTCGAGTGGTTCAACATGGATGAATCACAACAATGGAACTACAAAGACTGGGCTCGACATATTGTCGATTTCATCCTGCCGCTAATGATGTATGTGGCCCTCAGGATCGAGCGTTAAGTGCAATCGCACTCGATCCGAAAAGTCTTTACGCCAACTTGCCATTCCCCTGCACCATCGGCGCCTTGGGTTTACGAAACACCAGCACGTTGCCCAGCATCACCATCACCAGCCCCACCAGCGCCGGTGCGGTCCATTGGTAGCCTTCGACAAACGCCGACACATTGAGCGCCACCACCGGGAACAACACCGTGCAATAGGCTGCACGCTCAGGGCCCATGCGCCCGACCAGCGTCAGGTAGGCAGTGAAACCGATCACCGAGCCCGGAATCACCAGGTACAGCAACGAGCCGATGTAACGTGCATTCCATTCCATGTCGAAGGGAATGCCTTTGACCAGGCACCACACCGACAGCATCGCCGCGCCGTATGCCATCCCCCAAGCGTTGGTGGTCAGCGGCTTGAGACCAGCCTTCTGCTGCAGGCTCGACAACATGTTGCCCGCCGAGAAACACAGCGTTCCAAGCAACGCCAGGCCCAGGCCGAGCAAGGTTTCGGGGCTGGCGGTGTGGCCGGCCAGTTCTGGCCAGAACAGCAAACCCAACCCCAGCAAACCGAGCGCGCCACCCAGCAGGACGTTGCGAGCGATTTTCTGGCCGAAGAACACCCGCGCGTTCAGGGCGTTCCACAGCGTGGCGGTGGAAAACACCACGGCCACCAAGCCACTGGGTATCCACTGGCTGGCAGTCAGGAAGCACATGAAATTGATGCAGAACAGGCAGAGCCCCTGCGCCAGGCAGATCAGGTGTCCGCGACGGTTCATCACTTGCAGCTTGCGGCTGAGCAACAACAGCACAAACAGCACCAGCGCGGCGAGGCCGAAGCGATAAACGATCGACACCGGGATGGCCACCACGCCCAATTGCCATTTCAGGGCAATCCAGGTGGTGCCCCAGATCAGCACGGTCAGCAGGTACAGCGAAAGGTTCATGGCGAAGGCTCCTCAATAGGTGCCCAGTGTCCTGCGCCAAACCTTTTCGCACTTGCATAAACTTGCGCTTTTGTCGGTGCAGAGGCTGGCAGCTCAAGGTCTACGGAGTAGGATGCAAGGCGTTGGAGAGAAGCGATCATGCCCGCACTGGAATCACTGCAAGTCTTTCAAGCCCTCAACCGCTCGCCCAATGCTCGCCTCGAGCACAGCGCCGAGCTCGGTGACGGTATGGCTGCAGCCTTGTGGAGCAACCATCACGACGCCCAGGACTACGAAGCGCCGAGCCACCACACTCTGTCCTGCTACATCGCCGGTGGCACCGGCACCTTTCGCCGCGACCGGCCCGACACCAAGGGCGGCCCGGACAAGCTGTGCATCCTGCCCGCCGACCATCAGTCAGGCTGGGTGATCAACGGCGACATTCGCCTGGCCCATCTGTATTTCAGTCCCGAACAGTTCGCCCTCGGTTGCGTCACGCTGCTGGACCGCGAACCTCGCGAGCTGCAGTTGCGCGAAGGGACTTTTCTGGACGACCCGCAGCAAGCCCGACGCTTTCGCCAGATGCTCACGCTCAATTGGAACGAACCCGGCGAACGCCTGCTCACCAGCAGCCTGGCCCATGAAATGCTCAGCCACGTGCTGCTCGGCCAGGTCGGGATGCGCGACGGCTTGCGACTCAAGGGCGGATTGGCGGCGCACCAGCGACGGCAGTTAGTCGAGTTCATCGACAATCAGTTGGCCGAAGCCATCAGCCTGGGACAATTGGCTGGGTTGTGCGCGCTGTCGGAGTATCACTTTGCGCGGATGTTCCGGGAGAGCTTTGGTTTACCGCCGCATCAGTATGTGTTGGCGCGGCGGCTGAGCCGGGCGCGGGAGTTGTTGCGGACAACATCGCAGCCGTTGGGGGAGATTGCGCTGGCGTGCGGGTTTGCCAGTGCGAGTCACTTTACCAACCGGTTTCGGCAGGTTCTGGGTGGGACACCGGGGGAGTATCGGCAGGCGTTTTTGCGGTAGGCCTAATGTTTTCGGCGCCTGTCAGGCAGCTTTCGCGAGCACGCCCGCTCCCACAGGGGAATGCATTCCAACTGTGGGAGCGGGCTTGCTCCGGGCGGCGCTCCGACGATGAACGATGACGCGGTGTGTGATTAAAACTCCAAGGTGCTGGACAGCGACACCTGCCGCGAATCCCCCATCGACACAAAGAACCGGCTCGCCGCCGACGTGTAGTAAGTACGGTCAAACAGGTTCTTCACGTTGAGCTGGAACTTGACCTTCTGCCCTTCGACCTTGGTGTCGTAGGTGGCGAATGCATCGGCCACGGTGTAGCTCGGCAGATCAAAATCATTCACCGCGTTGCCCGCCCGCTCACCGACATACCGCGCGCCCGCGCCGACCCGCAACTGATCCCCGCCCACGATGGTGCCGAAGTCGTAGACCGCCGACAGCGAGCCAGTGTTCTTGGCGACGTTTTGCAGTTTTTTGCCTTTGTAGGTCGGGTCCTCGGTCACTTCGGCATCGGTGTAGGCATAGCTGCCGATCATGCTCCAGCGATCGCTGAGCTGACCGGTCAGATCCACTTCCAGCCCACGGGAACGCACTTCGCCGGCAGCGCTGTAGATCGTCACCGGCCCTTCGGAGTTGGCCACCAGCACGTTGCGTTTCTTGATGTCGAACAACGCGACATTACCCGTCACACGGCCCGCAATATCGAGCTTGGCGCCGACTTCCCAGGACTTGGCTTCTTCCGGCGCCACGCTGCCGTCGAGCACGGTGCTGCTGCCGCTCAACGGTGCGATGGTCGAGTTGGGTTTGAACGATTCGGTGTAGCTGCCGTAGAACGACAACTCGTCGGTGTAGCGGTACACCAGGCCGGCGCGCGGCACCCACTTCTGGCCGTTGCTGTCGGTGTTGGCCTTGAACGGCACACCTTTACCGGCGTACTGGTCGTACTCCTGGAAACGTCCGCCGGCTACCAGAATCCACTGGTCGGTGAGGTGGATCGAGTCCTGCAGGAACAGCGAATCGCTGCGCAGCAAATCGGTCTGCGCGCTGTCGGCCGGGCTGACGGTGGTGCCGGCGACTTCACGGCCATAGACCGGGTTGAGGTAGCTGAACGTGGTCAGGCTTTTCTGGCGGATCAGGTCTTCGCGGTAGATCTTGCGGTACTCATCATCGACGCCGAACACCAGGTCATGCTGCATGCCCAGCACATTGACCTTGCCTTCGAGGCTGGCGGTGGTGAAGCGGTCGGTGCTGATCGCGTTTTGCGTGCCGTCCATGCTGCGGGTCAGCGTGCCTTTGGCGGTGTTGATGGCCGTGACGCGCACCTGGCTGGCGTCGTAGGTTTCACGGTTCCAGCTGTAGCCGAAGTGCGCTTTCCAGTTGTCGTTGAGCTCGTGGTCGGCCTCGAAGTGATAGAGGTCCGAGCGCCCTTCCATGTTGTTGAACGGCTCGTCGAGGCGACGTTCGCGGGAGATGTCCAACGGATGGTTGTCACGCGGGTCGATCAGCGTGCCGCGGTCGAACGGGGTCAGGAATTCACGGTGTTCATAGGCGAACAACAGCTTGGTGCTCTCGCCGAACCAGGCCAGGGATGGCGCCACCAGGGTCTCGCGGTGGGTGCCGAAGTTGCGCCAGTAATCTTCGTCTTCGTGATCCAGCACCATGCGGTACGCCAGCCCGGAATCACCGAGCGCGCCAGTGCTGTCGAGGCCGCCACCGCTGCCGTTTTTACCATCGCCGTAGGTCGAGCCGCGCAGGGTCAACGCGTTGTACTGCTCGAGTTCGGGTTTCTTGCTGACCATATTGACCACGCCGCCCGGGTCCTGAATGCCGTAGAGCAAGGAGGCCGGGCCCTTGAGCACTTCGACCCGATCGACCGTGGCGTTGAGGCCACGGCCCTGCA
The DNA here is from genome assembly GCF_007828295.1 of Pseudomonas sp. SJZ080. Taxonomy (NCBI): domain Bacteria; kingdom Pseudomonadati; phylum Pseudomonadota; class Gammaproteobacteria; order Pseudomonadales; family Pseudomonadaceae; genus Pseudomonas; species Pseudomonas sp. SJZ080. The sequence goes on from NZ_VIUK01000003.1 coordinate 269,699, forward strand.
CCACCGGCATGCCGTCGCGCATGATCGAGCCGTTGCGGTTGTCGCCGAAGCCGCGGGTCATCACCGAATCCTGGGTGCTGCCCAGCGTGTTGCCCTGGGTGATGCCGCTGACGTTGGCCAGCGCGTCATCAAGGTTGCGCGGCGCCTGGTCACGAATGACCTGGGCCGGGATCACGTTGACGGTCTGGGGAATTTCCTGGAGCAAGGCCGACGAGCGCATCACCGAACTGGTCGGCGGCGGCTGGTAGCTCATGGTTCGATCCATCACCGAGGTGATGGTGGTCGCGCCCAGGTTCAGGGCGCCTTCAGTGGGCCGCGGTTCCAGCGCCAGGGTGTGAGCATCGGTGCGACGGAAGGTCAAACCCGAACCGCTGAGCAAACGCTGGATCGCCTGTTCGGCGCTCATCTGCCCGCTGACGGCTGGCGCGGTAACGCCGTACGGTGCTTCGTCGGTGTAGACCACGCTGATGCCGGTAATCCGGCTGAAGTCGCTCAAGGCCTGGGGTAGCGGTTTGGCGACCATCGCAAAGTTGAACTGCGAGCGCTGCTGCGTCGTGTCGGCCTCAGCGGCCAATGCCACGCTCAATGGCAACAACGCCAAAGCCGAAATGCCCGATGCCGAAATAACCAGCGCCGAGGCACCCAACCACTGTTTGACCGAACCCGATTTTGCCCTGGACTTCATTGCTCATGACCTGTGTAGAACCGCTACGGATGCGAATGACTCGCAGTTTCAGTCACTACACGGATGGGGCTTGGGTTTACCTCACCATAATTTTGAAAATATTTGAAAAGATCAAAAGACTTTGCTTCACCGCAAAATAATCAGCTGCCCCACTTTATGCTGCTCAAACCCCAGCACCCCCTGCAACGAACTCAACACCGCCTGAGGATCCTTGCCCGGAAAGCTGCCACTGATCCGCCGCGCTGCCAGTTCATCATTGAGCAGCACAATCCGCCCCGGGTAGTAACGTCGCAGGTCCTGCACCACCTCGGCCAGTGGCGCCTTGTAGTAATTGAGCCAGCCCTGGCGCCACGCCAACTGCGCTTCGCTGTCCACGGCCTGCAGTTTTTCCGCCGCACCTTCGCCGTAAGCCATTTGCTGGCCCGCGCTCAGAATCTGTTGCTCGGCGTGCTTGTCCGCGGTCACACCAACCCGCCCTGACAACACCGTGACCTGCGCGCCATGAGGTTGCAAACGCACTTCAAACTGCGTGCCCAGCACCCGCGCCTGACCCTTTTGCGCATCGACCACAAACGGCTCGCCCGTGTGCGTCACGCTGAAGAAACCAGCGCCGCGACGCAACTGAACGTGGCGCTCGCCGCGACTGAAATCCACGGCGATGGCGCTGTCGGCATCCAGGGTAACCTGCGATTGATCTGCCAGCGTGACGGTGCGAATTTCCCCCGGTGCCGATACATAATCAGCACCCAGGTCGTCGACCCAGCGCATCGGCTGCCAGCCTGAGCCGAGGCAGATCATCAACAACAGGCACGCCGCCATCGCCAGCGCACCGGACCAGCGCCGAACACTGCTGCGACGCGATTGATTCATGGCGTTGAGGTAGCCCTGCAAGGCAAACGCGTCTTCATTGGCCAACGTACGCGCCGGCACTTCGCTCAATTCCCACACCACTTGCGCCTGGGCGTAGGCCTCGGCATGGGCCGGGTCGGCTTGCAGCCAATGGCTGAACGTGGCCTGGTCGCCGCTGCTCGGCTGGTCATGCAACAGACTCAGCCAGGCGAAAGCGGCCTGCACCTGAACGGGCGTCGGGGTGACGCGGTCAAGCTGATTCACGGTGCTTTCCCTGGCGTGCGCGGTTCGGGATCCCGCAGGCTGGCCTTGCAGGCTTCGAGGGCGCGCATCATATGTTTTTCCACGGCACTTTGGGACAACCCCATGGCCTTCGCGATCTCGGCGTACTTGCGGCCGTGAATGCGATTGAGCAGAAAAATCTGGCGCGTGCGCTCGGGCAACGCGCGCAACGCGGCTTCGACGTGGCGCAAATCATTGCCGGCCTCCAGCGCAGCCTGGGGTTCACTGCCGTGGCTGTCGGGCTGATCCGGTTGCCAGCCCTCATTGACCCGCACCCGTGTGCCTTCACTGCGCAAGTGGTCGATGGCGATGTTGCCGGCGCAGCGCAACAGGTACGTGCTGAGCTCTTCGACCTGCACCAGCGGCCGGCGCCAGAAGCGCAAAAACAAATCCTGCACCAGATCCGCCGCCGTTGCCCGACACCCCACGCGGCGGTTCACCAGCGCTTCCATTTGCGAACGCTGGGACAAGAACACCTGCAGGAAATGCGCACGCGCTTCGCGAGGTTCTTCGTCGTGGGAGTCAGGAGGACGGGTGATCATCAGTTCAATACTGCGCAAACGCGGCAACGGGGCTGATGAGCAGACTCACACCCGCCAGTGACAACGCCAGACGCGGTCGATAGGGCATCAACAGCACCAGCAGCAATGCACTGAGCATCAGCACCGCAAACCACTCCACCAACCCAAGCCCCCAACCGGTCGAAGACACCGCCGCCCACAGCGACAAGGCCAGCAACACCCAGCCACCGAGCTTCATGCCCCGGCGGCGACGGGCCGACGGCTTGCAGCCCAACAGCTCGGCGTGATGCCGGTCCATCGACAAACACAGCGCGGTGAAGCCGCCGTAACAGAGCAACAGGGCCAGCAACATTCAGTTCACCTCTCGCTCAGGGGTGATCGGTTGCGCACGTTGTCGAATAACGGCTTCAGCCGTTCCCGAACGCTGCATTTTCCACGCGGCCCAGGCGAAAAACAGACCGCTGCCCAGACACGTCAGGTCGAAACCGGCCATCGCCCAATCGCCCTGCACCAGCGTGATTCCCAAGTGATACGGTGTGGTCAGGGCGTTCAGCACCGGCACCGCGCCAAACAGCAGCGCCGCCAGCGCCAACTGTTCGACCCACGCCGCACGGCCACGGCGGGCCATGGCATGCAACACACTCAAGCCCCAGACGATAAAGAAGCTGTTCACTTCCCAATCCGCGCGCCCGGCCACGTCCACCGGCAACAAACGATTGGCCCAGAAGAACGCGGCCACGGCGAGCATCAGTCCGGACATGCCGGCGATGTTCAGCACTTCCACCAGCCGCAACTCGAACGGCATCACGCCGCTTTTCGCGTGCTTGAGCTGACGCTTGCCGAGCCAGACCACCAGCCCGGTGCCGATCATCGCCGTGCCGGCCAACCCGCAGATGAAGTACAGCCAACGCAGCACCGGGCCGGCGAAATGGCCCATGTGCAAACCGTAGAAACTGCCGGCAATCGCCCTCGGCAGCGATTGCTCCGGCGTCGTAGCGAGCAAGTGTCCAGTGACGCCGTTAAAGGTCACGGCGCTGCCGAAGTCGTGGACCACACGGTCGGCGCCATCACGCACCAGCACGACCGAGGCATTCGCATCGCCCGGATGGTTCACGGTAAGGCGCCCGACACGCCCACCCGACCACTGCTCCCGAGCCCGTTCCAGCAACGGTGCCAGCGGCGCCAACTGTGCCGGTTTGCCCGCAAGCTCAGGCGTAGAGGACGCCGGAAACACCTCATCGAAAAACGCCCGGACATCGCAGTTGTAGGAGGCCAGGATGCTCGCCGGCATCACCATCGACATGAAAATCACCAGGCTGCTGTAGGTGATCATCAGGTGGAACGGCAGCACCAGAACGCCCACGGCATTGTGCCCGTCGAGCCAGGAACGCTGACCCTTGCGCGGGCGGAAGGTGAAGAAGTCCTTGAAGATTTTCTTGTGGGTGATGATCCCGCTGATCAGCGCGACGAACATCACCATAGCGGCGATGGTCGACAGCCAGCGCCCCCACGGATACGGCATCTGCAGTTGAAAGTGGAAGCGGTAGAAGAACTCGCCGCCTGTGGTTTCGCGGCCCTGCACTTCGGCGCCGGTTTGCGGGTCGAGGAGTTTTTCCGTGAACTGGCCGCGTTCGCCACGCTTGGCCGGGCTCTGCTGCCAGCGTACTGACAAGCCAGGTTCGCGGGCATCGGGCAAGTCGATGAGCCAGCGCGAGGCACCGGCGGCGTGTTGCTGGAGGTAGTTCTGCGCCAGGTTCAGACTGGCTTCGGAACTCACCGAACGGGCAGGAATTTCCGGCTGCATCCAGTGGCTGATTTCGTCCTTGAAGTAGGCCAGCGTGCCGGTCAGGAAAATCGCGAACAGCAACCAGCCGAAGATCAACCCGGCCCAAGTGTGCAGCCAGGCCATCGCCTGACGAAAGCCCTCTTTCATGAGTGGCCCATCCAATACGCCAGCCCCGAAACTACCGCCAGCACCAGACTCGTCACGATCAACCCGAGCCAGGCCCGCCATGCGCTACGGCAGGCAAAGCACCAGATCACCGCGCACAGGTAGGCCAGAAACGAGGTCATCATCCCGGTCACCACCGCGTCGGCGCGGGGCATGGACGCCCATAGACTCAGGCTGACACTGGCGAGCGCCGCGACGATATAGCCGCCCAGCACCGCCGCCAGCACTCGCGAGGTGACGGCCAATCGATAGGAAACGGGAAGTACTTTCATGTTTCGGCCTTGGAACAGGTGAGGCCGCGAGAAAGTCAGGAGGCCAACAAAGCCGCAATATTAATGATAAATATTCTCATACGCAAAAAGATCCGGCTTTTCCTGGGTTTTGATCCAATGATGCATGGTGGTTGCAGATTTTGGGGCCGCTTCGCAGCCCAACGGGGATAAATCCCCTCGCCACAGGTATTCATCAACCTGAAGAATTTACCAACCCCAGAAACAACAACGGGCCTGCATAAGCAGGCCCGTTTTCAGTAGTGGAAAGTAAAAGGTGATTCAGGCGTCAACCATTCAGTGCAGCCTGTTCGTTCTCGAGAAACTCGTCTTCCAGCAGCGCATCGGCTGCACGCCTCTCGAACGGCACCACAGCGGCACGTGGTTTGCCCCGCAGTTTGCCGAACAGATGGTCCAGCGCATGTTCGAGTTTTTCAGCCGCACCGTCGATCGCCAGTTCCAGGTTTTCGGCTTTATGGGTGACAGAAATCGGTTGGTGGCCTTTTGGCCGCGCTTCCAGCTGGCAGCGCAAATCATGGGGACCTGGCTTGTCGCCGTTTTCGTCCCGCAGATGGACCTCGACGCGTGTCAGGTCCTCTTCATAACGTTCGAGCGTGCTCTCAATGGTAGTACGTACCCACTCCTCCAGTCGGATGCTGCTTTGAATATGGTTATCGCTGTTGACTTGGATTTGCATAGTTCATCCCTTATTTCAGCTAGCTCGCGAGAGGCCCTTCGGCTGGCCCTTGGGCTTCATCACCGTGACCTCTTGGTTACACAATCGGTCTGTGCGTCGAACAATTCAACCCCTGAAAAAAGATAAATTTTCATTCGCAAAAAAAGCCGGACAAGGAGCAAAAGCGCTGTTAAGGTCGGGAGTTGGGTCGCTTCACTTCTTTGTCACAATTGCTCACATCTGCCGCTCCGCCAGCGGGTGCAGGCCTCGAAAAACCGCCGCTTCCTCCACCAGCCAGTCATGCACCGCACGCACGCCCGGATGGCTCAGCGCCCCCGGCGCATAAAGCAGCATGTAACGTTTGTGATTCGGCACCGCGAGACCGAACGGCACAATCAACGTCCCGCGCTCCAGTTCATCGTTCAGCAAGGTGCGACGCGCGATCGCCACGCCCATTCCGGCAATGGCCGCTTCGATGGTCAGGTGGTTGCGATTGAACGTGTGCCCGCGCCGCACGTCCGCGCCCTCGAAGCCGATGGCGTTGAGATAGAACTCCCATTCCGCATACTCATAACTGCCGCGCCAGGCCGTGATGTCGTGCAACAACGGAAAGTGCGACAGGTCTGCCGGGCCGTGCAACGGCGGCCGCCCGCGCAACAGGCTCGGCGCGCAGACCGGAAAGATCTGCTCGTCGAGCAACGCTGTGGATAACAAGCCGGGGTAACTGCCGTCATTCAGATCGATGGCCAAGTCGAAGTCGCCCTCGTGCAACGGCACGCTGCTGTCCTCCGCCACCAGGCGCAATTGAATGTCCGGGAAACGCTGCTGCAAGCGCGGCAGACGCGGGGTCAGCCATTTGCTCAGGAACGATGGAATCGAGCGCACCCGCAAAGTCCCGCTGATCATTCCAGCGTCCAGTCGTCGCAATTCGGCGTCGATGCTGCCGTAGGCCTCGTTGACGGTAATGGCCAGTCGCTGGCCCTCCGCGCTCAATTCCACCCCCCGCGCACGCCGATGAAACAGTCGAAAACCCAACCGTTCTTCCAGTTGACGGATTTGCTGACTGACCGCACCCGGCGTGATGTGCAGTTCTTCAGCGCATCGGGTGAACGACAGGTGCCGCGCGGCACAGGAAAACACGTGCAGCCAGACATACGTCTGGGCGTGCAATTGGCGGCTCATTGTTTAGTCCTGCTAAAGGCTGTCTTAGGAAGTTTCGTTGGTCACGTAGGACCGAGGCAGGCAGTATCGCCGACATTGCGCTTGGCCTACAAAAATGGCAGCGATTTCACTTCCATTGTTTGTATAGGCTTTAGCATGGCTATCAGTGTTTTTGATCTTTTCAAAGTCGGCATCGGTCCGTCCAGTTCCCACACCGTCGGCCCGATGCGCGCCGCCGCGACCTTCGCCCAGGCACTGATCGAGCAGAATTTGCTCGATGCCGTCCGTCGAGTGGAAATCCGCCTGTACGGTTCCCTCTCGGCCACCGGTGTCGGCCACGCCACTGATCGCGCCTGTGTCATGGGCCTGATGGGCGAATGGCCGGACAGCATCGATCCGACCTCCATCGACAGCCGCATCCACACATTGCTGGAGAGCGGCGAACTGAATCTGGCCGGCCAAACCACCATTGCCTTCGACTGGCAACGCGACCTCCTGCTACTCGACGAAAGCCTGCCCTACCACCCCAACGCCATGTCTCTGACAGCTTTCGGCGAAACCGGCGAATTATCAGAGCAAACGTATTACTCGATCGGCGGCGGTTTCATCATCGAAGCGGCCGAAGCCGAGTCCGGTATCGCGCCGGCCGGTGACGTGGTGCTGCCATACGACTTTTCCAGTGCAGCCGAACTGCTCAAGCTCTGCAATCAGCATGGGCTCAGGGTTTCCGAATTGATGATGGCCAACGAACAGGCCTGGCGCAGCGAAGCCGACATCCGCCAGGGCTTGCTGCATATCTGGTCGGTGATGCGCGAGTGCGTCGAGCAGGGCTTGCGGCACGAAGGGATCCTGCCCGGCGGGCTGAATGTTCCGCGCCGTGCGGCGAAATTGCATCGCAGCCTGTTGGAAATCGGCAAGCCGAATGTCATCACTTCGACGCTGTCGGCGATGGAATGGGTGAACCTGTTCGCCCTCGCCGTGAACGAAGAAAACGCCGCCGGAGGACGAATGGTCACCGCGCCTACCAACGGCGCGGCCGGGATCATTCCCGCTGTCCTGCACTACTACATGAAATTCAACCCGGACGCGTCGGACGATGATGTCGTGGCGTTCTTTCTGGGCGCGGCGGCGGTCGGCATTCTGTGCAAGAAAAACGCCTCGATCTCCGGCGCCGAAGTCGGCTGTCAGGGTGAAGTCGGATCGGCGTGCGCCATGGCCGCCGCTGGCCTGGCGGATGTGCTCGGGGCCACGCCGGAGCAACTGGAAAACGCCGCCGAAATCGGCCTGGAACACAATCTGGGCCTGACCTGCGACCCGGTCGGCGGCCTGGTGCAAGTGCCGTGCATCGAGCGCAATGCCATCGCTGCCGTGAAGGCGATCAACGCCACGCAAATGGCCCTGCGCGGCGACGGCAAACACTTCATTTCCCTGGACCGGGTGATCCGCACCATGCGCGATACCGGCGCTGACATGCATGACAAATACAAAGAGACATCACGGGGAGGCCTGGCGGTGAGCTGGGTGGAGTGCTGATCGCTCTGATTGCACCCTCAGCGAACACACGCCCCGAAACGGGCAAGATCTCCTGTAGAGGCGAGCTCGCTCGCGATGGACTTCAGAGCACCGCGCTTAGCCAGTAAACACGTGTAATCATTGACGACCGTCGCGAGCAAGCTCGTTCCTAAAGAGGCGATCATTGTTCGACAATTTTTCCGGCATGGCCCTTGCTACATCGCTGACGAGGCAAAAGGATTTTTGAAAACCTCAGCGAGCGACTGCCGATGGTCCAGCGTTGCGAACCAACCCGATCATGGCCGGTCAATAACTGCACGTTCAATCAGGCGGTGACGCATCATGGACAACCCCTTTCAGCTCATTACCGATGCCTTTGCACCGGATTACCAGATCAACCTGAGCATTCAGGGTCTGGACGGCAGCATCATGCTGACCCTGTCCAACAGTGGCCGTATCGTGGCCAAGCGGATGATCAGCGCCGAGCAACGCAATGACCCCAAGCGCCTCAAACGTTTGGTGCAAAGCATCCAGTTCGGCATTGCCATCGAACAGGGACAGTGCGCCATGACCATCCTCGAAGCCATGACCGACGGCGACAACCACAAGCTGCCGCCGCCAACCAAAGGCCAGCCGCGGCCAGCCATGCGCCTTTAAATCTCGCCTTTCTCCACTTCGGGATGCTCGCCGGAGCCCGCACCGATCTTGCGTTGCGGGTGTTCGATCTTCACCGAAGGGAATTGCGACGAGGCGTAACGCACCACCAGAATCGCAAACGCCAGCAGCAGAATCCCGCCGCACAGGTAAATGATGCCGAGATCAGGCGGGTTGTGGTGCGAGACGTTGGAGATCAGCAAACGCGTCAGCGCGGTAATCGCCACGTAGATCAGGAAGCGCACCGGCATGTGGTTGGTCTTGAAATAAATGCCGACCATCGCACCCAGTTCGAGGTAGATGAACAACAGCAAGATGTCATCGATCTTGATGTGTCCCTCTTCGATCATCCCCAAAAACTCCATCACCGCTGCCCACGCGGTCACCGCACCAATGGCGAACAGCGCCAGGTAGTGGAAAGTCTCGACGAACAGATTGCCCAGTGACTCGGCCAGTTGATGCACGTTCTGCCGCAGTTGCTCGGCCCAGTTGATTTTCACGATGATTCTTCCTTAGCTCGGTTCGAGCGGATGATACGGGTTGGACGTGACGGTTGTTCTGCATGCAGAAAAAAGGCCAGAGGCTGCGAGTTGAGAAGATGGCTGAGTGATACGAGACACGTCAGCGGTGTGTGGACTGACACCTTCGCGAGCAAGCCCGCTCCCACAAAGGTCAATGGCGACCCCGTGGGAGCGGGCTTGCTCGCGAATGGAGCGCCACGGTTCACATGACAAACCCTGAATTCGGTCTACATTAAAAAGCCACTACCCAAAGCGCAGGGATTCGCTTATCCTTTTCGCTGTATATAAATACAGTGGTCGAAACAGACAACTATCGTGAAGGCATGTGAGGTGGTGAATGGCCGTCGAAGTGGTATACCGCAGCAGCCGAGATCTGGAGCGCTTGTTCATGGATAAAGCCGAAGCTGACCGTCATGACAAAATGCTCGAACTGGCCGAATTGCTGGCTGAAGTGTTGCAAAAAGCCGTTCCGTCCCTGACCGAGCAGCAAGTGGAAGAAGCCGGGATCTACATGGCGAAGAACCGCGATGTGTTCGCCAAGGCGTTCAAGAGCCAGCCGGATGCGTTGTCCGAACTGCTGAATGCGCCGGCGCAAGTGGTAGAAAAAGCTGAACCCGTTGAAGTAACTGAAGCTGCTGAGCCAACCAAGCCAGCCAAAGCTGCCAAGACGCCGAAGTAAGCAACGCCCGAATTGAATAGGCCCTGAGTCGAATGGCTCAGGGCCTTTTTCATGCCTGCGAAAAACCGGGGATCAGGCCGTTCGCGGCGATCTCTTGTCCGCAGCCGTCGAGCCACCACGGAATATCGCTCCAGATGGCGACTGCGAAGAAAGCCCCTGGATGACGTAGAGATAGGTCTCTTGTGCGCCGTAGTCGAGCACGCTGATCAAACCGCCAAGATAGCTGCCGTTGAAAAGAAAACCATCGAAGTCGTAGGTCACCGTGAAGGTGATCTGTGCTTCGGCACTTTTGCCCGAGGCCTCGATGGTTGTCCCTGCCGACGTTGATGGCGATACGGCGCTTCCCTCGTACGGGATCGGATACTTGTAAAAATCCGGTAGCTCCAATGCGCCCGTTACAGAACCGCTATCGAGCGTCAACGTGCCGCTCTGCCAAACCTGCAAGCCGTTCGGGCTGACGCTCGCGTCCAACAGGCTGACGGAGAACGTGTAAGTAGTGCTCATGATTTCACCCATGGTCGTTCAACGACGTTCAGCAGGTAGACTTCATCACTGTCGGGCGTCAGTGAAAACAGGTAGCCATTGTTGAGGAAGTCCTCGTGATCGCTGACGTCGATGGGCCAACCGGGATACTGATTACCGGCGGCGTCCAGCACCCACATGAACTTGACGTTGTAATCCGTCGGGGTGTCGGATTTGTAGACACCGCCGGCCACCTGAGTCCCATCGTCGAACCGCGCCCACGCCATGACGACCGGCGAGCCAACGCTGATTTCGTCGGGCACCGCAGCATTGCCCTGCATGATCAGCGTCCATGTCTCTTTGCCGCCCGCAGGAAGCAACATTCGCGCAACGTGTTGAGGCGTCGGCGATCCGGCTGCCTGAGCCGAAACGGTGCCCTGACCAACGCCGGCGCTCGGCACCACGTCGAGGGTATAGCCAAACGTATTTTCACCGGGTTGCTGCACTGGGCCAGTGATGGTGCACGTAAGGCCATTTTGCTGGGCGACCTCGATATAGGGGTCCCAGGAACCGGGCGTCGATCCCGAGTTGATCACGCAGTTGATGGCCGGATTTTCAGACTGGTAGAGGGTGAAGAAGACGTTGCCGTCGCTGTCCCATAAACCGGTGCTCACCGGACCCGCGGTGCCAGGGGTGAAAATAGTGATCTGCCCGCCATAATTGGCGCCGTTATCGTCGCTGGCAAACGACACGCCAATATCAAGACTGGAATTGATCGTGAAATTGCAGGTGAGAGAAGAACTGGAAGACATGATTCGCTCCTTGAAATCACGAAAAAGCATTGCGCCAGTCATGATTGCCCCAGACGCTGGCAGGCCCTCATCAACCGGGCGGGTGGCGTTGCGCCATCCCGCTTGCAGCGTAGTCAGGACTCTGGAATTTGCCAGCGGTGTGAAGGACGTCGTGAGCCTTTATCGGTACAACACTTTCTCCGCCAATTCGTCTGCCACCCGCGCTGGCGAACGTTTCTCCGCCTGGGCATGGGCAAAGACTTCGGTCAGCCTCGAGCTGATTTTCGACAGGTGGGCGGTAATGGTCGTCAGTTCTTCGCCGCGGTGTTTGAGCGAGACGTAGATCAGCCCGCCGGCATTGATCACATAATCCGGCGCGTAAAGAATGCCTCGCCGTTCCAGTTGATCAGCGACCTCTAGATGAGTCAGTTGGTTGTTCGCCGAACCGGCCACTGCCGAGCATCGCAATTGCGTCACGCTATTGCTGTTGAGCACACCGCCGAGGCCACACGGCGCGAGAATGTCACAAGGCGTGCTGAGCAACGCGTCGTTGGCGATCGGGTGAGCGCCGAGTTGCTCCATGGCCAGTTGCACCTTGCCGTGATCGATGTCACTGACCAGCAGTTCGGCACCGGCGGCATGCAGCTGTTCGGCCAAGGCATAACCGACGTTGCCCAGGCCTTGAATGGCCACGCGCAAACCTTCGAGGTTATCGCTGCCCAGGCGAGCCATGGCGGTGGCACGAATGCCGGTGAACACCCCCATCGCCGCGTGAGGCGCCGGGTCGCCCGCCGAGGTGGTGCTGGTGACGTGTTGGGTCTGTTGGGCGATGCAATCCATGTCCGCCACCGAGGTGCCGCTGTCGATGGCAGTGATGTAGCGGCCGTCGAGTTGATTGATGCAGCGGCCGAACGCTTCGAACAGTGCCGCGCGGTTTTCCACATGGACCGGTCGAATAATCACCGCCACGCCGCCCCCCTGCGCCAGACCGGCGAGCGCCGCTTTGTAACTCATGCCTCGGGCGAGGCGAATGGCATCCTCGACCGCGGACTCGTCGTCGGGATAGGCAAGGTAACGACACCCACCCAGGGCAGGCCCCAGACGGCTGTTATGGATGGCAATGACCGCCTTCAACCCGGTGGCCGGGTCGACGCTCAGATGCAGCGATTCAAGGCGAGTGCTTTGCATGAGAGCGAACATCGTAGGGCTCCCGAATCACTTCTTGTAGTCGCCAGTATAGGCTTGCGCCCAAAAATTGCAGAAGCGCACCGGAATAAGCAGTACGGCTATTCAGCGGTTTCGACATAACCCGGCACGGCACTGGACGAACGCCGCAGACGAGGCTAAAACGAGGCATGCCCCGGAGATTTTGATGACGCCCCGCCAACGTTTCTTCGACTGTCTGCAACGATCACCGCCCGCGCTGTTCGAGGCGGCGCTGTGGATGTCCGTCGAGCATGACAAGGAAGTGAATCCCGAGGCGGTCCTGGCCAACTTCAAGGATCTGCAACAACGCGTCAGTTATGGCCTGCCGATGCTGCCGGTGAGCGAGCTGGCTCAACCGCTGTTGCGACGCCTCAATGACCTGGGCTTCGCCCAGGACGACTTTACCCCCTTGCGCCCGCAAGCTGCCTTGCTCGACAAAGTGCTGGAGCGCCGGCGCGGACAACCGCTGGCACTGGGGCTGATTGCGCTGGAACTGGCCAGAGGCCTGGAAATCCCCATGGTCGGGGTCAACTTCCCCGGGCATTTCCTGTTGCGGGTTCCGGGGGCCGATCATTTGCTCGACCCGTGCGGTGGACGCCGGTTGTACCCCAACGATTGCCGTGAACTGTTGCAACGTCAGTACGGCCCGAACATGAAGCTCAGTGCCGAACATCTGCTGACTGCCGAGCCGGTGCAGACGCTGCAGCGGTTGTCACGCAACCTGCGCCAGTTGCACCTTTCTCACGATGATTACATTGGTGCGTTGATCGATGCCGAACGCGTGCTGGAGCTGGGCAACGCAAGCGCCTCCGATTACCTGGCCCGGGCCAGCCTGTACCAACGGCTGGACTGCCCGAACGCCGAGCGTTTTGATCTGGAGCACGCGCTACTGCTGAGTGACGATCCGATCCAGCGGATTCGGCTGACTGAACGATTGGGCCACCTGCCGCCCAACTCGATCGTCCACTGACTCCGTAGGAGCCGGCTTGCTGGCGATCAATTCACCTCGGTTTTCCTGGTGGACCGAGGTGTCTGGATCGCCAGCAAGCCGGCTCCTACGGATTCAGGGGGTGTCTGGCTGGTTTGCCGGGTGCGCCTTGATGAATGCCGGGTGTTGGGCAGCGAGCACCGCCACTCGCCGAATCCGTGGATATGCCTCCAGCGAAATGTTGAAGCGCTCAGCCGCATACAACTGCGGGATCAGGTAAACATCCGCCACGCCAGGCGTCGGACCAAAGCAGTAACCTTCATCGCCAATCAACTGCTCGACCGTCGCCAGGCCCAGGCCGATCCAGTGTCCAATCCACTCGACCACCTGCGTTTCATCGTGCCCCAACTGTCGCAGCCGGTTGAGCACGCTGACGTTGTGCAGCGGATGCACATCGCAACCGATCACCGCCGCCACGCCGCGTTCATGCGCGCGAGCGGCGAGGTCTTTGGACAGCAGCGACACCTGTGGATAACGTTCCTCCAGGTACTCGATGATCGCCGGTGACTGAATCAGCAACTCGCCTTCATCAGTGCGCAAGGCCGGCACCCGGCCTTGCGGGTTGATGCTCAGATACGCCGGCTGGCGATGCTCGCCCCCCGGCGGTGCGATCAGGTTGACCGGCAGCGCCTGGTAATCCAGCCCTTTCAACGCCAGTGCGATACGCACCCGGTAAGACGAGGTCGAGCGATAGTAGGTATAGAGTTCCATGACCCGATCCTCTTAACGCGCCGGCAGCACTTTGCCGCGGCATTCGCCGAAACCGATGGAGGCAAAACCGTCTCGGTTGCAACGGGCACGCAGAATGATTTCGTCGCCGTCTTCAAGGAATTTACGCACTTCGCCGGAGGCCAGTTCGATCGGCTTTTTACCACCTTCGGTGATTTCGAGCAGACTGCCGAACTGACCGCTTTCCGGCCCCGACAACGTACCCGAACCAAACAGATCGCCTGCCTGCAACTGGCAGCCGTTGACGCTGTGATGCGCAACCAGTTGCGCCACGGTCCAGTACATGTGTTGCGTGTTGCTCAGGGTCAGGCGATGGGCCGGCAGGTTCTGCTCGCGCATGCCTTCGGTGAGCAGCAGCACTTCCAGTTCGATGTCGAAGGCGCCAGCGGCCTGGTCGCGTTTGTCGAACAGGTATGGCAGCGGCTGCGGATCGCCTTCAGGACGCGCCGGTTGCGCGCGACGGAACGGCTCCAGCGCTTCGGCCGTCACCACCCACGGCGAGATGCTGGTGATGAAACTCTTCGACAGAAACGGCCCCAGCGGCTGGTATTCCCAGGCCTGGATATCCCGCGCCGACCAGTCGTTGAGCAGGCAGAACCCGGCGATGTGATCGGCGGCATCGCCGATGGCGATCGCGTCGCCCAGCTCGTTGCCCTGGCCGATCCAGATACCCAGTTCCAGTTCGTAATCCAGACGCGCGCACGGGCCGAAGGTCGGCTCGGTCTGGCCGGCAGGCAAGGTCTGGCCTTTCGGACGGCGAACGTCGGTGCCGGAGGGGCGAATGGTCGATGCGCGACCGTGATAACCAATCGGCACGTACTTGTAGTTCGGCAGCAACGGGTTGTCGGGACGGAACAGTTTGCCAACGTTTTGCGCGTGCTCGATGCCGACGTAGAAGTCAGTGTAATCGTTGATTTTCGCCGGCAAGTGCATCTCGCAGTTTGCCGCCAGCGGCAGCAGTTTTGCGCCTTGGGCTTCGATCTTGCCGTGCAGGGTGCTGCCTTCCTTGAACAGTTCGATCAAGCGTTCACGCAGGGCGACGCGAGCCTCGCGGCCGAGTTCGAAAAACGCATTGAGCTGACTGCCTCGGGTGGCTTCGACAGCCGTTTTTGCCGCGCCTTCGAACAGGCCGGCCTCCAGCGCCGCTTCCAGATCAAAGATGTGGTCACCAATCGCCACTCCGCTGCGCGGCGCACCGCCCTTCACGCTGAACACCCCCAGCGGCAGGTTTTGAAGCGGGAAATCCGCATGGCCGTTGGCGGAGGCAACCCAGCTACGAGTGATGGAAGTCTGAGTCATGGGTTATCTCCGGGTCGGGTCGAAAGTGGCGGGCAGCGTGGCCCAGCAGGCATCGTAGTTGGTTTGCAGTTGCGGGCAGTCGAGGGCGAATCGGCTCGGGCGCAGCACCTGGCTGGTCTCGAACATGAAGGCCATGGTGTTGTCGATTTTCGCGGGGGCCAACTCGGCGTTGATCGCTTTGGTGCAGGTTTCGCCATCCGGGCCGTGGGCGCTCATGCAGCTGTGCAGCGACGCGCCACCGGGCACGAAGCCTTCGGCCTTGGCGTCGTACTCACCCTTGATCAGGCCCATGAATTCGTTCATCAGGTTGCGGTGGAACCACGGCGGACGGAAGGTTTTCTCGGCCACCATCCAGCGTGGCGGGAAGATCACGAAGTCGAGATTGGCCAGACCGTGAACACTGGTCGGCGACGTCAGGACGGTGAAAATCGACGGATCCGGATGGTCGAAACTGACGGTGCCGAGGGTGTTGAAACGGCGCAGATCATATTTGTACGGCACGTTGTTGCCATGCCAGGCGACCACGTTGAGCGGCGAATGATCGAGCTCGCAGCCCCACAGCTGGCCGAGGAATTTCTGCACCAGTGTGGTTGGCTGCTTGAGGTTTTCATAATGGGCGACCGGGGTCAGAAAGTCTCGCGGATTGGCCAGGCCGTTGCTGCCGATCGGTCCGAGGTCCGGCAGGCGCAATGGCGCGCCGTGGTTTTCCGCGATATAGCCGCGCGCCTGTGGGTCGAGCAGTTCGACGCGAAATTTCAGACCGCGCGGCAGCACGGCGATTTCCAGCGGTTCAAGTTCCAGCACGCCCAGTTCGGTAGCGATGCGCAGCCGTCCCTGTTCCGGCACCAGCAACAGCTCGCCATCGGCGTTGAAGAACACACGCTCCATGGAGCGGTTGGCGCGGTAGCTGTAGATACTGATCCCGGCCGGTTTTTCCGCCGCGGAATTGGCCGCCATGCTCACCAGCCCGTCGATGAAATCGGTGGGCTCGGTCGGGATATCCAACGGGTTCCAGCGCAGGCGATTGGGGGTCACTTCACCCAATGGGCCGCCAGCCAGTTGCCGATCCAGTTTGACGAACGCCGGGTGATTGGCCGACGGCTGAATGCGGTACATCCAGGTGCGCCGCGCTTCGCTGCGGGCCATGGTGAATGCCGTGCCGGAGAACAGTTCGGTGTAGAGACCGTATGGCGCTCTTTGCGGGGAGTTCTGGCCAATCGGCAATGCGCCGGGCAACGCTTCGCTACTGAATTCGTTGCCGAAGCCGGACTGATAAGCCAGCGCGGGTGCCGTTGAATCGAGGTTCATGGAGCCTCCTGAACAGGGAGTAGGCAATGGCCTGTCACTCCGCTTGAGAGGTCCTGGCACGCCTGGGTTATTTTTATCGTAATTCAATTACGCACAACGTAATTTGATTGGTATTGACCGTCAAGCTATAAAGACGCCCATTCGTCTCGGGATCAGACCGCCTCCATGGAAACGCCGCGCAACAACGACAAACAGAAAGTCCGTTCGGCCGAGGTCGGCACCGACATCCTCAAGGCACTGGCCGAGCTGTCGCCATCGACTTCGTTGTCGCGACTGGCCGAGCACGTGCAGATGCCGGCGAGCAAGGTTCACCGCTATTTGCAGGCCTTGATCGCCAGCGGATTTGCCGAACAGAACACCGCCACCAACCACTACGGCCTGGGTCGCGAAGCCTTGCGTGTGGGGCTCGCCGCACTCAACAGTATGGACGTGCTCAAAGTCGCCGCCCTGCCCTTGGCCGAGCTGCGCGATGAATTGAACGAAACGTGTTTTTTGGCGGTGTGGGGTAATCAGGGCGCGACCGTGGTGCATATCGAACCGGCGGTGCGCGCGGTGACAGTCGTGACGAAATTGGGCTCGGTGTTGCCGCTGCTCAGCTCGTCGACCGGGCTGGTGTTCGGCGCCTACTTGCCGAAGCGAGAAACCATGGACCTGCGCGAGCAGGAACTGCACAACGCTAATACCCATGCGCTGGCAGACGATCAGGCCTATGCCGCATTGTGCGAACAGATCCGCGAGCGCGGTCTGCACCATGTGCATGGTTTGTTGATGCCGGGCGTCGATGCCTTGTCGGCACCTGTTTTCAATGCCGTCGGCAACGTGGCAGCGGTCATGACCATTGTCGGCCCTGCCTCATTGTTCCACGCCGACGAAAACGGCCCGGCGGCGCAGCGGTTGCTGGCGGCGACGCGGGCCGTGAGCTGGCGGATGGGCTACGAGCCGACGGCCGTATCCGGTTAGTCGGGGTTATGACAGCAGCGTCTGCTCGCTGGAATCAGGCTCGGCCAGCGCCTCCTTCATGAGTTCGGTAATGACGGCCAGATCTACCGTGGTGCCACTGAGTGTCGAGACAACGCTAAAGCAGGTATTCACATCGCCCAACCGCTTGGCGATCAATTTCTGTATCGGGGTGAATCCCGCTTTGCCAATGTGCAATGTCGCCAGTTCCAGCATGCAATCGAGAAAGCTGGAGAAGACTTTTTCGTTCTCACCTTCGTGGTAGGCCAGCCCGCCCTCAAACACACCTTTCGCCACAACGATGGCACTCAGCCCAAGGCCAATCGGCGGGTACACCAACGCTACGACTGCAACGGCCGCCACCGCAGCGTCATAGGACAGCTTCGCCACAATTTCGATAAGGCTGCGGGTCTGGGCATCCACCCCGTTAATGATCTGGCCGATCATTTCCCGATAGCACAGCGAGAAGTCGAAAACCCGGCTATTGACTTGCAGCGCCGGCGGTTCGACGTCGTCCCTGCCGCCCATGACCTCTTCAACGTAGGCCTTGATGACTCGCTGGTCAGTGAACCGGGCACGTTTGCAGTAATAAGTGCCCAGACCGCATTGCCTGATCGACCTGGAAAAATCAGCCAACGGTCGAAACCATCGGCCATCCGGCGCATGCGGGGTATACAACAGATCCTGAGCGACGCCGTTGTTCATCATGCGAAAAACATAAACACCCTGAATCGCACGGTGCTCCAGATGAAACCTGTAAACACCGTCGCGCTTGGGAGAATCGGGATAGTCAGCCTTGACGGGGTCATTGGCTTGCAGCTCGCGCAGCCGGTCAATGGCCTGTTCGATCCGATAATACTCGTCGCGCTGAAGCGCACCGCTGAACAGCTCGGCCAATGCAGCCCGGTGCATTTCATGCAGTTGCAAGTCGACATACACGTCACGTCTGAAGGCATAACCGGTCGAGCGTTCATCCAGATAATCCGAATTCAGCATGTCGATGTATTTTTCACCCGGACGCAGCGCTTTCGACCAGTTGGCGATGTAGTTATCCAGCAGGTTCGACATCGGCGGATGACCCGGTAACAGGCGAATTCGCGGGTAAATGCCGGGGTTATGCACCGGCCCGCTTTCTTCGGTGATGTGATGCTCTTTGATGATGAGTCGAGTCAGCGTCATCGATTGCGAGGCATTTAGTTCGACCATGATCAGATCGGGATTGACCGACACCGTCTCGCCGTTATCCGCCATCAGATCGTCCGCCATCTTCTTCACCAGATTGAAGGCGAATTTTTCGTAACTGATCAGCCCTGCTTCGTGGCTGGCCAGCCGCGTCAGCGCTTTGAGCTCGGTGTTCAGGCGGGCAAAATATTTCCGCTGATAGGCCGACGCGGATCGATAACCCGCGGGGGTGACAACCTCCAGCTCGCCTCGCAGCCAGTCGATACCCAGCAACACGCTGTGGCGGAGCACCGCGCCTTCCGATCCGGGCCAGGCTGCGCGCTTGATGCCACGCCACTGACTGGGCAGATCCAGGACCAACCGCATGTACGATTCGATACTTTCCCGCTCGGTGGCGTGAGCCTGTCGGCTCAGGTAGCTGCGCCCTTCTGGCGACCCCACCCAATCGGCCATGTGCAGGTTCAATTGTCGGAACGACGCGAACTCGTGCCATGTTCTGCCACCAGGCCCCTGCGGCGCATAAAGCACGCAAGGACCGGCCTCGCCTTCCGGCCCGCAGTAAACAATCAGCCCATGAAAAGGTTTACCCCAGCCGTCGAACGACAGCTCTCCCGCCGAATAGCCTTTAGCCTGCTGGCTGGCCCGCTCAACAATCTTCAGACTTTGATCACTGATGTGCGCCTGCAATTTCGCACTGAGCGAACTCAGGCTGGTGCCGCTGTCCAGGCGAGCCTGCAAGGCACGGATAACCTCTTCATTGCTGTACTTCTGCTCAAATTTGTCCGAGTACAGCGAACGCATGCTGGTATCGCCCATCACGTCCAGAAGGTCTTGCCTCGTCACGTCGACAGGCAGCGCTTCGCCTTCAAGGGCAATCTCCAGCGGGACAGTGGCCGGGTCATGCAAACCGTTGAGCATGAACTCGGGAAGGGTCAGACGATTGCGCTGAACGACTTTCTGCTGACCGACATAAAACGTATGCCGGGCGCTGACGAAGACCTGCTGCGGATCAATCACTTCGCCGCTGAGAATCCTGAGAAACTCACTCGCATAAAAATGGGCGAACGCTCTGAGAGAGCGGGCCTCTTTCAGCAGTTCATCCACTGCTTGCTCATGTTTTGCCAACGCCTGCTCTGTGTCGAAGTAATACTGGCGATCTTCTTCACTGGCACGCTGGAGCCAATCGGGAATCTGCTGCGGTTGTTCCGCCAGCATCCGCGTGGACGGTCGCAGAAGTGCTTCCTGAACGCCGCCTGCTAAAACTTTAATATTCATGCGCGCTTCCTTTTGCACATTTCAAAAACAAATAATCCGACAACGCCGCCAGCCATGGCGGCGTTGTCGGACAGATAATCTATTGATTAGTTTTAGCGATAGGACTCGACCACTGCGCGTCCGAACAAGTTGACTTGTTGAATATCCAGGCCAACAATTTTATAGGCAGATTCAAAGGTCCACTGTTCGGAAAATACGCCCGCATATTTTTCACTGAAAGCCGGCAGCTCATCCGCCTGCACTTTCTCCATGATCGCCCAACTCAGACTTTGCGAGTAATCAACGACCTGCTCACCCAGATCATTGATGACTATCGAAGTGAGGTAGGTATCATCGACATTGATCGTGTATTCCATATCCCGAAAAATCCTGTCGAGTTTCGCACTCACTTCTTCGAGTAAACCGGTTTTCATAAATTGCGTCCTTTCAATTAATTATGAGTCGACCAACATACGTCCAAAAAGACCAATACTCATTGACCGTGCCGACGCATAACTTATAAACACCTGAAACCCCGAAGTACACCCCACTACTTGTATGCATTCGTAAACAGGCCAACGTTCAAACAACCAACCCCAACACTTTCGCCTTCGCCACCGCTTGGGTTCTACGCTCCACCCCCAACTTCCCGTTAATGCGTCGCGCGTGGGTTTTTACTGTATGTAACGATATGAACAATTGATCTGCTATCTGTTGATTGGAGTTACCCAACGCGACTAATTCGAGGACTTCTATTTCACGCTGGCTCAACCTGTTCTGCAGCGAGGGCCCCGACTCGGGAGGGTGACCCGGCTCGGCGCGCCCGATGGCCTCTGGCAACCGTGGCTGACGCAACTGAAGATCGCGCAGGGTCTGTCGCAGATTGCAGCGCTCGATCAGCGCCACACCCTCCTGCAACGACTGGCGCGCGATGAGCATGTCACCCGTCAGCCAGGCGACTTCGGCCAGTGCCAGGTGCAACTGCGCTTGCAGCCCCGACATCCCCCGCTGCCTGGCTGACTGCAACTGACACTCGAGCCGTTGCACCGGTGATTGCGCCTGCCCCTGATAAACGTCGGTCAGCACCAGCAGGTATTCGAGGCTGGGGATCAGCTCCAGCGTGGCCGGCGGCGCCTGACGTGCAAGGGGGCCGTGGTAGTGGCGCAGCACCCGGGTCAGCGCTTCATGGGCCAGTTCCGGACGCCCCTGCTGCAACCAGAAATGGCAGCTGATGTGCAGCAAAGCTCCGCGATAGACCGTGTCGGGAATACGTCGTTGCTGCATCAAGCGTTCGGCATCACGCAGAAGGACAAAGGCCTGGGCGTAGTCCAGGCGATTGGCGGCCAGTTGCGCGAGGCCCAGAAAACCGTAAAGCACGCGCTTGTCCTGACTGCGCAGGCCTATCTGCAGCCCGCTTTCGAAGTACTCGGCCGCGTGTGCATCTTGTCCCTGAGACAGGCTTAAACGCCCGCGCCGCAAGGCAATCCGCCCAAGCAACGGTTCGGCCAGCGGTTGCCGCTGGACGAGCAAATCGTGCATGTTCGCCAGCAAGTGCTCGGCCCTGCCGGACGCTCCCCGTTGCTCGAGCAATTGCGCGTGGTCGAGTTCCAACAGCCCTTCAAACACCAGCGAACCTTGTGCGCGCGCCAGGCACAACGCTTCACGGTTGAGGGCGTGCGCCACGTCAAGTTCGCCTTGCAGCAGTGCTTGCTGGGTCAAGCCGGACAGGCACATCAGCCGGGCGCTCCACAATTCCGGGCCGAGCTCGCTGAGCGCCTCCAGCAAATGCGCCCGCGAAGGCTCTATATGCCCCAGCAAATGCTGGAGCCAACCTTGCAATGCCTGCCACCGTGCAATCAGTTGCCCTTGCTCGAGCGCCGACGGCTGAGGCATGAAGCGCGACAGATGCTCAATGCATTCGCCCGCCTGCTCGAATCGACCGGCGAACAGCAACGCCGCGGTGATCAGCCCCACCAATTGCGGTGAGCCCAGCATCAGTTCCTCGCCTTGTCGCTCGTGCAGACGCAACAACAGCACCACTGTCTGCTCCTCGAACAGGTGCTCGAAACTGAAATGCTGCAACAGGCTGACCGCGACTTCGAACTCTTGCGCCAGCAAGGCCTGTTCAAATGCGGCTTTCCAGTCCAGTTCGGCGGCGAACCACTGACAGGCGCGACGATGCCAGGAGCGTCCCTCCGGCCATTGTTCTTCGCGCATCAACTGCGTGAGCGGCGCGAAAATCTGCAGCCAGTCTGTCGAGTCCTGCCAGGGCTCGATAAAACAACCCAACGACTGCAAGGTATTCAGGCACTGTGCGCCTTCTCCCGCACCGAACAAGTGGTCGCACAGCCGGGCATTGAATCGGGGCAGATGGGCGAGCACCCGCCAGGCTTCCGTGAGCTCCGGGGTCAGAATGCTGAACAGTTCGTGCTCCAGGTAATCGTGCAGCGTGTCGGGTCGACCGTGCAGTTGCTCGTTGCGTGACCAGTCGCATTTTTGCAGCAGCGCAATCCTCACGCCCGCGCACCAGCCGCCGCTCAGTTCGACAATCCGGCAGGCACGCCTCGCGGCCTGCTCCGGTTCAAGATGGTGCAGCAGTCGGGCGATTTCCGTCTGGGTGAAAGCCAGCGTGGAACGCTCGCAATCGTACAATTCATCTGCCAGCAGCAGGCGTGGCCAATTGCAGGGTGGGCGGCGGCGACTACTCAGCCACCAGGTGACCATCGGACTGCTGATCGCCAACAACCGGTCGAGCAAAAGATCCAGCTCCGGGTTGGGCGTGCGGCAATAGTCATCGAGACACAGCCAGGTCGGCGTTTGCAATTGCGCCAGATAGGTCAGCAACCCGGGTTCGTCCGCTGAGTCCGATCCCAACGCCCGAGCCAGCCGCTGGCGAAATTCGCCGGCAGTCAACGACGCACCCGCCAACGGCAGCCAACAGACTTGACACTGTTCCGGCGCTCGTAGCAGGCACTCGATGAGCAGCGCACTCTTGCCACTGCCGGCCGGCGCACAGAGCAGTTTCACCCGCGCTGTCGAGGCCAGTAACGGCTCGATCAAGCGGTCGCGAGACAGGTGATGGGAAGACAAGCGGGGCAGGAGTCCAGGACGGTCCAGACACGGGGCCATGGCAGTCATAGTGGTGCGCCTTTTTATAATTGTGGCGCCACCCTAGCCCTCTCCACACAACTTGTTGAAGAAGTATTCAACACGCTGATCGACACCTATAAAAAAGGTGACCGCAAAGTCACCTTTTTCCTTAGGAGCTGTAGGAATGATTACCTCACCCCTGTACTCCTCAGCGCTGCTGGCGTGTAGTCACCTGCTTTGGCATCGATACCGAATTCGAAGCTGCGCTTCTCTTCGTTCTTCATCCCCAGGGCAATGTAGCGACCGGCAATCAGGTCATACAACGCTTCAACGGTATAGGCCGGCACCTGGTGATCGTAGTAGAACTGGGCGTGCCCTTCGGCTACACGCCAGAGCTGCCCGCGACCGTCGTAGTGATCCGCCAGCGCCACCTGCCAACTGTCTTCGTCGATGTACATGTGCCGCTTGGCATAGACATGCCGCTCGTTGGGCTTGACCGTGGCGACGATCTCCCAGACCCGGTGCAACTCATAGCGCGTCAGGTCCTGATTGATGTGCCCGGCCTTGATCACATCGGTGTACTTGAGGTCCGGCGAGTCGAGCTTGTAGCTGTTGTAAGGGATGTACATTTCCTTCTTGCCGATCAGCTTCCAGTCGTAGCGATCCGGCGCGCCGGAAAACATGTCGAAGTTGTCGGTGGTGCGTAGCCCGTCAGACGAGGTGCCGACGCCGTCATAGGCCACTTGCGGTGCACGCCGCACGCGGCGCTGGCCGGCGTTGTAAATCCATGCCTTGCGCGGTTCCTTGACCTGGTCGAGGGTCTCGTGAACCAGCAGCACGTTGCCCGCCAGCCGTGCCGGCGCCGTGACTTCCTGCTTGAAGTAGCTGAGGACGTTTTCGTCGCTGCCCGGCTTCAAATCCCCCAGCAGCGAAGGCACCGCCACTTCATCCTTGAAGCGGATCACCGTGAAATCGCCATTGGACTGCGGCGTGGCCTGGGTGATGGTGCGACGCAAGTTGCCACCGTGATAACGAGTGACGTGGTTCCAGATGACTTCGACGCCGTTCTTCGGAATCGGAAACGCGTAGTAGCGATTGCCGGTGAAGTTGGCCAGGCCATTGCCGTCGTTGATTGGCGTCACGTTCAGCGCGCTGCGCTTGGCCGACTCGTAGATGTCCGCTGGCAAGGCCACTGTGCGATGGGTCGGGTAGACCGGGATCTTGTAGGTCTCCGGGTAGCGCTTGAACATCGCTATCTGGCCGTCGGAAAGTTTGTCCTTGTACTTGTCGACCGTTGCCGCGGTGATGGTAAACAGCGGCTTTTCATTGGCAAACGGGTCGGCCAGGAAACCTTTGCTGTCCACCGCGCCGGCGTTTTTCGGCAGGCCGCCGGCCCAGGCCGGAATCGAGCCATCGGCGTTGCCGGCCTTTTCACCGCCCAATGGCGTCAGGCTGGTGCCGAGCTTGTTCGCTTCTTCCGGCGACACCGCAGCCATCACATCGACGGCCAACAGGCTCAGGGCCAGAACGCCGCATTGCAGAATCATCTTGCGCATTGAAATCATCCTTCTCAGCCAGATCAGAAGTTCACGCCAAAGCTCAACGCCAGGAAGTCGCGATCTTCCAGGGTGTTGTAGTCACCACCGAAGAAATCGGTGTAACTCAAGCTCGCGGTGTAGGTGTTGCGATAGTCCGCATCGACGCCGACGCTGATCGCCTTGGCGCCTTCGTTGAACAGACCGTTGGGGCCGTAACCGGCGACGTCGTGCGACCACGACACGTTGGGTTTGAAGTTGATCCCGCCAATCACGTTGTTGTAATCAAGGATGGCGCGGGCGCGGTAGCCCCAGGAGGTCGAGGTCACGAAACCGTCCCTGTCACCGCGAAAACCGTAGGCGCCATAGACCGAGTCACGGCCATAACGCAGCTTGTTGCGGGCTTCCAGACCACCGACGTGGACAACCGCCGCCTCACCCACCAGGGTCAGTCGGTCGGCCCCTGCAACCTGATCGATGAAGTGCGTCAGGGTACTTTGGACCTGCGTCACTTCCTTGCGGCGATAGCCCTTGTTGTCGGCGCCAGGCCGGGTAGCGATTGGCGAAGCGGCGCCGCCCGCAATCGGGTTGAGCAAGGCCAGGGTCAGGTCAGTGCTGTTGACCTGCACCGGCAGGTTCGGGCGATAGCTGATTTCGCCGGTCCACGCCGTGCCGGTGGGCAAGGTGGTGGAAAAACTTGCGCCGTAGAGGCGGATGTCTTCCGGGTACTCGAGGTAATACTGGCCGCGACCGAGCATCACACTCTGGGCCAGTGCCGAACCGGTGCCGGGTGCAATGGCGTTGGCGGTACCGACGATGGCCGGGATCCGTGCCAGCGTACCCAGCCCGGCGGTGGTGGTACCGACGAACGGTGTACGGCTGTGGTAGTTCATGAAATACAGACCGTACTCGGTATCGTCACCCAGCCAGCGCAATGCGGTGCCCCACTGCCCGGAGTCGCGGGCATCGCGGTCGCCGCCACGGGGCACGATCACCCCTTCCCTGCCGACCTGGAAGCCCTGGCCAAATGCGGCGGCAATCGGTTGCAGCGGCGCAATCGCCGGGCTGGCAACGGTGTATCCCGTAGTGCATCCATCCGCCGCCACGTCACCCCCGAAGAAGGTGCCGCAGTTGTCGAGAACGGTCTGGTCCCACTCCAGCTGATAGAAGCCTTCCACGGTGAGCTTGTCGGTCAGGCCCTGGGAAGCGAACAGCATGTTCACCGGAATCAGGCCTTCCTTGATCTCGGCGCCAGGACGGCGGAACGCTGAAACGTCGACCGGGTTGATGCTGTTGATCGAGTTGCCGATGAAGGTACTTTCACCCCAACTCACCACCTGTTTGCCGGCGCGTACAGTGCCCGGCAGATCGGCGATGGAGTAGTTGTGATAGACGAAGGCATCGAGGATCTGCGCACCGGAAGACTTGGAGCCCTCCTTGCGATTGTGATCACTGATCGGCTTGAACTCGCGGTCTTCGTCCTTCAGTTCGAAGTCGTACCAGTACTTGCCACGGACGAACACGCCGGTGTCGCCGTACTTCAGTTCCAGGTCGTGAATGCCCTTGAAGATCTTGGAGAAGGTCTCGCCCTTCTTGAAGTTCAGTCGCCCGTCGTCACCGGTCGATGCCTGGCCGGTCCCGCCGTTGACAGTTCCCACCAGGGACCTGTCGGCATCGCGCATGCCCCAACTCGCGCCCACGGACAGCGAGGAGTCGAACGTCCCTTCGATTTCGCCAATGTTGAATGAAATGGCCTGCGCCTGGGCACAGCTGCCCAAGGCAACCGCAGCGGCCAGCGCCTGCGGTGTGAAGATGGCGCGCATTGTTGTTTTTGTCATGCGTCTTCCCCGGTGAGTGACAGAAGGCCACACCCTACTGCCGCAGGTCGGGGGCGATAAGCGCACCAAGGAGGTATTCGCTGTGTACCTCTAAAGGATGAACAGGCTTGCGGAGCGAGGGTTTGCGCGAAGTATGGATGCAGTGGATGGGGGTTTATCAGTCAGACGCATGAACGCGGCACTGTTGCCCAGCCTGCAACACTGCATGTCTGGAATCGCTGTTTTTCCTTTGGACTCAAGCGCTTATTCTGACCGGGCTTTCAAGGGAAACCGCCTGACAGCAAACAGCGATGCCGTGTGATCAGTTCACGCCATTGGCAACCGTTTTCAGATGAATCGAAGGTTTCGACTCATCGCCCCGTGTTCACTGACGTTGATTTGTAGCTCCTTGATCCAACGTCTTGCTTTGGCCGCTGCGTTTGCAGCGGCCTTTTTTATGGGCGATGGTTTTTTGAGGGATGGCGGGGCTCAGGCGAGCCCTGCCGAAAGCGAAGGAATCAGAGCGCGTACTTCTGCAAATTCCCCATCATCTCCTTCAACGCTTCAATGTTGTCCTTCGGATGCGCTGCCCCTTCGAAATCACAAATCTGCTGCCAGTGCGCCGCCACATCTTCCGGTGAGAAACCGACCCGCGGATCGAACCCGGCACCGAGGCTGCGCTCCCAGCGCACCTTGCCCATCCAGCCGCCGCCGACTTCAAACAGCCCAGAGGTTTCCTGGCAATTTTCACTGGCGAGGTACACCACCAGCGGGCTCACCAGCTCCGGTTTGAGTTGTTCGAACACTTGTGGCGGGATCAGGCCTTCGGTCATGCGGGTGCCGCCGGTGGGGGCGATGGCGTTGACCAGGATGTTGTTTTTGCGGCCTTCGATGGCCAGCGTGCGGGTCAGGCCATAGAGGCCGAGTTTGGCCATGCCGTAGTTGGACTGGCCGAAGTTGCCGTAGATGCCCGAGGTCGACGCCGTGAAGATCACACGACCATAGTTTTGTTCGCGCAGGTGCGGCCATGCGGCGCGGGTGACTTTGTAGGCGCCTTCGACGTGGACGCGGTAAACCACGTCCCAATCGGCGTCGTCCATTTTGTGAAAGGTCTTGTCCCGCAGGATCCCGGCGTTGTTGACCACCACGTCGACACGACCAAAGACGTCGAGGGCATGTTGCACCAATTTGTCGCCATCGGTGACGGAGTCATGGTTGGCTTCGGCGATACCACCGGCCTCGCGGATCTCAGCCACGACACGGTCTGCGGCAGATGCGTTGGCGCCTTCGCCTTGAGCCGAGCCGCCGAGGTCGTTGACCAGCACCTTCGCGCCCTGTTTCGCGAACAACAGCGCATGGGCGCGCCCGAGGCCGCCACCGGCCCCCGTGATGATCACGACTTTATCTTCGAAGCGCACAGGCTCATTCATTGGGGGACTCCAGCAGGCCAAGGGACAATGAGTCCGAGTCTCAGGCAAGGCGCTGCGGGTCACAATGAACACAGCTGAGGCTGAATGGTGCTCGATAAGGCTGGGGGATGATGAGTGCGTGGACCGAGTCACGGCCCATCGCCAGCAAGCCGGCGCCTACAGGACCGGGGGGCTCCAAACTCATCTGACACCACAAAAACACTGTAGGAGCCGGCTGGCGATGGCGATCTGACAGGCACCACAAGCTCCAGCAAGTTTGCGGTGATGCCTACGAGCAGGCCGCCTTCAGCGGCAGCGAAACCAGCCGGTCGCGAAACGCCAGATAGTGTTTCAGCACTTGCGCTGGCGCTTCCGTTTGCGGGTAATGGCCAATGCCGGGCAACAGCACCGTATCCGGTTCAGGGATCAACTCCCGATAGCGCTCGACCATGTGCGCGCCGGAGATCGGATCGGCCTCGCCATCGATGACCCGCAACGGCACATCACCGCGCTGCATCGCGCTGACCCAACGATCGCGCTGGACGCGTCGTTCGGGAATGTAGGCAATCAGTTTATGCAGGATCCGTGGCCCGTGATTGCTGTCCACCAGGCTCCAGAAGTCATCCATCTCACTTTCGGTAGGACGGCTCTGCGGTCCGAAGATCTGTCGGAAACTCTTCACCAGTGCATCCCGGGAAAAGGCTCGGCCGATCATCCATCCCAGCGGGCTGAGCAACAGTTTCTGCATCAGTACCGGGCGGTGGGTTTCCGGAAACAGGCCGCCATTGAGGAACACGCAACTGCCAAGATGAATACGCGACTCGTAATGCCGGGCCAGCAGTTCCTGAGCCACGCTGTCGCCATAATCGTGGGCCAGCACGTGCACCGTTTGCTCCACATTCAAATGCGCCAGCAATGCCTGTTGCAGATCGGCTTGCTCCAGCAGGCTGTATTCGTGACCCACCGGTTTGTCGGAATCACCGAAACCAAGCATGTCGCAAGCGATCAGCCGATAGCGCTGGGCCAGAGGCTGCCACAGGTAATGCCAGTCCCAACTGGCGGTCGGGAAGCCATGGATCAGCAGCAGCGGTTCACCCTGCCCTGCTGTCCAGTAACGAACGGCCCGGCCACGAAATACGAACGTCTGGCCGCGTTTGCGCCAGACACACAGAGGGATCTCGGGAAGTGGCATCAGAGTCTATAACCCGGGTCTTGTTGATCGAGTTTGCGCAGCAACGCTGGCCAGGCCAGTGCGCCGCCCATGCCTTGTGCACTTTTGGTGACGCCGGCGATCATCGCCTTGGCGCCCGCCAGAATCTGCGGTTCGATAGCGATCAGTTCAGCGCCACCGCTCTGCGCCATCACCTGGATATCGCAGGCGCGCTGAAAGGTGAACATCATCAGGAACGTATCGGCGATGGTGCCGCCACAGGTCAGCAGACCGTGGTTGTGCAGCATCAGGAAATTGTTTTCACCGAGGTCGGCTTGCAGCCGCGCCTTCTCTTCATGGTTCAGCGCAACGCCTTCGTAGCCGTGGTAGGCCAGGCTGGACAGGACAAACAGCGACTGCTGACTGATTGGCAGAATGCCTTGCTTCTGCGCCGACACCGCAACCCCCGACGCCGTATGGGTATGCAGCACGCACACCACATCGTGACGAACTTCATGCACGGCGCTGTGGATGGTGTACCCCGCCGGGTTGATCTCGTAAGGGCTGTCCATCAGCTTGTTGCCGGCCAGATCGACCTTCACCAGGCTCGACGCTGTGATCTCGTGAAACATCAGCCCGAACGGGTTGATCAGGAAGTCTTCGGTGCCGGGCACCTTGGCGGAAATGTGGGTGAAAATCAGATCGTCCCAACCATGAAGGGCGACCAGGCGATAACAGGCCGCCAGATCGACGCGGGTCTGCCACTCGGCGGCGCTGACCTGGTCTTTGACGCTGGAGGACGATTGGAGGGGGGCTACGCTCACGGCAGGAACCTCGTTTTTATTATGGAGTGCATCCAATGACTACCGAGTCTAGTCAGCCCTCGAGGTTCGTGTAGTTGCATTGGCAGCCAGCTTGATGGCCTAGCGAGTCAGTGCGCAGACAAGCCTGGATCCATGTCAAAACACCGACGCCAGCAACGGCGCAGCGCCCCCGTTCAACCGCCCCGTCAGAACCATGCCCCCCCTCTCCGTCAAGCGATCAGCAAGCCTGACTTGCACGGCTCAGCGAACCACCAGTCAACCGCGCAGGGCCGTGACCAGTTCCGCCAGCCAGGGCTCGGCATCGGTTTCCGGTGTAACGCTTTCGCTGGCGTCCAGACGCAACATCGGCAGCACTTCGCGGATGCCCAGCTCGCCGAACAGTTCACGCATCAGTTCGCCACCGCCGCAGAACGTATCGCCATAGCTCGCATCGCCCAAGCCGATGACCGCGCCCGGCAAACCACGCCAGGCCGCCGGCAATTGATCGCGGATGGCGAAATACAAGGGTTGCAGGTTGTCCGGCAGTTCACCCATGCCGGTGGTCGAAGTCACCGCCAGAAAGGCTTCGGGGCCGAAGGCCTGGACATCGGCGAGGCTCGCACGCGGGTTGTGAAAGGTTTCGAATCCCGCAGTTTTCAAAATGTTCGCAGCGTGGCGGGCGACTTCTTCTGCCGTGCCGTACACCGAGCCGGAAAGGATGGCGACTTTCATCAATCTGATCCTGAAGCTGAATAAAAGACCGGGATATTAACAGCACAGACCCCATTGTTCTTTTAGAATGCTGAACGTCAATCAATAAGGAAGGGATTCTTCAATGATCAACGCGCAACTGCTGCAGATGGTGATTAACGCGTCCAACGACGGCATCGTGATCGCCGAAAAGGAAGGCGAACAAGACAACATTCTGATTTACGTCAACCCGGCGTTCGAACGCCTGACCGGTTATACCAGCGAAGAAATCCTCTACCAGGATTGCCGCTTTCTGCAGTCAGGCGACCGCGATCAGGAAGCACTGCCATTGATTCGCGAGGCGCTGGCCAGCGGCGGTTCCTGTCGGGAAATCCTGCGCAATTACCGCAAGGACGGCACCCCATTCTGGAATGAGCTGTCGCTTTCCACGGTGAAAAACCCGAACGACGGTCAGACTTATTTTGTCGGCGTGCAAAAAGACGTGACCGTTCAAGTCAAGGCGCAGCAGCGGGTGACGCAGTTGGAGGCGCAAGTGGCCGAGCTTCAAAAAGAGCTTGCCGCGCTAAAAGCGACGAACGGCGAAAACAAAACCGTGAATTGATTGTCATTAACTACAATCACCGTTGGCTTTGTAACTATTTCTTTCGAGCAGATCATGCAGCGCGACGCACTCCTGACCCAGGATGAGCTGGATTTCATCCAGACCATGCAACATAACCCGCAACTCAATGTGCGGGATGCGACGTCGAGCCTGCTCGTCAACGGTGGTTCGCAAATCCGTGATTTGCTCACGCGCCTTGCCGCACATGAGCAGGTCACCATCCAGGCCAATTTCGAAAATCAGCAAATGACCTTCCCGTTGCATCTGGTGGAAGACGAGTTTCATGCGCTGCATTTACGCCTCGGCGTCCCCAGCATCTATGAAGACGGGCCAATGGTGCGACCATGGCGCCTGGTACTCGACGAACCGGTTGCCCTGGAAAATGCCAGTGGCCAGCCCGGTACGATGTGGGTGCACGAAGTGTCGTTCAAAGGCGTCTTGCTGGAAGTTCGCAACAGGACCAAACCGCCCAAACATTTCGCGTTGTGGTTCAGCCCGTCAGGCTATGAACGGATCGCGATGCGTGGCACCTTCGAGAAAGAAACCGACAACGGTTTCTACGCGTATCAGTTGAGTCAGAGCGACACCGACGAAACCGAGCGCCTGCGCCAGTACATCCTTCAGCAGCATCGGCTGACGCACCCCGCCATGCACCTTTGATTCAGGTATCCAGGCTACCCGCCAGGAACTGTTTCAGACGCTGACGCATCATC
The DNA here is from genome assembly GCF_007828295.1 of Pseudomonas sp. SJZ080. Classification (NCBI taxonomy): domain Bacteria; kingdom Pseudomonadati; phylum Pseudomonadota; class Gammaproteobacteria; order Pseudomonadales; family Pseudomonadaceae; genus Pseudomonas; species Pseudomonas sp. SJZ080. Next base: position 301,464 of record NZ_VIUK01000003.1, read on the forward strand.
ATTCCCTCCTTACCCAGACAGCCAATGGACGATCCACTCAGGCTCTCCTGCGCCAGATCGGACGCATCGCCGGCAAGCATCAACTGGCAATCCAGGCTCATGGCCAGCCGATTTAAACGCCGCGCCAGCTCAGGGGCGGGTGCGTGGTTGGACACCAGCACCAACGCCTGGGGCCTGACTCTTTCGCAGACAAGGGTCAATTCGTCGAAGGGCTGACCGAGCGCCAGCACTTGAATCGCCGAATCGACACTGCTCAGAAAAAGCGCCGTGAGGAGCACTTCAAGCTCACGACTTTGATCGTTCAGGGCAGCGACAATCACGCGACGCGGCTGCATGACACGCACCAGCAGCAGGCGCTGCAACACGCGAGAACGCAGGAAGCCATCCAGGAAAAGCCACTCGCTTGTCTGACCGAACCCTTCATGGCGTTGAAGCAATTGCTGCCAGAGCGGAATCAGAATGTCCTGGAACGCCACCGTCAGGGGGTAGCTGGAAAAGATCTGTCCATAGACCTGCTCCAGCTGGACCTCATCGAATGCGCTGACGGCCACTTTGACCTGTTCCTGCCACTGCGCGTAATCCACTTGCACCAGTTCATTGGGGATGAGGTGCGACAGCGCCTGAAGCGGCGCGGTCCTGGCCAGGATCTTGCCGACCTTGCTGACGGCAACGCCGCGGTCGAGCCAGGCGAGGATACTGTGGACCCGCTCGATATCGGCCACCGCGTATAACCGATGCCCGCTTTCGGTGCGCTTAGGCTGGATCAGGCCATAACGGCGCTCCCATGCCCGCAGCGTAACCGGGTTGACGCCCGTCAGCCGAGATACCTCGCGAATCGGAAACAACTCCTCCTGTTCAATCGGAACAGAGGTCTGAGTACCAGCGACATCGTCAGTCAGGACAGGCATGTGTCAGATCAACGTCCGTATCTAAATTGGATCCCATTCTAACTCTCTTGCCCCATGATCATTCAAGGCTTAGATGAGCAACGATTATCAGGGGCATAACCTGTAGAATCCGGAATAATCCTTGCTTGTTCCGAGACGCAGCCCACCACCCCGGCGCTGCGCCTGGCGAAACTCCTATCCGGAGTGACGCGTTGTCCATACGGAGATACATAATGTCTACCTCACCCGTCACGCTGATGGTTGCGCGCCGCGTCGCCGATGGGCGTTATCAGGACCTGATGGCCTGGTTGCGCGAAGGCGAACAACTGGCCACCGATTTCCAGGGTTATCTCGGCTCAGGCGTGCTCGCCCCGCCGCCCGACGATGACGAATTCCAGATTATTTTCCGCTTCGCCAACGAGCAGACCATGCACGCCTGGGAGCATTCCGCTTCGCGTACCGCCTGGCTTGCACGCGGCAGCGACCTGTTTGCGCATAAGACAGAACATCGCGTGAGCGGCATCGAAGGCTGGTTCGGCGCTGCCGGCCAACGTCCGCCACGCTGGAAACAGGCCGTGGCAATCTGGCTGGCGTTCTTCCCGGTGTCGTTGTTGTTCAACTTTTTGCTGGGGCCGCTGCTCGGCGAAATGAGCCTGCTGCCTCGGGTGTTGATCAGCACGTTGTGCCTGACGCCGTTGATGGTTTACTTCTTCATCCCACTGTCGACCCGGATGCTGGCCAGTTGGCTGCAAGGCGCGCCGACACGGCGATTGCCAGCCAAACCCACCACCCAAAATCAATGAGTTCTCTTGTGGGAGCGGGCTTGCTCGCGAAGGCGGCCTTTCAGTCAAAATATGTAGTGACCGATGCACCGCCTTCGCGAGCAAACCCGCTCCCACACGAGCCGGTTTTGCACAATAGGTGAACGCGGCCGCTCGCTGGTATAGTTTTGCTCTTACCGCGACGCGAGCCGTTCATGACTTCTTCATCCGCCCCGATCCTCATTACCGGTGCCGGCCAGCGTGTCGGCCTGCACTGCGCGCAGCGTTTGCTCGAAGACGGTCATGCCGTGATCTTCAGCTATCGCACTGAACGCCCCGGCGTACAGGCGTTGCGTGACCTGGGCGCGACGGCGGTATTTGCGGACTTTTCCACCGAAGCCGGGATCCTGGCCTTCATCAGTGAACTGAAAAACCACACAGACAGTTTGCGCGCGATCATCCACAACGCCTCCGAATGGCTGGCCGAAACGCCGGACACCGACGCCGCAGCGTTTACCCGCATGTTCAGCGTGCACATGCTGGCGCCCTACCTGATCAACCTGCACTGTGCCGACTTGTTGCAACGCTCGACCCCGGCGGACATCGTGCACATCACCGATGACGTCACACGCAAGGGCAGCAGCAAGCACATCGGCTACTGCGCCAGCAAAGCCGGGCTCGACAGCCTGACCCTGTCCTTCGCGGCGAAGTACGCGCCTGACATCAAGGTCAACGGCATCTCCCCCGCCCTGCTACTGTTCAATCCTGACGACGACGCGGCGTACCGCGCCAAGGCTCTGGCCAAATCCGCATTGGGTATCGAACCCGGTAGCGAAGTGATCTACCAAAGCCTGCGTTATTTGCTCGACAACCCTTATGTCACCGGCACGACCCTGACCGTCAACGGCGGACGGCACCTCAAGTAAGGTGCCCCGCGAGGATATTTCATGACGTTATCCCGGCCCCAGAATGCCCTGTCCCAGAACTACCGCGAGATCCTCATCGGCCTCGGTGAAAATCCCGACCGCGAAGGCCTGCTCGATACACCGGCGCGCGCAGCCAAAGCCATGCAGTACCTGTGTCATGGTTATGAGCAATGTGTCGAAGAAATCGTCAACGGCGCGTTGTTCGCCTCCGACAACGATGAAATGATCATTGTCGACAACATCGAGCTGTACTCGCTGTGTGAACATCACCTGTTGCCCTTCATCGGCAAGGCGCATGTGGCTTATATTCCGACGGGTAAAGTGCTGGGCCTGTCGAAGATTGCGCGGTTGGTGGACATGTTCGCCCGTCGTCTGCAAATCCAGGAAAACCTCACCCGGCAAATCGCCGACGCGGTGCAACAGGTGACCGGTGCCGCGGGTGTCGCGGTAGTCATCGAAGCACAGCACATGTGCATGATGATGCGCGGCGTCGAGAAACAGAATTCGACCATGAACACCTCGGTGATGCTCGGCGCCTTCCGCGAGTCGAGCAACACCCGCCAGGAGTTCCTGCAATTGATTGGACGGAGCAAGTAGCAATGCCACAACTTCAACCAGGAATGGCACGCATCCGGGTCAAGGACCTGTGCCTGCGGACGTTCATCGGGATCAACGAGGATGAAATCCTCAACAAGCAGGATGTGTTGATCAACCTGACCATCCTGTACGCCGCTCAGGAAGCGGTGCGTGACAACGACATCGATCACGCGCTCAATTACCGGACCATCACCAAGGCGATCATCGCTCACGTGGAAGGCAATCGCTTCGCCCTGCTCGAGCGTCTGACCCAGGAAATTCTCGACCTGGTCATGGCGAATGAATCGGTGCTGTACGCCGAGGTCGAAGTCGACAAGCCCCACGCCCTGCGTTTCGCCGAGTCGGTGTCGATCACCCTGGCTGCGAGCCGCTGACCGCGTCTGGCGCATCGTGCGCCAGGCTTTTATCATCTCGCGCACGACTTATTCCCACAGAGCCCATCATGACTGACCAACAACGCCTCGAACTTGAAGCCGCCGCTTTCCGCCGGCTGGTCGCGCACCTGGACAGCCGCAAGGATGTGCAGAACATCGACCTGATGAACCTCTCGGGTTTCTGCCGCAACTGCCTGTCCAAGTGGTACAAGGCCGCGGCAGATGAACGCCAGATCGAGGTCAGCCTCGACGACGCCCGCGAAGTGGTCTACGGCATGCCGTACGCCGAGTGGAAAGCTCAATACCAGCAAGAAGCCAGCGCCGAACAACAAGCGGCGTTCGCCAAAGGAAAACCCAATGAGTGATTTGAACACCCTGCGCGCCAGCCTCAAAAGCGGCGAACACGTTTTTGCCGACACCCTGGCGTTCATCGCCACGGGCTACGACTATCAGCCCCAGGCCTTCAACAACGGCGGCGTGGAAAATGCGGCCGGGCAGAACGAAGGTTCGTGCAAGACCTTGGGTCTGGCGCTGCTGGAAGGCCTGAGCGATGAAGAAGCGCTGTTGGCGTTTGGCGAGCATTACCGCTCGGTTGTGGCCACGCCTGAAGGCAGTGATCACGGCAATATCCGTGCGTTGATCGCCCATGGATTGGCTGGTGTGAAGTTCTCGCAGCAACCGCTGACACGCCGCTAAATTGTCACCTGCACCAATCCCGTAGGAGCCGGCTTGCTGGCGGTGGGGCCTTGAGCCTTGCATCGCCCCTGCGGACGCCATCGCCAGCAAGCCGGCTCCTACGGGGGTTAACGTTTTTCCATCCACATCCCGACTTTTAAGATTGACCCGCCAACTTTATTTCGTTTGCCGGACACCGCTGCTCGCGGCTTAGATAAAAGGAAGAATCCCTTCTTCAGAGTCGGTCATCCATGAGCAGCGAATCCATCAGTCGGTCGATCAACATCGTTCATCCCGTCACCCTCAACCACGGCAGAAATGCCGAGGTCTGGGACATCGATGGCAAACGCTACATCGACTTTGTCGGCGGCATCGGCGTGTTGAACCTCGGCCATTGCCACCCGCGCATCGTCGAGGCCATTCGCGAGCAAGCCACCCGGCTGACGCACTACGCGTTCAACGCGGCGCCGCACGTGCCTTACCTCGACTTCATGGATCGCCTGGCCGCGTTCATTCCGGTGGATTACCCGGTCAGCGGCATGCTCACCAACAGCGGTGCGGAAGCGGCGGAAAACGCCTTGAAAATCGTCCGGGGCGCGACCGGTCGTACAGCCGTCATTGCCTTCGACGGCGCCTTTCACGGACGCACACTCGCCACGCTCAACCTGAACGGCAAAGTCGCGCCCTACAAACAGAAAGTCGGCGTACTGCCCGGTCCGGTGTATCACCTGCCCTTCCCCAGCGAAGACAACGGCGTGACCTGCGCCGAAGCGCTGAAGGCGATGGATCGCCTGTTCAGTGTCGAAATCGATGTCGACGACGTGGCGTGTTTTATCGTCGAACCGGTGCAGGGCGAAGCCGGCTTCCTGGCCATGGACGTCGAGTTCGCGCAGGCACTGCGACGCTTCTGCGACGAAAAAAACATTCTGCTGATTGCCGATGAGATTCAGTCCGGGTTCGGCCGCACCGGCCAGCGCTTTGCGTTTTCTCGCCTGGGCATCGAGCCCGACCTGATCCTGCTCGGCAAAAGCATCGCGGGCGGTGTGCCGCTGGGTGCGGTGGTTGGGCGCAAGTCGCTGCTCGACACGTTGCCCAAGGGCGGACTGGGCGGCACTTACTCGGGCAATCCGATTGCTTGCGCTGCCGCGTTGGCGACGCTGGATGAAATGACCGACGCCAACCTGCACGCCTGGGGTTCACAGCAGGAAGAAACGATCGTCAGCCGCTATGAAGCCTGGCGCGCCAACAAGGTTTCCCCTTATCTCGGACGCCTGACCGGTGTCGGCGCCATGCGCGGCATCGAACTGGCCAACGCAGACGGCACACCCGCCCCGGCGCAGCTGACACAACTGTTGGCCCTGGCGCGAGAAGCCGGGTTGCTGCTGATGCCCAGCGGCAAGTCGCGCCACATCATCCGGCTGCTGGCGCCGTTGACCACGGAGCCGGCGGTGCTGGAAGAAGGCCTCGACATCCTGGAGGCGTGCCTGAAAAAGCTGACCTGATCCCTGTAGGAGCCGGCTCGCTGGCGATCCAGTCGACTCGGTATGACAGGAGCACCGCGTCGTCTGGATCGCCAGCGAGCCGGCTCCTACAGGTAAAACCAAATGAGCTGCACAAAAAAACCGGCCGAAGCCGGTTTTTTCATTTCAACAGAATCAGAACGAAGCGTTCTGCAGACCGTCGAGGTAACGCTCGGTGTCCAGTGCCGCCATGCAACCGGCGCCGGCCGAGGTGATCGCCTGACGGTAAACGTGGTCAGCCACGTCACCGGCCGCGAAGATGCCCTCAACGTTGGTCGCCGTCGCATTGCCTTCACGACCGCCGTGCACCACCAGGTAGCCGTCTTTCAACGTCAGCTGACCTTCGAACAACGAGGTGTTCGGGGTGTGGCCGATGGCGATGAACACGCCGTCGACTTTCAGCTCGTCGAAGCTGCCGTCGTTGTTTTTCAGGCGAGCACCGGTCACGCCCATGTTGTCGCCCAGGACTTCGTCCAGGTTCGAATTCAGCTTCAGAATGATCTTGCCTTCGGCAACGCGGGCATTGAGCTTGTCGATCAGGATCTTCTCGGCGCGGAAGGTTTCGCGACGGTGGATCAGGGTCACGGTGCTAGCGATGTTGGCCAGGTACAGCGCTTCTTCGACAGCGGTGTTACCGCCACCGACCACGGCCACTGGCTTGTTGCGGTAGAAGAAACCGTCGCAGGTTGCGCAGGCCGAAACGCCTTTGCCCATAAACGCTTCTTCCGATGGCAGGCCAAGGTAACGAGCGCTGGCGCCGGTGGCGATGATCAGGGCATCGCAGGTGTAGGTCGCGCTGTCGCCAGTCAGGGTGTAGGGCTTGGCAGCGAAGTCCACGGCATTGATGTGATCGAAAACGATCTCGGTTTCAAAGCGCTCGGCGTGCTCTTTCATGCGTTCCATCAGCGCCGGGCCGGTCAGGCCGTGGACGTCGCCCGGCCAGTTGTCGACTTCGGTGGTGGTGGTCAGTTGACCGCCGGCCTGCATGCCGGTGATCAGCAGTGGCTTGAGGTTGGCACGGGCGGCATAGACCGCTGCGCTGTAACCGGCAGGGCCGGAACCGAGAATAATCACTCGCGAATGACGGACTTCAGACATGACCTGCTCCTGTTGACCGGCCCGGAACACCTGGCGCGGAACGCCGGGTTGCCGGCGGGAATAAAAAAGGACCGTTGAAAGCACTTGGGGAAGGCTTGAACTCGACAGTCCTGTAAAAAGATTGGGTGCAGCGTATCGAGGGGGCGAAGATTAAGGAAATACGGTTTAACAATCCAGCTCATAGGCGGTCTCTATCCGGTTGCCGCTTATATATAGGCGCCTTTGTTACAGTTGATGTCGATGCTGCGACCGCGCTTTCGCCCGTCAGGCAAAGCCGGTAAGGTCGGCGCGTTTCCCCTCTGCTCGGAGCACGATATGCCCGCCCCTGTTCTGTCCGGCCCGCAATACCTGCGCGAAGGCCTCAAGCTGGTCCTGAGTCCCAGCCTGCGTTTGTTCGTGTTGTTGCCGCTGGCAATCAATCTGGTGCTGTTCGTCGGATTGATCTATCTGGCCGGCCATCAATTCAGCCTGTGGGTCGATACGCTGATGCCGTCCCTGCCCGACTGGCTGAGTTTTCTCAGTTACGTGCTCTGGCCGATCTTTGTCGTGCTGGTGGTGTTGATGGTGTTCTTCACCTTCACCATGCTGGCCAACGTCATCGCCGCGCCGTTCAATGGCTTCCTGGCGGAAAAAGTCGAAGTGGTGGTACGCGGCACCGACGACTTTCCCTCTTTCAGCTGGGGCGAGCTGATCGCCATGATCCCACGCACCCTGGCTCGGGAAATGCGCAAACTCGGCTACTTCCTGCCGCGGGCGCTCGGGCTGTTCATCCTCTCGTTCATCCCCGTGGTGAACATCATCGCCGCGCCGTTGTGGCTGCTGTTCGGGGTGTGGATGATGGCGATCCAGTACATCGACTACCCGGCGGACAACCACAAGCTTGGCTGGAACGAGATGCTCGCCTGGCTGCGCGAGAAACGCTGGCAGAGCATGAGTTTCGGCGGCAGTGTTTATCTGGTGTTGCTGATTCCGGTGGTCAACATTTTGATGATGCCGGCAGCTGTGGCGGGTGCGACGTTGTTTTGGGTAAGGGAGCGTGGCGCTGAAGCCATCACGGTGGAGCAGCGCTGAAAGGCGCCCTCCAGCCCTGTGGGTGATTCAACGGTGGATAACCCACACGCCGAAAAGAGCCAGTGCCCAAAGCAACGCCCCCGGAACCATAAACAGATAATTCAACGCGCTGAAGCGTGAATTGCTCAGGCCCTCTGGATCATTGGCGGCTAAGTTGATCATCGGTTGCCCTTTGCTCACGACAAAGGCCCTCAACGGGATCATCAACAGCAACCAACCGCCCAGAAATGCGAATTCATCGACGCGCCTTGCTACGGCATCGAGCAGGTTGGCACCGACCGTCAATACGACGAAAACGGTCGCCCACTGCTCAAAGTCCCAGTCAACGGTGCGACCGCCGCCACGAATTTTTTCATTCGCACGACGGTACAACTGGTGAATGAAAAAAATGCACAACAGACCCCGTGCCCACGGCCAGATATCCGCCTGCGTGGCGCGCTTGTACAGGCTCCAGTTCTTGTACGACCAGTAATAAAAATAGAGGCCGAACGTGAGCGTGGCCAGCGTCATGAGCTTGGCGGGCGACACGACATAAAAACCGCAAGGCTGCTCGACGACGCGTTCAAGGGGGGCCAATGGCGGGGCATAAACATTGTCGGACACGGTTGCTTCCCTGATAAATGTGTAGACCAAGGCTAACGACCTGCCGACCGAAAAATTGAGTACGTCGCCCTGGAATCTTCGTCACAAATCCATCATCGAAATGCCACAACGACGACACGGCCTCAGCCGACACTGAGGTCATGACGACAGCTCTGCATATCACCCTGATCACTGAAACTTTCCCTCCCGAAATCAACGGCGTGGCCAATACCCTTGGCCGCTTGTGCGACGGTTTGCGCGCGCGCGGGCATCAGGTGGAACTGGTGCGGCCACGGCAGGGTTGCGATCAGCAACTGGGCAGCGATGATGAATTGCTGCTGTGCCGAGGCTGGCCGTTGCCGGGGTATCCGGGGTTGCAATGGGGCCAGTCGTCGATGCACAAGCTGCTGCGGCGCTGGAAACGTCACCGCCCGGACGTGCTGTACATCGCCACGGAAGGACCGCTGGGCCTGTCGGCGCTGCGCGCGGCACGGCGTCTGGGCATTTCGGTGGTCAGCGGCTTCCACACCAATTTCCAGCAGTACTCCAATCAGTACGGGCTCGGCTTACTCACCCGCCTGCTGACTCACTACCTGCGCTGGTTTCACAATCGCTCGACCCTGACCCTGGTGCCGAGCGTCAGCCAGCGACTGGAACTGGAGCGCCGGCATTTCGAGCGCCTGGCGTTGTTGTCTCGCGGGGTCGACAGCCAGTTGTTTCACCCGACCAAACGCCTGCCATCGCTGCGCGAACAGTGGGGGCTGGGCGAGAAAGACATTGCGCTGATTCATGTAGGACGTTTGGCGCCGGAGAAAAATCTTGGCTTGCTCAAGCGCTGTTTCGACACGCTGGCAGCGACTTATCCACAGCGAAACATAAAACTGATCATCGTCGGCGACGGCCCGCAACGAGCGGCGCTGGAGCAGGCACTGCCCGGGGCGATTTTCTGCGGTTCACAACGCGGCGAAGCCCTGGCCAGCCACTATGCGTCCGGGGATGTTTTTCTGTTTCCAAGCATGACCGAAACCTTCGGCAATGTGGTGCTTGAGGCATTGGCTTCGGGGCTGGGCGTGGTGGCTTACGATCAGGCTGCGGCGGCGCAGCATATCCGTCACGGCTACAACGGCGTGCTGGCGATGCCAGGGGATGAAGAGGCGTTCAGCGATGCAGCGGCGTGGTTGCTGGAGGAGCGCGAAACCTTGAGGTGCATAAGGCTCAATGCACGTCAGCATGCGAGTCGTCAGGGTTGGGCGGCGATTATCGAGCAGTTCGAGGGGCAGTTGCGGGGGGCTTGCGTTGGGGAGTCAGCGATACCGAATGCACGGACCATCCCCTGAATCTTCGGTGATTTTCAGTCAGTCATCGCGAGCAAGCCCACTCCCACATTCGACCGTGTATCACTGAAGGAACTCGGTTAAATGTGGGAGCGGGCTTGCTCGCGAAGAGGCCCTTCCAGACGCTACTTAAACCAGCGTCATCAACGCCTCACGGCTGAACGGCAGGATGTCTTCCTCGCGACCATCACGCACTTTCTGCGCCCAGTCCGGATCCACCAGTAGCGCACGCCCTACCGCCACCAGATCAAACTCATCATTGTTCAAACGCTCCAGCAGCTTCTCCAGGCTGGCCGGCTGCGCGATCTTGTCGGTGTTGACCATGAACTGCAGGAACTCGCCATCCAGGCCAACGCTGCCCACGGTAATGGTCGGCTTGCCGGTCAGTTTGCGCGTCCAGCCGGCCAGGTTCAGCTCCGAACCGTCGAACTCCGGCTCCCAGAAACGGCGCGTCGAGCAGTGGAAAATGTCCACGCCGGCGTCGGACAGCGGCTTGAGAAACTCACCCAACGCTTCCGGGGTTTGCACCAGACGCGCGGTGTAATCCTGCTGCTTCCACTGGGAAAAACGGAAGATGATCGGGAAGCCTTCACCGACCGCTGCACGCACCGCCTGAATCAGCTCGATGGCGAAGCGCGAACGGTTGGCCAGGCTGCCACCGTATTCGTCGGTACGCTGGTTGCTGCCTTCCCAGAAGAACTGATCCACGAGATAGCCGTGTGCACCGTGGATTTCCACACCGTCCATGCCGATGCTTTGCGCGTCTTTGGCGGCTTGGGCGAACGCGGCGATCACGTCCTGGATGTCTTGTTTGGTCATGCCGTGAACCACGACCTGGCCATCCTTCAATTTTTCCGACGGACCGTAACCCGGCACACTCGCGTCCGGCTCGGTGCCGATGCGACGCACGCTGCCGACATGCCACAGCTGCGGAACGATCTTGCCGCCTTCGGCGTGCACCGCGTCGACGACTTTCTTCCAGCCGGCCAGCGCGGCCTCACCGTAGAAGTGCGGCACGTTCGGATAGCCGTTGGAGGCCTTGTGGCCGACAGTGGTGCCTTCGGTGATGATCAAGCCAACGCCTGCAGCGGCGCGACGACGGTAGTACTCGATCACTTTGGAATTGGGTACGCCGCCCGGCGAGAAGGAGCGGGTCATCGGGGCCATGACAACACGAGTCGGCAGTTCGAGGGTGCCGAGGTGGAACGGTTTGAACAGGGCTTTTACTGGCATGGAGCGCTCCACGAAAACGATATCGACGGGATGAGATTTTATGACGGCGATAATATGCGCAGTGGTTAGCGATGCACAGCACTATTGATTTCAGTGATTAAGATCTAAAAGATTAGACGTACTGTAGGAGCCGGCTTGCTGGCGATGGACTCGATATCACCGCGGGGGATCAGGCTGTGCGCGTTATCGTTGACGACCATCGCCAGCAAGCCGGCGCCTACAACGGGGATTTCAGCTCAGGGCTTTTTCAATCGCCTGAATGACACTCGGATCATCCGGCGCCGTACGCGGCGAGAACCGCGCCAATACGCGACCGTCCTTGCCCAGCAGGAATTTTTCGAAATTCCAGGTGATGTCACCCGGGAACTCGGCACCCTCGCCCGCCAGCAGACGGTACAGCTGATGACGATCATGACCGTTGACTTCCAGCTTGCTGGACAACGGAAAGGTCACGCCATAGTTGAGGCTGCAGAACTCCTGGATCTCCTGCTCGGTGCCCGGCTCCTGTCCGGCAAACTGGTTGCACGGCAGGCCCAGCACGCTGAAACCTTTACTTTTGTATTGTTGGTAGAGGTTTTCCAGCGCCGCGTACTGTGGGGTCAAGCCACATTTGGAGGCAACGTTGACCACCAGCACGACGTTCCCCTTGAAGGGCGCCAGCGGAAGCTCCTGACCATCCAGGGCTGTCAGTTTAAGGTCGTGAAAAGCACTCATGACGAACTCCAAATTCCCGTGTTCTTCTCGAAACAGCCTCTTGGCGGTGTCACCAGGGACAGCCGCGGACTAAAAAGGCGCCCTCGGGCGCCTCTCCAGTTCTCGAAAGCTTAGCGCAGAAAATCAGTGGTGATGGCCACCTTCGCCATGGACGTGACCATGAGCGATTTCTTCCTGGCTGGCGTCACGGATTTCGATGATCTTGACCTGGAAATTCAGGCGCTGACCGGCCAACGGGTGGTTGCCGTCGACGGTGACATCGTCGCCGTCCAGATCACGAATGGTGACGATCTGCATCTGGCCGTCCGGAGCGGAAGCGTGGAACTGCATGCCCACTTCCAGTTCGTCGACGCCTTCGAACATGCTGCGGCTCAGGGTGCTGACCAGTTCGGCAGCGTATTCGCCGTAGGCATCTTCAGGTTCAACGGCTACGGTCAGCTCGTCGCCGACTGCTTTGCCTTCCAGTGCCTTTTCCAGGCCCGGGATGATGTTGCCTGCACCTTGCAGGTAGACCAGCGGCGCGCCGCCGGCGGAGCTGTCGATGACCTCACCAGCGTCGTTGGTCAGGGTATAGTCGATGGAGACAGCCTTATTGGCGGCGATCAGCATGGGGCGAGACCTTTTGCATAAGAATTTAGAAAGACCAAGTTTAGCGAAGCAATCGTCCGAAAGCGAACACAACCCGGACAGACGGATCGCGGCGAAAGACTCGACGGTCACCGGTTTTCATCAGGACGAGGACGGGCACTGGGTGGCCGAGCTTTCCTGCGGCCACACCCAGCACCTGCGCCACCAGCCACCCTGGCAATCCCGGGCCTGGGTGCTGGACCCTTTGCAGCGTAATGAAAAAATAGGCCAGCCCTTTGAATGTGGTTGGTGCGCACAAGGCTCGGTTAGCGATAACCTTGGCGACTGAAGTTCGGTAGATCGTCAGATATAGATGATCACCTGGCGGCCCGTACGGCCTTTGCGTCAGATCAAACTCGGATGCCTGAAGTCCATAGCCAAGGCGCTGTGACGAGTCATAGCTCGCTATGGGGAGGAACAGCAACGCAGGGTATGGATTTCAGGCGCCGAATTTGACTGACAGCAAAGGCCACACGGGCTGCCCACATGCACCCTTAGAGAATCCGCATGCAAACTTTTTTTATCGCGCCCACCGATTTTGGTGTGGGTCTGACCTCCATCAGCCTCGGGCTGGTGCGTACCCTTGAGCGAGCCGGCCTCAAGGTCGGCTTTTTCAAACCGATCGCCCAGCCCCATCCGGGCGACACCGGGCCTGAGCGCTCCACCGAACTGGTGGCACGCACTCACGGTTTGAAACCGCCTCAGCCGCTGGGACTGGCTCACGTCGAGCGCATGCTCGGCGACGGTCAGCTCGATGAACTGCTCGAAGAAATCATCACGCTCTATCAGCAAGCCGCCATCGGCAAGGACGTGCTGATCGTCGAAGGCATGGTCCCGACCCGCAGCGCCAGTTACGCCGCGCGGGTCAATCTGCATTTGGCCAAGAGCCTCGACGCCGACGTGATCCTGGTCTCGGCGCCGGAAAACGAAGTGCTCACCGAACTCTCCGGCCGCGTGGAATTGCAGGCGCAATTGTTCGGCGGTCCGAAAGACCCGAAAGTCCTCGGCGTAATCCTCAACAAGGTCAAGACCGACGAAAGCATGGACGCCTTCGCCGCGCGCCTGAAGGAGCATTCGCCCTTGCTGCGCAGCGGTGATTTCCGTTTGCTCGGCTGCATCCCGTACCAGCCGGAACTGAACGCGCCACGTACTCGCGACGTCGCCGACCTGATGGGCGCGCAGATTCTCAATGCCGGCGATTACGAAACCCGGCGCATGACCAAAATCATCATCTGCGCACGCACCATGCGCAACACCGTGGAGCTGCTCAAGCCCGGCGTGCTGGTGGTGACGCCTGGCGATCGCGACGACATCATCCTCGCCGTCAGCCTCGCCGCCATGAACGGCGTGCCGCTCGCCGGCCTGTTGCTGACCAGCGACACCCTGCCCGACCCGCGCATCATGGACCTGTGCCGTGGCGCATTGCAGGCCGGTTTGCCTGTGTTGTCGGTGAGCACCGGCTCCTACGAGACCGCCAACCAGTTGAATGGCCTGAACAAGGAAATCCCGATCGACGACCGCGAGCGTGCGGAGATCATCACCGACTTCGTCGCCAGCCACCTCGATGCCAACTGGCTGCACCAGCGTTGCGGCACGCCAAGGGAAATGCGCCTGTCGCCGGCAGTGTTCCGCTACCAGCTGATCCAGCGCGCCCAGGCCGCCAACAAACGCATCGTGCTGCCCGAAGGCAGCGAACCGCTGACCGTGCAAGCGGCAGCGATCTGTCAGGCGCGTGGCATCGCCCGTTGCGTGCTGCTGGCGAAACCGGAAGATGTCGAAGCCGTCGCTCGTGCGCACGATATCGAGCTGCCGCCAGGCCTGGAGATTCTCGATCCGGACCTGATTCGCGAACGCTACGTCGAGCCCATGGTTGCCCTGCGCAAAAGTAAAAGCCTCAATGCGCCGATGGCCGAGCAACAACTGGAAGACACCGTGGTCATCGGCACGATGATGCTGGCGCTGGATGAAGTCGACGGCCTCGTGTCCGGCGTCATCCACTCCACCGCCAACACCATCCGCCCGGCCCTGCAGCTGATCAAGACTGCGCCGGGCTGCACGCTGGTGTCGTCGGTGTTCTTCATGCTGTTTCCCGAAGAGGTGCTGGTCTACGGCGACTGCGTGATGAATCCGCATCCAAGTGCCAGCGAGCTGGCCGAGATCGCCCTGCAAAGCGCTGACTCGGCTGCCGCGTTTGGCATCACCCCGCGCGTGGCGATGATCAGTTACTCCAGCGGCGAATCGGCCAGCGGCGAGGAAGTCGAGAAGGTGCGCGAAGCGACGTTGCTCGCCCACGAACAACAGCACTCGCTGCTGATCGACGGTCCGTTACAGTACGACGCCGCCGCCAACGAAACCGTCGCCCGGCAACTGGCGCCGAACAGTCAGGTCGCCGGTCGAGCCACGGTGTTCGTGTTCCCCGACCTGAACACCGGCAACACCACGCACAAGGCCGTGCAGCGCAGCGCCGACTGCGTCAGCCTCGGGCCGATGCTGCAAGGCCTGCGCAAACCGGTGAACGATCTGCCGCGCGGCGCGCAAGTCGATGACATCGTCTACACCATCGCGTTGACCGCGATTCAAGCTGCCAACCGACCTTTGGATCTTTAAATGCTGGATTCCCTGCCTGCCGCCGTGCGCGGCGTGATTGCATCGTTGTTGCTGGCCCTGAATACGATTTTGCTCTGCTCGTTTCTGTTTTGCGTGGCGATTTTCAAGGTGTTGCCCTTCGCCCTCACCCAGCGCTTCACGCGCTGGCTGATGAGCCATACCCATGAGGCCTGGATCAGCAACAACAAGGCCTGGATGAACCTGGTCTGCCGCACCCGCTGGCACCTCAGCGGTCTTGAAGGTCTGGACTATCAACATTCGTACCTGATCACCAGCAACCATCAGAGCTGGGTCGACATCATGGTGCTGCAGTACGTGCTCAACCGTCGCATTCAGCCGCTGAAGTTTTTTCTCAAGCAAGAGCTGATCTGGGTGCCGGTGATTGGTCTGGCATGGTGGACGTTGGGCTTTCCGTTCATGAAACGCTACTCCAAGGCCTACCTGGAAAAGCACCCGGAGAAGAAAGGCAAGGACCTGGAAACCACCCGCAAGACCTGCGCAAAGTTTCGCAACAACCCGGTGGGAATTTTCAATTTCGTTGAAGGCACACGCTTCACCGAAGGCAAACATGCCCAGCAGAAATCACCGTTCAAGTACCTGCTCAAACCCAAGGCCGGCGGCATTGCGTTTGTGCTGGATGCGATGGGCGAGCAGCTGGAGTCGATCGTCAACGTGACGATTCACTATCCCGGCGGGCGTCCTGGGTATTGGGATTTGCTCTGTGGGAACGTGAAAGATGTAGTGGTGCATTTTCAGGAACTGAAGATTCCGCCGCAGTTCATCGGCAAGAACTACGACCAGGATGGGGAGTATCGATTGCAGTTTCAGGGGTGGATCAATCAGCTGTGGCTGGACAAGGATGCGTTGCTTGAGCAGATGCATCGCGAGTATCCCGGAAAGTAATTGGTTGGCTGTACCGGCCTCTTCGCGAGCAAGCCCGCTCCCACATTGGATCTTCAGTGAACACGAATTTTGCAAGCGCCAGAGATTAAATGTGGGAGCGGGCTTGCTCGCGAAAGCGTCCTTCCAGTCACAAAAAAACCCGCCGATGATCACTCATCGGCGGTTTTTTTATTGCGCGGCTAACGCTTAGATCGCGCCACGCTTGCGCAGCAGATCCAGCACTTGCTTGACGCTTTCTTCCAGTGTCAGAGACTGGGTGTCGACCACGAGGTCGGCGTCCAGCGGCACGTCGTACGGGAAGGAATCGCCCGGGATGTTATCCCCGCCCGCGGCGTACAGGCCTTGCGGGTCACGCTCGGCACAGACCGTCGGCGAGGCCTGGACGTAGACCGTCAGCAGACGCTCCTTGCCGATCAGCTCCCTGGCTTGCTCACGACCTTCGGCACTCGGCGCAACGAAGGCTGCCAGCGTCAGCAAACCGGCTTCGTTGAACTGACGCGCAACGTGCGCGGCACGGCGCCAGTTCTCGGTGCGCCCGGCGCGATCCTGTGGCAGACCTTTGTTCAGGTCATGACGCAAGTTCTGGCCATCGAGCACGAATACCGCACGGCCCATGTCGAACAGTTTGCGTTCAACCGCGTAGGCCAGGGTGCTTTTGCCTGCGCCCGACAAGCCGCTGAACAACACGGTGGCCGGCTGCTGGCCGAAACGCTGAGCGCGCTCTTCGGTGGCAACGTGCGCCAGTTTGCCGTGGTGCGTGCTGCTGCCATGCGCCAACGGTTGAGCGATGATCATGCCAGCGGCGACAGTGCCGTTGGTCAGACGATCGATGACGATGAACGAACCGGTGGTGCGGTTGCTCGCGTAACCGTCCAGTGCGATGGCGGCGTCGAGGCTGACCTTGACCCGGCCGATCTCGTTCAGTTGCAGCGCACTGGCCGGACCTTCTTCCAGGGTGTTCACGTCAACGCGGTTGACGATGCTGGTGATCGAACCCGGCACGTAACTCGTGGCGCGCTTGATGTCGTACTTCTTGCCCGGCAGCATCGGTTCTTCGGCCATCCACACCAGCATGGCGTCGAAGGCATCAGTCACTTGCGGCTGGTTGTCGGCGTGCACCAGCAAGTCGCCGCGAGAGATGTCGATCTCGTCTTCCATGGTCAGCGTGACCGCTTGACCAGGACCGGCATGCTCCAGCTCACCCTCGAAGGTGACGATGGATTTGACACGGCTGCTCTTGCCCGACGGCAGCACAACGACTTCATCGCCCTTGTGCACGACGCCGCTGGCCAGGGTGCCGGCGAAACCACGGAAGTTCAGGTTCGGACGGTTGACGTACTGCACCGGGAAACGCAGGTCGGTGTAGTTGCGGTCGCTGGCGATCTCGACGGTTTCAAGAATTTCCATCAGCGACTGGCCGGTGTACCACGGCGAGCGATCGGACTTGTTCACCACGTTGTCGCCCTTCAGCGCCGACATCGGCACGAAGGCCATGGTGGTCGGCTTGAACGCGATGCCTTCGGCGAACTTCAGGTAGTCGGCCTTGATCGACTCGAACACGGTTTCATCGAAGCCGTTGAGGTCCATCTTGTTGATGGCGACCACGATGTGCTTGATGCCGAGCAACGAGGCGATGAAGCTGTGGCGACGGGTCTGGGTCTGCACGCCGTAACGGGCGTCGACCAGGATGATCGCCAGGTCACAGGTGGACGCACCGGTGGCCATGTTGCGGGTGTACTGCTCATGGCCAGGGGTGTCGGCGATGATGAATTTGCGCTTGGCGGTGGAGAAATAGCGGTAAGCGACATCGATGGTGATGCCCTGCTCACGCTCGGCCTGCAGGCCGTCGACCAGCAACGCCAGGTCGATGTCTTCACCGGTGGTGCCGACTTTTTTCGAGTCACGGGTAATGGCTTCCAGGTGATCTTCGTAGATCATCTTGGAGTCGTGCAGCAGGCGCCCGATCAGGGTGCTCTTGCCGTCGTCGACGTTGCCACAGGTCAGAAAGCGCAGCATTTCCTTGCGTTCGTGCTGGCCCAGGTAGGCGAGGATGTCCTCGCTGATCAAATCAGATGCGTGCGACATGACAACCCCTTAGAAATAACCCTGACGTTTCTTTTCTTCCATCGAGCCTGCGCCATCGTGGTCGATGACCCGGCCCTGGCGTTCGGAAGTTCGCGTCAGGAGCATTTCCTGAATGATGTCGGTCAGGCTGGTGGCCTCGGACTCGACCGCACCGGTCAACGGGTAGTCACCCAGTGTGCGGAAACGGACTTTCTTCTTGACGATGCGCGCCTTGTCTTCGTCGCTCAGGTGATTGAGCAGGCGTTCGTCGTCGATCATGATCCAGGTGCCATTCATCTCGATGACGTCGCGCTCGGCGGCGAAATACAGCGGCACGATCGGGATGCCTTCGAGGTAGATGTACTGCCAGATGTCCAGTTCGGTCCAGTTCGACAACGGGAAAACGCGGATCGATTCGCCCTTGTTGACGTTGCCGTTGTAGACGTTCCACAGCTCAGGACGCTGGTTTTTCGGGTCCCAGCGGTGCTTGGTGTCGCGGAAGGAATACACGCGCTCTTTGGCACGGGACTTCTCTTCGTCGCGGCGAGCGCCACCGAAAGCGGCGTCGAAACCGTACTTGTCGAGAGCTTGTTTAAGGCCTTCGGTCTTCATGATGTCGGTGTGCTTGGCGCTGCCGTGGGTCAGCGGGTTGATGCCCTGCGCGACGCCATCGGGGTTCACGTGCACCAGCAGGTCCAGGCCGAGCTCTTCGACCATGCGGTCGCGGAACGCGTACATTTCCTTGAACTTCCACCGGGTGTCGACGTGCATCACCGGGAACGGAAGCTTGCCCGGGAAGAATGCCTTGCGCGCAAGGTGCAGCATCACGGCGGAGTCTTTACCGACGGAGTACAGCATCACCGGGTTATCGAACTCGGCGGCGACCTCGCGGATGATGTGGATGCTTTCGGCCTCCAGCTGTTTCAGATGCGTCAGTTTGTCGACCATGGCTACTCACGAAAACGATCTTATGGACGGCCAGCGGGCCGTGTTCGAGCGAGGAATCCTAGCACAGCGACCTCTTCTAATCAGGACGCCGACTAGATCGAAAGGGTATATGAATATACCCCCTCGTTTGGGCTACACGGCCTACTGCAGGAGCTGAGCTTGCTCGCGATGGCGATCTCCAAGACGCCATCGCCGGCAAGCCGTGCTCCTACAGGGGGAGCGAAAATCAAATCGGGTTGGGACAATCGATAAAGATGTGCTCCAGCGCGAAACGTCGCGCCAGGTAATCGCCTAACGCCTGTACACCATAACGCTCGGTGGCGTGGTGACCGGCGGCGATGAAGCTGATGTCGTTCTCCCGGGCGCTGTGGAAGGTCTGTTCGGACGCTTCACCGCTGAGGTACAGATCGACACCCGCCAACACAGCCTGATCGATGTAACCCTGGCCGCCACCAGTGCACCAGCCGACCCGGCGGATCATCTCGCTGCCTTCGATCAGCAGCGGTTCGCGGCCCATGACTTCCTGTACGCGGCGGGCGAAATCACGCGGCGTCACCGGTTCGCTCAGAGAGCCCACCAGACCGACAATTTTAAGGTTATCCGGATCGAGCGGACCTTCGACGGTGATGTCCAGCTGACGCGCGAGCTGCACGTTGTTACCAACTTCGGGATGCAGATCCAGCGGCAGATGGTAGGACAGCAGGCTGATGTCGTGCTTGAGCAGGGTTTTCAACCTGCGCTGCTTCATGCCGGTGATGCACGGGTTCTCGCCCTTCCAGAAATAACCGTGATGCACCAGCACCAGATCGGCCTGGGCCTCGACCGCAGCGTCCAGCAACGCCTGACTGGCGGTGACGCCACTGACGATGCGCATCACCTGCGGCCGACCTTCAACCTGTAACCCGTTGGGGCAATAATCGGCAATCTTTGCACTGTTCAGATAGCGGTCGGCTTCTTCGACCAGGGTGCTCAGGGCGACGGCCATAAAAGACTCCTAAATATCCCGTTCAGAGGCGCGCGCGGCCTCGTATAATGCGCGACATTATGGGCGGTCTCATACCGCCTGCAACCTTCCAGGACGTGCTTAATGCTCAAAGCGCTGCGTTTTTTCGGCTGGCCGCTGTTGGCCGGCGTGCTTATCGCTTTATTGATCATCCAGCGTTACCCGCAGTGGGTCGGGCTTCCGAGCCTCGACGTCAACCTGCAGCAAGCCCCACAAACCACCACGATGCAGCAAGGTCCGGTGTCGTATGCCGACGCGGTCACCACCGCCGCGCCGTCGGTGGTGAACCTGTACACCACCAAGGTCATCAACAAACCGAACCATCCGCTGTTCGAGGACCCGCAGTTCCGCCGCTTCTTCGGCGACAATGCGCCCAAGCAGAAGCGCATGGAATCGAGCCTCGGCTCCGGCGTGATCATGAGCCCGGAAGGTTATCTGCTGACCAACAACCACGTGACCAGCGGCGCCGACCAGATTGTGGTCGCGTTGAAGGACGGCCGTGAAACCCTGGCTCGGGTCATCGGCAGCGACCCGGAAACCGACCTCGCCGTCCTGAAGATCGATCTGAAGAACCTGCCGTCGATCACCGTCGGCCGCTCCGACAACATCCGCATCGGCGACGTGGCCCTGGCCATCGGCAACCCGTTCGGCGTCGGCCAGACCGTGACCATGGGCATCATCAGCGCCACCGGCCGTAACCAGCTGGGCCTGAACAACTACGAAGACTTCATCCAGACCGACGCCGCGATCAACCCCGGCAACTCCGGCGGTGCGCTGGTGGACGCCAACGGCAACCTGACCGGCATCAACACCGCGATCTTCTCCAAGTCCGGCGGCTCGCAAGGCATCGGTTTCGCGATCCCGGTGAAACTGGCCATGGAAGTGATGAAGTCGATCATCGAACACGGCCAAGTGATTCGTGGCTGGCTGGGGATCGAAGTGCAGCCGTTGTCGCAGGAACTGGCGGAGTCGTTTGGTCTGTCGGGGCGCCCGGGTATCGTGGTCGCGGGGATTTTCCGTGACGGCCCGGCACAGAAGGCGGGCCTGCAGTTGGGTGACGTGATCCTCACCATCGACGGCGAACCGGCGGGCGATGGCCGTCGCTCGATGAATCAGGTGGCGCGGATCAAGCCGACCGACAAAGTCACGATTCTGGTGATGCGTAACGGCAAGGAGCTGAAGCTGACCGCGGAAATCGGTTTGCGCCCGCCGCCTGCTCCGGTCAAAGAGAAAGAAGAAGAGTAAGCAGTCAACACACACAATCTGTAGGAGCGTGGCTTACCCGCGAAGAACGATAACGCGGTGTACTTGATGCACCGTGTCATCGTTCTTCGCGGGCAAGCCACACTCCTACAGGGTCAGTGTTGGCTTAGAGGTCGCCGAGGCCGTCGATCAACGCCTGATTCTGCTCCGGCGTGCCAATGGAAATCCGCAGGAACTGGGCAATCCGCTCCTGCTTGAAGTGCCGGACGATCACGCCCTGCTCGCGCAGCTTCGCTGCCAGCCCCGCCGCATCGTGCTGCGGGTGACGGGCGAAAATGAAGTTCGCCGCCGACGGCAGCACTTCAAAGCCTTTAGCCTGCAACTGCGAAATCACCCATTCACGGTTTTCGATCACCAGACGACACGTCTTGTCGAAGTACTCACGGTCCTCGAACGCAGCCGCTGCGCCGACATTCGCCATGCGATCCAGCGGGTACGAGTTGAAGCTGTTCTTGATCCGCTCCAGCGCCTCGATCAAATCCGGATGTCCGACCGCCAGGCCCACTCGCAGGCCAGCCAGTGAACGGGACTTGGACAAAGTCTGAGTGACCAGCACATTCGGATAACGGTCCACCAGACTGATCGCCGTTTCGCCACCGAAGTCGATGTAAGCCTCGTCCACCACGACCACCGAATCCGGGCTGGCCTTGAGGATTTGCTCAACCGCGTCCAGCGCCAGCAGGCAACCGGTCGGTGCGTTCGGGTTGGGGAAAATGATCCCGCCGTTCGGCTTGGCATAGTCCGCCGGGTTGATCTGGAACTGCTCATCCAGCGGCACCGCGTCGAATGTGATGCCATACAACCCGCAGTAAACCGGGTAGAAGCTGTAGCTGATGTCCGGGAACAGCAGCGGTTTATCGTGCTGCAGCAAACCGTGAAAAATGTGCGCCAGGACCTCATCGGAACCGTTGCCGAGAAACACCTGATTGCTCTGCACACCGTAATACCTGGCGACTGCGTTCTTGAGCAAATCACTGTTCGGGTCCGGGTACAGACGCAGGTTGTCGTTCAGCTCGGCCTGCATCGCCGCCAGGGCTTTTGGCGATGGACCGTAAGGATTTTCGTTGGTGTTGAGCTTCACCAGTTTCGCCAGTTTCGGCTGCTCGCCCGGCACGTAAGGCACCAGATTCTTGACGAACGGGCTCCAGAATTTACTCATGTTCAGTTTCCCTTTTGCTCGTCAACGATACGGTATTCGGCGCTGCGGGCGTGGGCGGTCAGCGACTCGCCACGGGCCAGCACGGAAGCGGTCTTGCCCAGATCGGACGCACCCTGCTCGGAGCAGAAGATGATCGACGAGCGTTTCTGGAAGTCGTACACACCCAGCGGCGACGAGAAGCGTGCGGTGCCGGAGGTTGGCAACACGTGGTTCGGGCCGGCGCAGTAGTCGCCCAAGGCTTCGGAGGTGTGACGCCCCATGAAGATCGCGCCCGCGTGACGGATCTGCGGCAACCAGGCTTGCGGGTCGGCGACCGACAACTCCAGGTGCTCCGGCGCGATACGGTTGGCTACTTCGATCGCCTGTTCCATGTCGCGCACCTTGATCAGCGCACCACGGCCATTGATCGAGGTTTCGATGATTTCGGCACGCTCCATGGTCGGCAACAGTTTGGCGATGCTGGCAGCGACCTGATCGAGGAATTCGGCGTCCGGGCTGACCAGAATCGCCTGGGCATCTTCGTCGTGTTCGGCCTGGGAAAACAGGTCCATGGCGATCCAGTCCGGATCCGTCTTGCCGTCGCACACCACGAGGATTTCCGATGGACCGGCGATCATGTCGATGCCGACCTGGCCAAATACGTGGCGTTTAGCGGTGGCCACATAGATGTTGCCCGGACCGACCACCTTGTCGACCTTCGGCACGCTTTCGGTGCCGTAAGCCAGCGCGGCGACGGCTTGTGCACCGCCGATGGTGAAGACGCGGTCAACGCCGGCGATGCAGGCGGCGGCCAGCACCAGCTCGTTGAGTTCACCACGCGGGGTCGGCACCACCATGACCACTTCGGTCACGCCGGCAACCTTGGCCGGAATCGCGTTCATCAGTACGGACGACGGGTAAGACGCCTTGCCGCCTGGCACGTACAGACCGGCGCGATCCAGTGGCGTGACCTTCTGGCCGAGCACGGTGCCATCGGCTTCGGTGTAGCTCCAGGAATCCTGTTTTTGCTTCTCGTGATAGCTGCGCACGCGGGCCGCGGCTTTTTCCAGGGCTTCGCGCTGAGGCACGGTGATTCGGGTCAGGGCCAGTTCCAGGCGTTCGCGCGGCAGGATCAGGTCGGCCATCGAGGCGACGTCCAGACCGTCGAACTGCCGGGTGAACTCCACCAGCGCCGCATCGCCACACTCACGCACGGCTTTGATGATGTCCAGCACCCGCTGATTGACCGAGTCGTCAGACACACTTTCCCAGCTCAGCAGATGATCCAGATGATGTGCGAAATCCGGGTCAGCAGCGTTGAGTCGGCGAATTGCAGTCAGTGCGGTCATAGCGAGAGCCTCATAGGATTGGCAAAAACTCAGGCGCCCGAAGCTAACATTCGATCCGCTTGGGCACCTGAGAATTCTGGCTATGAGGCGGATAGACGGCGCGCCTTGCGGTCGCGCAGGTGAATCAGCCGCGGTGTCGAGACTCCACTGCCTTGCGCAGGGTGTCGATCAACGCCTGGATACGGGCGTGCTGCATTTTCATCGAAGCTTTGTTGACGATCAGCCGGGAGCTGATGTCGGCAATGAAATCCTGAGGTTCCAGGCCATTGGCGCGCAGCGTATTGCCGGTGTCGACCACGTCGATGATCTTGTCCGCCAGACCGATCAGCGGCGCCAGCTCCATCGAGCCGTAGAGCTTGATGATGTCGACCTGACGACCCTGTTCGGCGTAATAGCGCTTGGCAACGTTGACGAACTTGGTTGCCACGCGCAGACGGCCCTTGGGCTCGACATCGCCGACGCGGCCAGCGGTCATCAGCTTGCAGAGGGCAATTCGCAGGTCCAGAGGCTCGTACAGGCCCTGGCCACCGTATTCCATCAGCACATCTTTACCGGCGACGCCCAGGTCAGCGGCACCATGCTCGACGTAAGTCGGCACGTCGGTGGCGCGCACGATCAGCAGGCGCACATCGGCCTGGGTCGTGGGGATGATCAGCTTGCGGCTCTTGTCCGGATTCTCGGTCGGCACGATGCCCGCTTCAGCCAGAAGCGGCAGGGTGTCGTCAAGGATGCGGCCCTTGGACAGTGCGATGGTCAACATGGGAAACGTCAGTCCTTATCAGGCTACTGATGCCCGGTCGCAAATGGCGCCGGACACACATCGAGGGCTCTCTCAATAAATGAAAAGACGCCCCCGACTTGAAACGAATTCAACGGGCACATCCTTATGCCCATGCAGCAAAAAAACTAGCCCGGTACGCGACGGATCTTCGCGCCGAGCATCTGCAGTTTCTCTTCGATGCACTCGTAACCACGGTCGATGTGGTAGATGCGGTCGATCAGGGTGTCGCCTTCAGCGATCAGGGCCGAGATCACCAGGCTGGCCGAAGCTCGCAGGTCGGTCGCCATGACTGGCGCGCCTTTCAGCTTCTCGGTGCCGGTAACGATAGCGGTGTTGCCTTCGACCTGGATCTTGGCGCCCATGCGGTGCAATTCGTATACGTGCATGAAACGGTTTTCGAAGATCGTCTCGATCACCGCACCGGTGCCTTCGGCAATGGCGTTGAGCGAGATGAACTGCGCCTGCATGTCGGTCGGGAACGCCGGGTACGGAGCGGTCCGCACGTTGACGGCTTTTGGCCGCTTGCCGTGCATGTTCAGCTCGATCCAGTCTTCGCCGCAGGTGATTTCGGCACCCGACTCACGCAGCTTTTCCAGAACGGCTTCGAGGATGGTCGGATCCGTGTCCTTGACCTTCACGCGACCGCCGGTCACGGCGGCAGCCACCAGGTAGGTGCCGGTTTCGATACGGTCAGGCATCACTTTGTAAGTGGTGGTGTGCAGACGCTCGACGCCATCGATGGTGATGGTGTCGGTGCCGGCGCCAGTGATCTTGGCACCCATGGCGATCAGGAAGTTCGCCAGGTCGACGACTTCAGGCTCGCGCGCGGCGTTGGCCAGAACGCTGCGGCCCTTGGCCAGAGCGGCGGCCATCATGATGTTTTCGGTACCGGTCACGCTGACGGTGTCGAAGAAGAAGTGCGCACCGCGCAGGCCGCCTTCAGGGGCCTTGGCCTTGATGTAGCCGCCTTCAACGTCGATGACCGCGCCCATGGCTTCAAGACCACGGATGTGCAGGTCCACCGGACGCGAACCGATGGCGCAACCGCCAGGCAGTGCGACTTCGGCTTCACCGAAACGGGCAACCATCGGGCCCAGTACCAGGATCGACGCACGCATGGTTTTCACCAGTTCGTACGGGGCGATCAGGGTCTTGATGGTGCGCGGATCGATTTCGACGCTGAGCTTCTCGTCGATCACCGGCTCGATGCCCATGCGACCGAACAGTTCGATCATGGTGGTGATGTCATGCAGGTGCGGCAGGTTGGCAACGGTAACCGGGCCATCGCACAGCAAGGTTGCAGCCAGGATCGGCAGGGCAGAGTTTTTTGCCCCGGAAATGCGGATCTCGCCATCAAGACGAGCGCCACCGGTAATAATCAATTTATCCATAAGAATCTCGACGCCCTTGGGCTCAGGTGCGCTCGGCCCAGGCCGCGCTGCTGAAAAATTTCATAGTGACCGCATGGATGCTGCCATCGGTGATCCATGGGTTCAAATGGGCATAGACCTGCTGCTGACGCTTCACCGGGCTCAACGCCGCCAGTTCATCGCTAATCACGTTCAGCTGAAAGTTGCAGCCTTCGCCTTCAACTTCCACCTGTGTGTTCGGCAGCTTTGCTTCAAGGAAGCTCTTCACTTCTACGGCCTGCATGCTCAACCTCAAT
Source organism: Pseudomonas sp. SJZ080 (assembly GCF_007828295.1). Classification (NCBI taxonomy): domain Bacteria; kingdom Pseudomonadati; phylum Pseudomonadota; class Gammaproteobacteria; order Pseudomonadales; family Pseudomonadaceae; genus Pseudomonas; species Pseudomonas sp. SJZ080. Next base: position 327,585 of record NZ_VIUK01000003.1, read on the forward strand.
CGGCGCCCTGTGCGCGCGGGTCGGACATCATACAAAAAAGCCCCGCGCCTGCGAACCCCGCGAAGCAGGACTCTGACGGGGGGCCTTCTTATCGATGCGGTTAGGGATGCGCCAACAGCTCGGTCAATTCGCTGACCTGAGCAATTTCACGCATGTCTTCGGGCATTGCACGGATGCTCAGCGGCTTGCCGACCTCCTGGGCATCACGCATGAAACACAGCAGCAGCGACAAGCCGACACTGCTGGACTTCAACACCGCCGAACAATCCACCACCAATGCGGCGGCCTTGCTGGCCTTGATCAGCGCCTGGCCCTGCTTGCGCAGGCCCGGGCCAGTGCGGTAGTCCAGCATCCCGCTTAGCATCAGCTCGCCGGATTCGCTCATGCGAATGGCCGATACACTCATTGGGCTTGCTTCTCGGGGGTTTGCTTCTCGCTGGCTTCCTTGGCTTTGGCGACTTCACCGGCCCAACCATTGATGGTCTTGTCCAGGTCGTTGCCATTGCGCTGCATCGCATCAGCGAACTGATCACGGAACAGCTTGCCGATGTTGATGCCATTGATGATCACGTTGCGCAGCTTCCACTCGCCATTGATCTTTTCGAGCGTGTAGGACACAGGATAGATCGCGCCGTTGCTGCCCTTGACCGTCATGCCAACGCTGGTGCGGTCTCCCGACTCGTCTTTGGCCGGATCAACGGTGATGCCCTGGTTGTTGTACTCAAGCAAAGCATTGCCATAGAACTGGAACAGGCCCTTCTTGAAGTTTTCTTCGAAGGTTTTCATCTGTGCCGGCGTGGCCTTGCGCGAATATTTGACCGTCATGATGCTCTTGGAGATGCCCTCGGCATCCACCACAGGGCCGACGATGGTGTTCAGCGCCGTGTAAAAGTCCTGCGGATCCTGTTTGTACTTCTCTTTGTTGGCGGACAGATCAGCCAGCAAACGGGTCGTGGTGTCCTGTACCAGTTCGTGCGCGGAAGGCGCCGCCACGGCGTTAGCCACCAACGGCAGAGCCGTGAGTAATACCAACAGGCCACGTCGCAAGGTAGAGATCATTCAAAAGCTCCTCATTTGGCGTCTTTGCTAACGGTATTGAGCAGGAATTTACCGATCAGGTCCTCAAGCACCAGCGACGACTGGGTGTCGTGGATGGTTCCACCATCCTTGAGCAGGCCTTCTTCGCCGCCCACGCTGATACCGATGTATTTCTCGCCCAACAGGCCAGCAGTCAGAATAGATGCAGTGGAGTCAGTCGGCAGGTTATCTACGCGCTTTTCCAGTTGCATCGTCACCCGACCGGTGAAGCTGTCGCGGTCCAGATCGATCGCCGTGACCTTGCCGATGGTCACGCCGGCCATGGTCACTTTAGCTCTGACCGTCAAACCGGCGATATTGTCGAAATAGGCATAAAGTTTATATGTATCGGTGGTTGCGCTCGGGGACAGGCCACTCACCCGCAACGCCAGCAACAGCAAAGCCAGGATGCCAGCCAGCAAGAAAAGGCCGACACCGATTTCCAGGGTGCGGTTTTGCATCAGAAATCTCCAAACATCAAGGCGGTCAGAATAAAGTCCAGGCCGAGTACAGCCAACGAGGCATACACAACGGTCTTGGTAGTGGCACGACTGATCCCCTCGGATGTGGGCTCGCAGTCATAGCCTTGGAATACGGCGATCCAGGTCACGACAAAGGCGAAGACGATACTTTTGATGATGCCGTTGAGCACATCGTCAGTGAACGTCACGCTGTTCTGCATGTTGGACCAGTAGGAACCTTCATACACACCCAGCCAGTCGACAGCCACCCACGAACCGCCCCAGATACCCACCACGCTGAAAATCATCGCCAGCACCGGCAGGGAAATGAAGCCGGCCCACAGGCGCGGGGCAATGATGTACTTGAGCGGGTCGACACCAATCATTTCCAGACTGGACAGCTGTTCGGTGGATTTCATGTTGCCGATTTCAGCCGTCAGGGCCGAACCGGCGCGTCCGGCGAACAGCAATGCCGTGACCACAGGCCCCAGTTCGCGCAGCAAGGTCAGGGCAACCATCTGCCCGACCGCCTGTTCAGAACCGTAGCTGGACAGAATGTTGAAGCCTTGCAGCGCCAGCACCATGCCGATGAACACCCCGGAGACCACAATGATCACCAGGGACATCACGCCCACCGAATGCAGTTGCTTGATCAGCAGGCCGAAACCGCCGCCGATGCCGCCTCGACCGAGCAAGGCATGAAACAGGAATATCGTCGAACGGCCGAACACCGCCAGCACGTCGATGCCGGCGTGGCCGAACCGGCGCACGCGTTCTATGAGTGAAATCTTGCGCATCAACGCTTCCCCAGAAGATCTGCGCGGAAATCCGTCGCTGGAAAGTGGTATGCGACCGGGCCGTCAGGTTCGCCGGTCATGAATTGGCGAATCCGTGGCTCCTGCGAGTTCATCAGCTCCTCGGGCGTGCCCTGCCCCAATACCTGGCCTTCGCCGACCACGTAGATGTAGTCAGCGATGCTCGCGGTCTCGGCCAGGTCGTGGGAGACCACGATGCTGGTGATGCCCAGGGCATCGTTGAGCAGGCGAATCAAACGCACCAAGACGCCCATGGCGATCGGGTCCTGACCGACGAATGGTTCGTCATACATGAGAATCTGCGGATCGAGGGCAATCGCCCGGGCCAGTGCGACACGACGCTTCATGCCGCCGGACAGTTCGTCAGGCATCAGGTCGATGGCGCCACGCAGGCCCACGGCCTGTAATTTGAGCAAGACAATGTCCCGGATCATTTCTTCCGGAAGCTCGGTATGAACGCGCAGGGGAAAGGCAACGTTCTCGAACACGTCGAGATCGGTAAACAGTGCGCCACTCTGAAACAGCACACCCATGTGTTTACGCGCATCGAACAAATCACTGCGCGACAGTTTCGGCAGGTTCTGACCGTTGACCCAGACTTCACCCTTGGTCGGACGCAATTGGGCGCCCATCAAACGCAACAGCGTGGTCTTGCCACACCCGGAAGGCCCCATGATGCCGGTGACCTTGCCGCGCGGAATACGGATATCGACGTTATTGAAAATGCTGCGCGCACCGCGCTTGAAGGTCAGTCCCTTCAGCTCGACCGCGTAGGCGTTATCGGCACTCATCTAAACTCCTTGCGATGCAGCCTCTCACTCGGACGCCTGACTTTCTGACGAAAGCACATACCTCCCCGGGCAGGCCGAACTGGCGGCGAACTATATCACTGCAAAGGCAAAGCGCCCAAGGGCCAAGCCGGGTCATGTTCAGCGACATGGCGTGCAAATGCTTCATTTAAAGGGATTCGGTAACAGGGAATGTCAAAGCGCGACGAACTTGCGTGAGGGTTTCGATCATTACCGCTATAATCGCCGCCTTTTCATCAGGCTATACGATTTCTGACATGAGCCAATCCAGCGACCTGATTCAATCAGCACAACGCACCATCCGCCTCGAACTGGAAGCCGTACAAGGCTTGCTGCCCCATATCGACGCAGATTTCGTACGCGCTTGCGAGATGATTCTGGGCAGCAAAGGCCGCGTGGTCGTGGTCGGCATGGGCAAATCGGGGCACATCGGCAACAAGATTGCCGCCACCCTGGCCAGCACCGGCACCACGGCGTTCTTCGTGCACCCGGCCGAAGCCAGCCACGGCGACATGGGCATGATTACCCGCGACGACATCATCCTGGCCCTGTCGAACTCCGGTTCCACCAATGAAATCGTCACCCTGCTGCCGCTGATCAAACGCCTGGGCATCAAATTGATCAGCGTGACCGGCAACCCCGACTCCCCGCTGGCCAAGGCTGCCGAGGTCAATCTCAACGTGCATGTCGAACACGAAGCCTGCCCGCTGAACCTGGCACCGACATCGTCGACCACCGCCGCCCTGGTCATGGGCGATGCCCTGGCCGTTGCGCTGCTCGAAGCCCGCGGCTTCACCGCTGAAGACTTCGCCTTTTCCCACCCCGGTGGCGCGCTGGGCCGACGCCTGCTGCTGAAAGTGGAAAACGTCATGCACGCCGGGCAGGAGTTGCCGCAAGTCCAGCGCGGGACGCTGCTCAAGGACGCGCTGATGGAAATGACCCGCAAGGGCCTGGGCATGACCGTTATTCTGGAAGCCGACGGCAAACTCGCCGGGATCTTCACCGACGGCGATTTGCGCCGCACCCTGGATCGCAGCATCGATATTCACAGCGCCACGATCGACCAGGTCATGACCGCCCACGGCAAGACTGCCCGCGCCGAGATGCTCGCCGCCGAGGCCTTGAAAATCATGGAAGACCATAAAATCAACGCACTGGTCGTGGTCGACAGCGAAGACCGCCCGGTCGGCGCCTTGAACATGCACGACTTGTTGCGCGCGGGAGTAATGTAATGAGCACGGACCTGCTGCAACGCGGCAAACAGATCAAACTGGCGGTATTCGACGTCGACGGCGTCCTGACCGACGGACGCCTGTACTTCCTTGAAGACGGCAGCGAATTCAAGACCTTCAACACACTCGACGGCCAAGGCATCAAGATGTTGATGGCAGCCGGCGTGCAGACCGCTATCATCAGCGGCCGCAAGACCCCGGTAGTCGAGCGCCGGGCGAAGAACCTCGGCATTCCCCACCTGTATCAGGGTCGCGAAGATAAACTGGTGGTGCTGGACGAACTTCTCGCCCAACTCAACCTAAGCTATGAGCAAGTCGCCTACCTCGGTGACGACCTGCCAGACCTGCCGGTGATTCGCCGCGTCGGCCTGGGCATGGCGGTGGCCAATGCCGCCAGCTTCGTGCGCGAACACGCCCATGGCATCACCCAGGCCCGTGGCGGCGAGGGTGCCGCCCGCGAATTCTGCGAACTGATCTTGCGCGCCCAAGACCGCCTCGATGCGGCCAACGCTGCGTACCTGTGAGCCAACTATGCTGAGCAAGAAATTTCGCAACATCCTGGTGTTCGGTTGCATCGCAGCGATTTTTGCGGCGGTCGGCTACTGGAACATCAGCCCGGAGCGCTTCCTCGACAAGCCGGCGGTCAAGGTCGACGAGACCAGGATCGACTGGTACGCGACCAACACGCACACGCTCCAGTATCTCGAAGACGGCAAATTGCAGTACGAAATGACGTCTGACAAAGCCGAGCACTTGAAAGCGACCGATGTCACCCTGGTCACCAAACCGGACCTCAACATGTTCCGGGGCACCGAGTTCCCGTGGCACGTGACCAGCGAGCACGCCGAGGTGAACTCCGGTGGCACTGAAGTCGAGTTGATCGACAACGTGCGCGTGAAGCGTACCGACGAAAAGAATCGCGACACCCTGATCACCAGCACCCGCATGACAGTGTTCCCGCAACAGCAATATGCGCAGACCGATCAACCCGTTAGAATCGACGGCGCTGGTGGTGTCTCGACTGGCAAGGGAATGAAAGCGTATTTGAAAGAAAGCAGGATACACCTGCTATCGAACGTAAGAGGACAGTATGAGGCTCGTTAAAACTCTCCCTATTTTGCTCGGTCTGGGCGCAGCACTGGGAAGCGTGAGCGCCTGGGCTCTGCCGAACGATCAACAGCAGCCTATCCGTATCCAGGCCGACGATGCCCAACTGGACGACAAGAATGGCGTTGCCACCTACACCGGCGACGTGATCATCACCCAGGGCTCGATGAAGGTTACCGGCAACAAGGTCACCATCACCCGCACCGCGGCCGGTGACATTGACGTGGTGACTTCGGTGGGCAACCTGGCCTACTTCGAGCAACTGCAGACCGCTGGCGACACCAAGCCGGTTCAGGGCTACGGCGTCACTATCCAGTATCACGCCTCGCAAGACCGCGTCGTGCTGATCGACAAGGCGAAAGTCATCGACAAGGACGGCAACGTTACCCAAGGCGAGAAAATCGTCTACGACACCAACAAAAAGCTCGCCAGCGCCGGCCGTGCCACAGGCACCAACGTGACCGAGTCGCGTCCGCGCATCGACATGGTGATCCAGCCGAAAAAGAAAACCGAAGAGCAAAAGGCCCCGTAATGGCAACTCTGAAAGCTCAGCATCTGGCCAAGAGCTACAAGAGCCGTCAGGTCGTGCGCGACGTCAGCCTGTCCATCGACAGCGGTCAGATCGTCGGCCTGCTTGGCCCTAACGGTGCCGGCAAGACCACTTGCTTCTACATGATCGTCGGCCTGGTCCAGGCCGATCAGGGCCGCGTCCTGATCGACGATCTGGACGTCAGCCACCAGCCGATGCACGGTCGTGCGAAGGCCGGTATCGGCTATCTCCCGCAAGAAGCGTCGATCTTCCGCAAACTCTCGGTCGCCGACAACATCATGGCGATCCTCGAGACCCGCAAGGAACTCGACAAGGCCGATCGTCGCAAAGAACTGGAAAGCCTGCTGCAGGAATTCCACATCAGCCACATCCGCGACAACCTCGGCATGAGCCTGTCCGGTGGTGAACGCCGCCGCGTGGAAATCGCCCGGGCACTGGCAACCAACCCGAAATTCATCCTCCTCGACGAACCCTTCGCCGGCGTGGACCCGATTTCGGTGGGCGACATCAAGCAGATCATCTACCACCTCAAGGCCAAGGGCATTGGCGTGCTGATCACTGACCACAACGTCCGTGAAACCCTGGATATCTGCGAAACCGCCTACATCGTCAACGATGGCCAGCTGATCGCCGAAGGTGACTCTGCCACCATCCTGGCCAACGACCTCGTGAAAGAAGTCTATCTGGGCCATGAGTTCCGCCTTTAAGCACTGAGGTGTCTGGCTGGTTGCCCGAGCGCCTGTCTCGATAAAAAATCAATACTTTTTTATTGTTACAGCGCTCTAGGCAAACGCTGCAGTTTCGGGCATATAATTTGCTTATGTTTGGCGCTCCGGCGCCCTGTAGTGGATGGCGCATGTGCGCCGGCGAATAAGGTGTTTAGCCCCTGCCATGAAACCATCGCTAGTCTTGAGAATGGGCCAGCAGCTGACGATGACACCGCAGCTGCAACAGGCCATCCGCCTGCTCCAATTGTCGACCCTGGACCTGCAACAGGAAATCCAGGAGGCCCTGGAGTCCAATCCGATGCTCGAACGCCAGGAAGAAGGCGACGACTTCGATAACACCGACCCTTTGGCCGACAAAGCCGAACAGCAACCCAACGCCGACGTCTCAGAACCCTCGTACCAGGAAACCGCCCCGACGGTGGACAACCTCGATGAGGGCGACTGGAACGAGCGTATCCCCAACGAATTGCCCGTCGACACTGCATGGGAAGACGTCTACCAGACCAGCGCCAGCAGCCTGCCGAGCAACGATGACGACGAGTGGGATTTCACCACCCGCACATCGGCCGGTGAAAGCCTGCAAAGCCACCTGTTGTGGCAACTGAACCTTGCGCCGATGTCTGACACCGATCGCCTGATCGCCGTGACCTTGATCGATTGCATCAACAATCAGGGCTACCTGGCCGAAACCCTCGAGGAAATCCTCGAAGCCTTCGATCCGGAGCTCGACATCGAACTGGATGAGATCGAAGCCGTCCTGCATCGCATCCAGCAATTCGAACCGGCCGGTATCGGTGCCCGCAACCTCGGTGAATGCCTGCTGTTGCAATTGCGTCAGCTGCCCGCCAAGACACCTTGGCTGGCCGAGGCCAAGCGCCTGGTCACCGACTACATCGACTTGCTCGGCAGCCGCGACTACAGCCAACTGATGCGCCGCATGAAGCTCAAGGAAGATGAACTGCGCCAGGTGATCGAACTGGTCCAGAGCCTCAACCCACGCCCAGGCTCGCAGATCGAGTCGAGTGAAGCCGAATACGTCGTTCCCGACGTGATCGTGCGCAAGGACAACGAGCGCTGGCTGGTAGAACTGAATCAGGAATCGGTGCCCCGCCTGCGGGTCAACGCCCAATACGCCGGTTTCGTGCGCCGCGCCGACACCAGCGCCGATAACACCTTCATGCGCAATCAGTTGCAGGAGGCCCGCTGGTTCATCAAGAGCCTGCAGAGCCGTAACGAAACCCTGATGAAAGTTGCCACCCAGATCGTCGAGCATCAGCGCGGTTTTCTGGAATACGGCGACGAAGCGATGAAACCGTTGGTGTTGCATGACATCGCCGAAGCGGTGGGCATGCACGAATCGACGATTTCCCGGGTGACCACGCAAAAATTCATGCATACCCCTCGGGGCATATATGAGCTGAAATACTTTTTTTCCAGCCACGTCAGCACCTCCGAAGGCGGCGAATGCTCGTCCACGGCGATCCGCGCGATCATCAAAAAACTGGTTGCGGCGGAAAATCAGAAAAAGCCGTTGAGTGACAGCAAGATCGCTGGTTTACTGGAGGCACAAGGCATTCAGGTGGCTCGCCGCACCGTCGCCAAGTACCGCGAATCCCTCGGGATCGCGCCTTCGAGCGAACGCAAGCGGTTGATGTAGAGCCACGCCACAGCGTTCCAGTGGTAGATCATCTGATCTACCGCTTTATGCACTGGCAACGAAGGAGAAGCTGTATGCAAGTCAACATCAGTGGACACCAACTGGAAGTGACCGAACCTCTTCGCACCTACATCGGCGAAAAACTCGAACGATTAGAGCGGCATTTCGACAAGATCACCAACGTGCAAGTCACGATGACGGTCGAGAAGCTGAAGCAGAAAATCGAAGCCACACTGCATATTCCCGGCAATGAAGTGGTCGCAAACGCGGAACATACCGACATGTACGCGGCGATCGACGCGCTGACCGACAAGCTGGATAAACAACTCAAAAAGCATAAGGAAAAGACCCAAAGCCTCCTCCAGGGCGCGACCGGTCGTTAACACTCCCAACCCATGATCCGACTTGAAAGCATCCTGACCCCCGGCCGTTCCCTCGTGAACGTGCCGGGCGGCAGCAAAAAGAAAGCCCTCGAGCAAATTGCCAACCTGATCGCCCGGGAAGTGCCGGATCTGGAGATGCAAGATGTCTTCGAGGCTTTGATTGCCCGTGAAAAACTTGGCTCGACCGGTTTTGGTAACGGTATAGCTATCCCCCACTGTCGGTTGAAAGGTTGCACCTTGCCCATCAGTGCCTTGATGCACCTGGATGCTCCCATCGATTTCGACGCCATCGACGGCGCTCCGGTCGACCTGCTGTTCGTTCTGCTGGTCCCGCAAGCGGCCACCGATGCGCACCTGGAATTGCTCCGCCAGATCGCCAGCATGCTTGATCGCAAGGAAGTCCGTGATCGCCTGCGTAGCGCCGCGAGCAATGAAGCCTTGTACCAGGTTGTCCTGGACGAGCAAAACAGGCACTAATCATGCGCTTGATCATCGTCAGTGGCCGCTCCGGCTCAGGTAAAAGTACCGCACTCGATGTTCTCGAGGACAACGGCTATTACTGCATAGACAACCTGCCTGCCGGGCTGCTGCCGGAACTGGCCGAACGTGCGTTGATTCATACCGAGCTGGCTCAGCCGCTGGTTGCCGTCTCCATCGACGCACGCAACTTGCCGAGTCACCTGAGCCGTTTTCCGGAACTGCTCGCAGAAGTTCGCAGCCGGCATATCCAGTGCGATGTCCTGTACCTGGATGCCGACGAAGAAACCTTGCTCAAGCGCTTTTCGGAAACCCGCCGTCGTCACCCGCTAAGCAGCGCCAATCGCTCGCTGGCCGAGGCGATCAACGACGAAACCAACCTGCTCGGGCCGATTGCCGACCTCGCCGATCTCAAGGTCAACACCACCAACCTGAACCTGTATCAGCTTCGCGATACCATCAAGCTGCGCCTGCTGAACCAGCCGGAACCCGGCACCGCGTTTCTGGTGGAGTCCTTCGGGTTCAAGCGCGGCATGCCGGTGGACGCCGATCTGGTGTTCGACGTGCGCTGCCTGCCGAATCCCTATTGGAAGCCGGAGCTACGCGACCAGTCCGGACTTGATCAACCGGTTGCCGATTACCTGGCAGCCCAGCCGGACGTCGAGGAGATGTTCCAGGACATCTCCACGTACCTGCTTAAATGGCTGCCCCGCTTTGCCGCCAGCAACCGTGCTTATGTCACCATTGCCATTGGCTGCACCGGCGGGCATCACCGCTCCGTCTACCTGACCGAACGTCTGGGTCAGGTCCTGCAAAAATCCCTGAAGAACGTCCAGGTCCGCCACCGCGACCTCAGCTAAAGGATTCACATCGCGATGCCTGCTCTGGAAATCGAAATCATCAATAAGCTGGGCCTGCATGCCCGCGCTTCTGCCAAGTTCGTTGGGGTGGCAGGTCAGTTTCCTTGCCAGATCAGAGCAGGGCGTACACCTGAGACCATGGTCGATGGCAAAAGCATCATGGCCATGATGATGCTGGCTGCAGGCAAAGGCACCAAGATCCATCTGAGAACGGAAGGCGAGCAGGAACAGGAAGCGATGGACGCCTTGGTGGCGTTGATCAACAACTTCTTCGACGAAGGCGAATAAAAAGATCGCAGCCTTCGGCAGCTCCTGCGTGTGAATGCAATCTCATGCAGGAGCTGCCGAAGGCTGCGATCTTTTTTCAGGCGAGCGCGGTATCCATCACCATCATCAAACAAAACCCGATCAACAGCCCAAGGCTGGCCAGCTTGTCGTGACCATGGCGGCGCGACTCGGGAATGACTTCATGGGTCACCACCAACAACATGGCCCCGGCCGCCAGTGCCAGGCCCAACGGCAAGAGCAACTCGGCCAGGCTCACCAGCCAGGCGCATAACAGCGCAAAGACCGGCTCGACCAATCCTGACGCCGCACCGATCAGGAACGCCTTGACCCGCGACATCCCGGCCCCGGCCAACACCAACGCAATCACCAGCCCTTCGGGCACATCCTGTAACGCAATGCCCATGGCCAGACTGTCGGCGTCAGGCATGCCACCGCCCGCCGAGACACCGACCGCCATGCCTTCTGGAATGTTGTGGGCAATGATGGCAAACACGAACAACCAGATCCGTGGCGGAATGACCGGCCGTTCCAGCGTGCCGACGAGCATTTCCGGCGATGCGCCAGATACCTTTCGATCCACCAGAAACAACCCGAACGCCCCCAGCATGACGCCGAAACTGATCAGCCCGCTGGCCGCCCAAGGCGTCAGCCCCAGGCTTTCAGCCGCAGCGATACCCGGAACGATCAGCGAAAACGCCGTCGCCGCGAGCATCACCCCGGCACCGAAGCCGAGCAGCGTATCGCTGAGCGCCTGGGGCATGCGCCGAATCACCAGCACCGGCACCGCGCCCAAGGCCGTACCCAGCGCACAGATCGCTCCGCCCTGTAAGGCGCGCAGCAGTTTGGGTTCAAGATCCAGCCACGCCAGGCCCTGGGCGACCAACAAGCTCATACCCGCCAACAGTAACAGCGACCCCAATGCGTAACGAAACATCCGCCCACTTCCGATCGCCAGTGTTTCAGTGCCCATAGTCAGCCCTGGATTTTTTTATAGAAGACTTAAACCAGTGCAGCCTGATAGCGCGCAGCGACTTCAGGCCAATTGATCACGTTGTAAAACGCGTTGATGTATTCCGGGCGACGGTTTTGATATTGCAGGTAATAGGCGTGCTCCCAGACATCCAGGCCGAGGATGGGGGTATTGCCGCTCATCAACGGACTGTCCTGGTTGCCGCTGCTTTCCACGACCAGGGTCTTTTGCGGCGTCACACTCAGCCAGGCCCAGCCGCTGCCGAAACGGGTCAGCGCGGCTTTGGTGAACGCTTCCTTGAAACGGTCGAGACCACCCAGTTGGTCGTCGATCGCCTTGGCCAGCTCGCCGTCCGGCTGACCGCCGCCGTTGGGCACCATGACTTCCCAGAACAGCGAATGGTTGGCATGACCGCCCCCCTGATTGATCACTGCTGCGCGGAGTTTTTCCGGCAGTTGCTGAACGGCAGCCACCAGTTTTTCCACCGGCCACTCGGCAAACTCGGTGCCTTCGACCGCAGCGTTCAGGTTGTTGATGTAGGTTTGGTGATGCTTGGTGTAGTGGATTTCCATGGTCTGCGCATCGATGTGCGGTTCCAGGGCATCGTAGGCGTACGGCAAGGCAGGCAAGCTAAAAGCCATTTCAATGGACTCCATGATGTAGAGGTGCTGCGGGCGACGCGGCATCGGTGTGCAGCAAACGATGAGTTCGTGGGTATTCGCCGTGCTCGCTGATGAAATTCAGCAGTTCGACGTAGGTTTTGCTGCTCTGACGCAGCGCTGCTTCGCGTAATGCCGGCGCCAGTCGCGGGTCCTGCATGGTCTTCAACAGCCGCTGGTGGATGGCGCACAGGTATTCGGCGCTCTCCTCCGGCTGGTTCAGACGCAAATGCAGGTCCGCCAGGTTGTGGTGGGAAATGACGCAGGCCGCCACCGCTTCGTCGGCGTCCACCCAGCGCTCGAATAACACCTGGGCCAGGGCCAATGCCTGCAGATAAGCCTCGCGGGCATCCACCAGTTCGCCCAGCATGAAACAGCGGTTTGCCCTTTCGATCGTGCGTTTCCAGTGCTCCATGGTGAGCCTCCAAAGCGGTTGAGGTGATTACACGCCGCCTGCGGTGAGTTTTTCCGGATTGAGCAACTCTTCCAGTTCGCTACGCGTCAGGTCGGTGTGTTCCAGAGCGACATCGATCACCGGCCGGCCTTGCTGATAAGCCTTCTTGGCGATTTCAGCAGCTTTTTGGTAACCAATGATCGGGTTGAGTGCAGTGACCAGAATCGGGTTGCGCGACAGCGCTTCCTTGAGCCGGGCTTCGTTGACCTTGAAGCTGGTGATAGCCTTTTCACCCAGCAGATGGCTGGCGTTGGCCAGCAACTCGATGCTGCTCAGCAGGTTCTGGGCAATGATCGGCAGCATCACGTTCAGCTCGAAGTTGCCCGACTGGCCAGCGATGGTGATGACTGTGTCATTGCCGATGACTTGGGCGGCGACCATGGCGGTGGCTTCCGGGATCACCGGATTGACCTTGCCGGGCATGATCGACGAGCCCGGCTGCAAGGCCTCGAGTTCGATTTCACCGAGACCGGCCAGCGGACCGGAGTTCATCCAGCGCAAGTCGTTGGCGATTTTCATCAGTGAAACAGCGGTGGTTTTCAGTTGCCCGGAGACCGCAACGGCGGTGTCCTGGGAGCCAATCAGTGCGAACAAATCGATGCCCGGCGTGAATCGCACCTGCGTCAGTTGGGTCAGCTGCTGGCTGAAAAGCCCGGCAAACTCGGGATGCGCATTGATACCGGTGCCCACCGCCGTGCCGCCTTGCGCCAGGGATTGCAGGCTCGGCAGCAGGTCCTGCAGATGGCCGATATTGGCCTTGAGCTGTTGCGCCCAACCGTTGAGCACCTGGCTCATGCGAACTGGCATCGCATCCATCAAATGAGTGCGGCCGGTTTTGACGTGGTGATGAACCTCTTCGGCCTTGTGCTCGATCACCTGCACCAGACGCACCAGCGCCGGCAGCAGTTGTTCATGCAACGCCAGCGCAGCGCTGACGTGGAGGGTGGTCGGGATGATGTCGTTGCTACTCTGGCCGCAATTGACGTGATCGTTGGGGTTCACCGGCTCGCCGAGCAGACGGCTGGCGAGGGTCGCGATCACTTCGTTGGCGTTCATGTTGGAACTGGTGCCGGAACCGGTCTGGAAGATATCCACCGGGAAGTGCTGCATGAAGTCGCCCTGCAGCAAGCCCAGTGCCGCGTCGACGATGGCTTTGCCCTGGGGTTCGCTGATCTGCTTGAGTTCGACGTTGGCTCGGGCAGCGGCGGCCTTGGCCAGGATCAGTGCGCGGATGAATTGCTCCGGCATCGGTCTGCCGCTGATCGGGAAGTTATTCACCGCACGCTGGGTCTGTGCGCCATAGAGGGCGTCCACCGGGACCTGGAGCTCGCCCATGCTGTCGCGCTCAATACGAGTCTTGTTCATCAGAAAATCCTTGCACCAGTTCTATGAGAGGAATCGAAGGCTGCAACTCGCAGGTCGCCAGTTGCCAGGTGTAGCTTTGCCAGCGCTTGAGGCGGCACTTGCAGAGGGAGAGGCGTTCGAGTTCGCGCAGCGGGCGCCACGCCTGATCCAGGCAATAAGTCCGCCAGTGCCAGGGCAGCGCGACATCGGTGGCGGTGTCGATCAGCAAACGGAAGGAAGTTTCGGCGATGGTCCAGGGTGAGGTCGCCGTGCAGCACGCCAGATACCGGCCTTCAGCCAGGTAATGTTCGATCAGGCGAGGCTCGTCGGGATCCATCGCACAGCGGATCTGGCGACTCATCCAGCGCCAGTTTTCGAGGTAGGGCTGCTCATGCAAGGCAGAACTCATGATCCGGGGCTCATTCGGTAATGAGATTTATTATTAGATGATAATGATAACCAATACAAGCCCGGAGTATGGTCCCTTGTAGGAGCCGGCTTGCTGGCGATGGCGATCTGGCATTCAGCATTGATGTCGACTGATTGACCGCAATCGCCAGCAAGCCGGCTCCTACAGGTGTGCTATGCGGGCACAAAAAAAGGCGCGCCCCCCCATTGGGTGGCGCGCCTTTTGTGTAGCGGTCGCGGGTTAGCTGCCTGCGACTGTCATCCGCTCGATCAGCACCGAACCCGTGCGAATGTTGCTGCGCAATTCCAGGTCGTTACCCACCGCAACGATCTGCTTGAACATGTCGCGCATGTTGCCGGCGATGGTCACTTCCTGGACCGCGAACTGGATCTCGCCGTTCTCGACCCAATAGCCCGCCGCACCACGAGAGTAATCGCCGGTGACCATGTTCAGGCCCTGGCCCATCAACTCGGTGACCAGCAAGCCACGGCCCATGCGCCGCAGCAAGGCCGCCTGATCTTCTTCGCCGTGGGTAACGAACAGGTTGTGCACGCCGCCAGCGTTGGCGGTGCTCGGCATGCCGAGCTTGCGACCGGAATAGGTGCCGAGGATATAGGACACCAACTCACCCTTTTCGACGAACGGCTTGGCATACGTCGCGAGGCCATCGCCATCGAACGCCGAACTGCCCATGGCGCGCATCAGGTGCGGGCGCTCATCGATCGTCAACCATTCCGGGAACAACTTCTGCCCAAGGGTGCCTTCCAGGAACGACGATTTGCGATACAGGCTGCCGCCGGAAATCGCCGAGAGGAAACTGCCGAACAAACCGCCGGCCAGTTCCGCGGAGAACAAAACCGGCACTTCACAGGTCGGCACCGGACGTGCGCCCAGACGGCTCGCTGCACGCTGTGCTGCACGCTGGCCGATGCTCACCGGGTCAGTCAGCAAATTGCCCTGGCGGTTAACGTCGTACCAGTAATCTCGCTGCATCTGGCCATCGGCCTCGGCGATCATCACGCAGCTCAGGCTGTGACGAGTCGAGGCGTAACCGCCAATGAAACCGTGGCTGTTGCCATAAACGCGGCAGCCCTGGTGAGTGCTGAGGGTAGTGCCGTCGGCGTTCTTGATCCGGCTGTCGGTGGCAAACGCTGCCGCCTCACAGTTCAAGGCCATCTCGATGGCTTGCTCCGGTGTGATGTCCCATTGATGGAACAGGTCGAAATCCTGCAGATCCTTGGCCATCAGCGCAGCATCCGCCAGGCCGGCGGCTTCGTCTTCGGAGGTGTGTTTAGCGATGGCCAGCGCTGCAGCTACGGTTTCACGGATCGCGTCCGGGCCACTGGCCGAAGTGCTGGCCGAGCCCTTGCGCTGGCCAACATACAAGGTGATGCCGAAGCCCTGATCGCGGTTGAATTCAACGGTTTCGACTTCGCGCTGGCGTACAGAGGTCGACAGGCCCTGTTCCAGGGACACCGCCACTTCACAGGCACTGGCGCCCTGGCGCTTGGCTTCAGCGATGATCTGCTCGACTTGTTCTTGCAGTGCCGGCAACGCTTGTGGGCCGACGCTTTCAACTGCACTCATGCTGTTCTCCACTCAAATTCTGCTTTCGGTAAAGGCCTTCGAGCGACCGGGCCGGACAAGCGGCCCCCGACTGGTTATCATGGCGGCGTTTCTTTGCGGACGGCCACCATGGTTGATTCTTACGACGACTCCCTCGATACGGGAGAAAAAAGCAAATCCCAGGTTAAACGCGAGCTGCATGCTCTGGTTGACCTCGGCGAACGCCTTACAACGCTCAAGCCTGACTTGCTGGCAAAACTGCCGTTGACCGACGCCATGCGCCGGGCACTGGCCGATGCGCCCAAGCACACCGCGAATATCGCGCGTAAACGGCACCTTATGTTCATCGGCAAACTGATGCGCGATCAGGACACTGACGCCATTCTGACGTTGCTCGATCAACTCGATGCCTCTACCCGGCAGTACAACGAACGTTTCCATGGTCTGGAACGCTGGCGCGATCGCTTGATCGCGGGCGACGATGCAGTCCTGGAGAAGTTCGTGCTCGACTACCCGGAGGCTGATCGTCAGCAGTTGCGCTCCCTGATCCGTCAGGCCCAGCACGAACTGGCGACCAACAAGCCGCCGGCATCGAGCCGTAAAATCTTCAAGTACATCCGTGAGCTGGACGAGACTCAACGCGGTCTGCGTTAAGTCCCTTCTCGGGTGAGTCGCCACGCGGCTCACCCGAAGCTCCATCCCTTACGATCCTGTGCCACCCACAGTGATCGCATCGATTTTCAGCGTTGGCTGGCCGACACCCACCGGCACCGACTGCCCGTCCTTGCCGCACGTGCCCACGCCGCTGTCCAGCGACAGATCGTTACCGACCATCGACACCTTGCTCATCGCTTCAGGCCCGTTGCCGATCAACGTCGCGCCTTTGACCGGCGCTGTAATCTTTCCGTCTTCGATCAGGTACGCCTCACTGGTGGAGAACACGAATTTGCCGCTGGTGATGTCCACCTGACCACCGCCAAGGTTGGCGCAGTAGATGCCGCGTTTCACCGACGCAATGATTTCCGCCGGATCGCTTTCGCCCGCCAGCATGTAGGTGTTGGTCATACGTGGCATCGGCAGGTGCGCGTAGGACTCGCGACGACCATTGCCTGTGCGGGCCACGCCCATCAGGCGCGCATTGAGCTTGTCCTGCATGTAGCCTTTGAGTACGCCGTTTTCGATCAGCGTGGTGCACTCGGTTGGCGTGCCTTCGTCGTCGACGCTCAGCGAGCCGCGGCGACCGGCCAGCGTGCCGTCATCGACGATGGTGCAGAGTTTGGATGCGACCATCTCGCCCATACGCCCACTGTAAGCAGAGCTGCCCTTGCGGTTGAAATCACCTTCCAGACCGTGGCCGACCGCTTCGTGCAGCAGCACACCGGACCAGCCCGAACCCAGTACCACCGGCAACGTACCGGCCGGCGCGGGAATGGCTTCAAGGTTGACCAGCGCCTGACGCAGCGCCTCACGGGCGTAGCTCATCGCGCGGTCTTCGGCGAGGAAATAACGGTAATCGGTACGACCGCCGCCGCCATGACCGCCACGCTCGCGGCGACCGTTCTGCTCAACGATCACGCTGACATTAAAACGCACCAACGGCCGCACATCCGCCGCCAGGCTGCCGTCAGTCGAAGCAACAAGAATGCGTTCCCAGACACCGGCCATGCTCACGGTCACTTGCTGGATACGCGGATCGAGGGCGCGAGTGGCGACGTCGATACGCTTGAGCAGCTCGACTTTCTCTGCACGGGTCAGCACTTCCAATGGGTTATCCGGCCCGTACAACTGGGCGACATCCTGAGTGGTGAACGCCTGCACCGTGCCGTTCTGCCCGGCGCGGGAGATCGAGCGCGCGGCACGCGCCGCTGCGCCCAAGGCTTCCAGGGTGATCGCATTGCTGTAGGCAAAACCGGTTTTTTCACCCGATTGCGCGCGAACGCCAACGCCTTGGTCAAGGTTGAAGCTGCCTTCCTTGACGATCCCGTCTTCCAGCGCCCACGACTCGGAAATCTGCCCCTGGAAATACAGGTCGGCGGCATCGATGCCCGGGCCGGCCAGATCGCCGAGCACACCCTGCAGGCTCTCGATAGTGACGCCGCCGGGCGCCAAGAGGTGTTCACTGACTGAGGACAACAACTCGCTCATATGCTTTACGCCTTAAATTCGTCGTTCTGAGGCAGGTCGCTGCGCGCCCTGCGAGAAAAAGCGCCGATGACTGGACACCGGCATCCGCGCCCGGATGGACGCCTGTTCGCTGCTATCGCGTTCGGCCAGCAGCACGGCCTCGCCTTGATCCTGTTGCGCGAGCACTCGCCCCCACGGGTCGATGATCGCGGCATGGCCGAAGGTCTCTCGCGGCCCCGGATGCGTTCCGCCCTGGGCAGCTGCGAGCACATAACACTGAGTCTCGATGGCCCGCGCACGGATCAGCACATCCCAATGCGCCGCGCCGGTCACGGCGGTAAAGGCCGACGGCGCGGTAATCAACTCCGCACCGGCAGCGCGCAATTCGCTGTACAGCTCCGGGAATCGCAGGTCATAACACACCGTCAGGCCGACCCGACCGACGGGTGTGTCGGCGACCACCACGCCACTGCCGTAAGCATAGTCATCGGACTCACGATAACGCCCGCGGTTGTCCGCCACGTCCACATCAAACAGGTGCAGCTTGTCGTAGCGCGCCACCGTTTCGCCCTGATCGTCGACCAGAAGCGAGCAGGCATGCACTTTGGCCGTCGGTTGATCCACCGGCGGCAACGGCAAGGTGCCTGCCACTATCCATAACTTGAGGTCGCGGGCGGTCTGTTTCAACCAGGGCAGGATCGGACCTTCGCCAGACGCCTCGGCGCGACCGATGTCAGCGATGTCACGGCGACCCATGGCGGCAAAATTTTCCGGCAGCACAGCCAGCTTCGCGCCACCGGCCGCCGCTTGCTCGAGCAGCCGACGAGCCTGGGCCAGATTGGCCAGCACATCGCTCTGGCTGACCATTTGAATCACCGCTAAAGACATGGCCTTACCCTTTTCTGAATCAACACATACCCGTAGAAGCGGCTGCAGGCTGCGTTCTTTTGACGTTGAATTTTGCAAGATCAAAAGATCGCAGCCTGCGACAGCTCCTACAGGGGGCTTACGGCCATGCTACTCCATAGGCCTGGAGAGTGGGCTCGGAAAAAAAGCGTTAAAAAGGTTTATCGAAAGTGATTTTCGGCTCTTTCCACGGGCCTTTGACGGTGTACTTCACGCTGGCGAAGCGCGCTACACGGTCACCGATCAGCTTGTCGATCAGGAACAACGCACCGCCAATGGCCGGTGCGCCGACGATCAGCGCGGCAATCGGCAGGTTGTTGGTCACCGGCAAGGTCACCAGCAGCTTCGCATCGACCTGATCGTTCACCAGATCCAGCTTGCCATTGAGTTCCAGATTACTCGACGGGCCGGTCAGCACGATCGGCTCACGAGTGTCATACACCCCGTTGGTCGCGACCAGCAGCCCCTTGACCCGGTCATAACTCAGACCCTTGCCGAACAGGTCGGAGAAGTCCAGACGCAAGCGCCGGCCGATGGAGTTGAAGTTGAGCAGGCCGAATACCCGCAATGCCTGGGCGCCGCCCTCGACTTCAACGAACTGGCCCTTATTGAGCGACGCATCGAGAGTGCCGGAGAAACGCTTGGTGGCCAGCCACGCCGGTGAACCGGGCCAGCGACCGTCAACATCCATGTGGAATTCTTCACTGGTGACACTGGGCGCAAAGCCCCAGCCTTTCAGCACATCCGCAAGGTTCTTGCCGCTCGCCCGGCCCTTGAACCAACTGGTGGATGCGCCAGGCACACCTTCCCAGCCGCCATTGCCCTGCAACAAAATGCCTTTGAGGCCCAGATCCAGTGTATTGAGCGCTATGCCCTTGGCGGTCGGACGCACTTTCAGCGACCAGCCCCCGACCAGATCCTGGCCCTGGAACAGTTGATTGATGGTGACATCCAGCGCCGGGATTTTGGTCGGATCGACAGTGGCCAGTGGATCCGGCGAGTTTTCATCGGACAGGACCGTCGGGTCCGGCGCCGGCAAACGCACGTATTGCAGATTGATCGCAATCGGTGCGGCTTTCGCATCAGGGATAGCGGCAGTGCCCTTGACCTGCTGGCTGTCGAGCTGCAACGCCCACGTCGTCGGTTTGCGGTTCAACTGCACCGACGCCTGATCCAGGGTGGTACCGATGCCGCTGAGCTTGCCGACCTTGAAGTCCGCGCTGCTGAGCAGTTGCTTGGCGCTGCCACCCGGATCCTGGCCGGCATATTTGTCTACCAGGTCTTTCCAGGGGCTGACATCCAGCTCCGACAACACGCCGCGCACCCGCAGGCCTTTGGCGCCGGGCAACACCGCATCGCCGCCACCGAGGAACAATTCGCCGCGACCGTCGGCGAAGTTGCCGGGCGGTGCTGCAAACGTGAAACTCGCCAGATCGCCATATTTGACCCAGTAACGCCGCTCCTGGCCTTGCAGGGTCATGCGGAACATCGTATCGCGCCCCACATCGGCCGTCATGCCGAACGGGGCCGGCAAATCCACCGCCACACCTTGAAGGTTCGAGTTGACCGTCAACTGGCTGTCGAGGCCATCCAGGGTGAGTTGCAACTGATAAGGGATCAGGCCGGACACCGGTAACGGCTGGGTAACGCTCAACCAGTCGGTGAGTTTCTTTACCTCGACCTGACCCGAGGCGGTGACACGGGTCTTGATGTTGCCCGGGCTACCCTCGGCGAAAATCTGCGCAGTGACCGGTTTGTCAAAGGCGCGAGCGCTGATGTTCTGGCCACTTAAACCCTTGGTGCTGTCAAAGCGGAAATCGCCCTTCAGCTGGGTCAGTTCAAGAACGGGCTCGGCCAGTTTCAAGCGCGCCTTGGCGGTCTTGAAATCGACGAGAATATTCGGCTGCTCGCCTTTGGCCAGTGGAATATCCAGTTTCACCTTGCCCTTCAGATCGCCCTCACCCTCCCATCCGGCAAAGGTCGTGGCGGTGCCGATCGGCGCTTCCTGGAGAATTTTCAGGCCATCGCCCAACCCGCCAGCGAAAGCGCCATCGAGTAACAGGTGAGGGTTTTGCCCGGCGGGCGCGTGGGGAATATTGACGTAAATATCGCTGACTTGCGTGTCGAGCAACTGGCCTTTGCTGGCCACAATACGCACGCCACTGTCCTCGATGAACACGTCGCCGCTGACATTGCTGACATGCGGCCAACCCGGCTGGAACGCCAGCTCCGCATCGTGAACCTTGAAGAACAGGCTGATGCTGCGAGCGGTGTCGGCAGCGCCATGATTCAGCGAGCCTTGATACTGGAAGAAGCCCTGGTCCACCGCGCCTTTGAGAATGGCCGTACGCAGCCATTCGTCCAGCGCCGGGCTGAGCACTTGCGGCAGGTACTTGGCGGTGTACTTGCCGTCGCCGTCCACCAGGCCGACCCGCAGGTCCATGTAATCTTCCTGGGTATGGTCGAAATGCAGGCGGATCAGGAAGTCGCCGGCAATCTTGCCCTCCTCGCCCAACACTTTCAGGTACGGGGCGATCAGGGTGAAGCCTTCTTTATCCAGCTTCCAGGTCAGCCGGGCGTTGGCCTGAATGTATTGCCATGGCTTGGCAAAAATCGGGTCGAGGTGCAGGACAAAATCCTTGCTGTCCATTCGCAGTTCGCCGTGACCGAGGTCACCGCTGATGCTGCCGCTGACATTTCGCGCTGCCGGAGCACCGTGATAGGCATCAAAGCCGACCTGGTCGAGGTTGGCGGCGAAGCTGACCTTGCTGTCGTCGGTGGCGCTGGGACGGAAGTCGACCAGCACGTTGCGCAAACCACCGGTCACCTTGAGTCGCTCCACGGCGGTGGCGACACCTTCGGGCAGTGGCCCCAGCGCATTCAGCAACGGCGTGAGCGGCGTGAGGTCGAGGCGATCGGCTTGCAGATGCCAGAGTTCTTCGGCCTTGTCGGTGGCCAGGCTTTGTTTGAGTTGCAGATGCGATTCCCAGCGGGTCTCGCCGAAGTTCATGGACAGCGAGTCCACCGTCACCAGGAAGCCTTCGGCACTGCGCTGGAAATAGCTGTTGAGCGCCAGGTTGTTGATCTGGATCGGCTTGCGCTCGGCGTAGGCGCCCTTGATCTGCGGCGCGTTCAAGCGGATCGCGGCGCTTTGCAGCGCGCCTTGGCTCCAGTTGATCCACAGCTCGCCACCGGCCTTGATCTCGGAAAAATTCCATTGCCGTGTCAGGCGTTCGGGAAGCCATTTCGACCAGTCGCTTTGCGGCAGGCTCACGTAAGCCTGCGCTTCGCCATCCTTCCACTGGCTGGCGCGAATGCGAGTGCGCAGGCTCATGGCCACTGGCTGACCGTCGGGCAGGGTCAGCCGCGCGTCGAGTCGCTGACGGGAGACGCCGGTTTTCAGGTTCAGGCCAACGTAGGTAAAGGTCAGTGGCGGATGGTCCAGCGGTTGCAGGGTCACCTGGCTGTCGAGCACCGACAGTTGCTGGACCATTTGCAGGCGATTGAGCAACTGTTC
Source organism: Pseudomonas sp. SJZ080 (assembly GCF_007828295.1). NCBI lineage: Bacteria > Pseudomonadati > Pseudomonadota > Gammaproteobacteria > Pseudomonadales > Pseudomonadaceae > Pseudomonas > Pseudomonas sp. SJZ080. The sequence continues at coordinate 349,978 of NZ_VIUK01000003.1, forward strand.
CGGGTCCAGTGGCTGATCCTGCTGCACCGGCAAGCCTTCCAGCGCCCAATGACCGTCCTCACCTTCCTTGAGGCTGATCTTCAAACCATTGAGTTCAAGGTGGGCGATGCGCACTTCACGCGCCAGCAGACTGCCCCACAGATCCGGCACCGCACGTACCTGATCCAGGCGCAGGGTATTGGCGCCCTCGCCGACCATTACGTCGTGAGCCAGCAGAATCGGCACGAAGCCGCGCCAGTTACCTTCCAGTTCACCGATGTGCAGCGGCATGCCCAGGGCAGCGCCGGCTTTGGCTTCGACGTCGGCCCGATACTCGGCCACCAGCGGCGTCAGCTCGCGGCCGAGACTGACGTAAAGCGCCATCAGCACCAAAGCCAACGCGCACAGGCCCAGACCCCAGCGGGTCAGTGCGGCCAAAATGCGTGTCAGACGCTCCATGTCAGTTGGCTCCCATGGCAAAAATACTGCAAAAAGCTGAGGCCAGCCGTTCTAGTTGGGGTGAAGCACAGCGATTCAGAGCAGCACCACGTCGTATTGTTCCTGGGAATACATGGTTTCCACCTGAAACCGAATGGTGCGTCCGATAAAACCTTCGAGCTCAGCCACGTTGCCCGACTCTTCATCCAGCAGGCGATCGACAACTTTCTGGTTCGCCAATACACGATAGCCTTCCGCCTGATAGGCACGAGCCTCACGGAGAATTTCGCGGAAAATTTCGTAGCAAACGGTTTCCGGCGTCTTGAGCTTGCCGCGACCCTGGCAGCTGCTGCAGGGCTCGCACAACACCTGTTCGAGACTTTCGCGGGTGCGCTTGCGGGTCATCTGCACCAGGCCCAACTCGGTGATGCCGATGATGTTGGTCTTGGCGTGATCGCGCTCCAGTTGTTTCTCTAGCGTGCGTAACACCTGACGTTGGTGCTCTTCGTCTTCCATGTCGATGAAGTCGATGATGATGATCCCGCCCAGGTTGCGCAGGCGCAGCTGGCGAGCGATGGCGGTCGCGGCTTCCAGGTTGGTCTTGAAGATGGTTTCTTCAAGGTTGCGATGGCCGACGAACGCCCCGGTGTTGACGTCGATGGTGCTCATGGCCTCAGCCGGATCCACCACCAGGTAACCGCCGGACTTCAGGGGTACTTTGCGTTCGAGGGCTTTCTGGATTTCGTCTTCGACGCCGTACAGGTCGAAAATCGGCCGCTCACCCGGGTAATGCTCCAGACGATCGGCAATTTCCGGCATCAGTTCGGCGACGAACTGCGTGGTTTTCTGGAAGGTTTCCCGCGAGTCGATGCGGATCTTCTCGATCTTCGGGCTCACCAGATCGCGCAAGGTCCGCAGCGCCAGGCCGAGGTCTTCGTAGATCACACTCGGCGCGCTGATGGTTTTGATCTGCTCGTTGATCTGATCCCAGAGCCTGCGCAGGTAGCGGATGTCCATGAGAATTTCATCGGCGCCCGCGCCTTCAGCGGCGGTACGCAGGATGAAGCCGCCGGCCTCCTTGATGCCTTCTTTGGCCACGCAATCGGTGACCACTTGCTTGAGGCGTTCGCGCTCGGCTTCGTCTTCGATCTTCAGGGAAATGCCGACATGCGCGGTGCGTGGCATGTACACCAGATAACGCGAAGGAATCGACAGCTGCGTGGTCAGGCGTGCGCCTTTGGAACCGATCGGGTCTTTGGTGACTTGCACCACCAGGCTCTGGCCTTCATGAACCAGCGCGCTGATGCTCTCGACCGCAGGGCCCTCGCGCAGGGAAATTTCCGAAGCATGAATGAACGCGGCACGATCCAGGCCGATGTCGACGAAGGCCGCCTGCATCCCCGGCAATACCCGCACGACTTTGCCTTTATAAATGTTGCCGACGATCCCGCGCTTTTGCGTGCGCTCGACGTGGACCTCTTGCAGGACACCGTTTTCAACCACCGCCACGCGCGATTCCATCGGCGTGATGTTGATCAGGATCTCTTCACTCATGGCAGGGTCTCGTTCAGGCATGTTCACGATAATGGCCGCATCTTGTCAGTACGACGCTCAGTGCGCGTTAAGGGTTTGCCAACAGGGTATGCCGAAATGGCCGAGCAGCTCAGCGGTTTCGCACAGCGGCAGTCCGACCACCGCCGAGTAGCTGCCATTGAGCCCGGCGACAAACACCGCGCCCAGTCCTTGAATGCCATAGCCACCGGCCTTGTCCCGAGGTTCGCCGCTGGCCCAGTAGGCCGCCGCTTCATCAGGATCGATGGGGCGAAAACGCACCAGGCTGCGCACAACCCGTGACTCACAGCGCTCACCGTCAAGCACGGCAATGGCGGTCAGCACTTCGTGCTCTCGACCGGCCAGCATCATAAGCATGGCGCACGCATCGGCTTCGTCCACCGGTTTGCCGAGAATTTTCCCGTTGAGCACCACGGCGGTATCGGCGCCCAGCACGCAGAATGCTGCGTCGGACACGACCGCACCACGCCCGGCTTCGGCCTTGCCGCGCGCGAGGCGCTCGACATAGGCCGACGGCGATTCATGATTCAAAGGGGTTTCGTCGATGTCTGCGCTGATGGTGGAGAACGGCAAGCCGATCTGCGTGAGCAGTTCACGGCGACGCGGCGAGCCTGAGGCGAGGAACAGCTGTTTCATCAAGACATCTCCCTTGTCGTGGTATGGGCAAATGCCTGACCGAATCAGTTGATTTTGTAGCGTCGACGCAGACCGCGCAAACCGAAGCTGATCCACGGCCAGAGCAACGCGCTGACCAGTGCCGGCAAGACCAGCGCCAGCGTTGGCTGACGGTTGCCGGTCAGGGCGCTGAGCCACAGCTGAACGAGCTGCGCGAGGCCGAAGATCACCAGGATCACCAGGCTCTGTTGCCACATCGGGAACATCCGCAACCGCTGTTGCAGCGACAGCACCAGGAACGTGATGAGGGTCAGGATCAACGCGTTCTGGCCCAGCAACGTGCCGTAGAGCACATCTTCGGCCAGGCCCAGGCACCACGCGGTAACCATGCCGACTTTCTGCGGCAGGGCCAACGCCCAGAACGCCAGCAGCAAGGCGAGCCACAGCGGACGCAAGATTTCCATGAATTGCGGCAGTGGCGAAACACTGAGCAGCATGCCGATGGCGAATGTCAGCCAGACCATCCAGTCGTTTCGGGAGGCGGTAGCACCGACCATTATTCTCTTCCCCCTTGGGTGGCCGGCGCGGAGACAGGCGGTTTGGCAGCAGGCTTCACGACAGCGGGTTGTGTCGACGGTGGTTTGGCCGCCGGAGTCGTCGCGGGGGGCTTGGCGGCGGCAGGATGTGCGGCGGCGGGTTTGGCCGGGGTAGCGGCAGCAGGTTTGGCCGGGGCAGCCGTCACAGGTGCAGCGGCGGGAACGGCCGGGGCCGCAGCGGCAGCAGGGGCAATCACACCGACAGGTTTCGGCACGGTCGCGGGAATGATTGGCCCGCCGCCCTGTGCATCCAGGTTTTCCTGGGCCTGAGCAGCATCGTTTGCGCGCTCTTCCGGCGTACGAGTGTCACTGAATACCAGCAGCAAGTAACGACTGCGGTTCAAGGCGGCCGTCGGCACGGCGCGGACAATGGCGAACGGCTGCCCGGAATCGTGAATCACTTCCCTGACTGTCGCCACCGGGTAACCCGCCGGGAACCGCTGCCCAAGACCAGAGCTGACCAGCAGATCGCCTTCCTTGATATCCGCCGTGTCGGCAACGTGACGCAATTCCAGGCGTTCAGGGTTGCCGGTACCGCTGGCAATCGCCCGCAGACCGTTACGGTTTACCTGCACCGGAATGCTGTGTGTAATGTCAGTCAGCAGCAGCACACGGGAGGTATACGGCATCAACTCGACCACCTGGCCCATCAGGCCGCGGGCATCGAGCACCGGCTGACCGAGGACCACACCGTCGCGCTCACCTTTATTGATGATGATGCGATGGGTGAAGGGATTGGGGTCCATGCCGATCAACTCGGCCACTTCGACCTTTTCGTTGACCAGCGCGGAGGAATTGAGCAACTCGCGCAGCCGAACGTTCTGCTCGGTGAGGGCTGCAAGCTTTTGCATGCGGCCCTGCAGCAGCAGGTTTTCGGTCTTGAGTTTTTCGTTTTCGGCGACCAGCTCGGTACGGCTGCCAAACTGGCTGGCCACACCTTGCCATAGCCGCTGTGGCAGGTCGGTGATCCAGTAAGACTGCATCAGCACCAGCGACATCTGGCTACGCACTGGCTTGAGCAGTGTGAAGCGGGCATCGACCACCATCAGTGCGACCGATAGCACGACCAGCACCAACAAGCGCACGCCCAGTGAAGGCCCTTTGGTGAAAAGCGGTTTAATAAGCCGCTCCTCCCAGGCAAATGTTTTCTTTATTCATACGGCAGACCGGCCTGGATACAGACTGACAGAAGGTAAACGCAAACAGGCAGCACTGCAAAGTGCCGCCTGCGCGCTCAACAGCATAGATGCATCGGGCGATCACTCGCTCGACAGCAGGTCCATCGTGTGCTTGTCCATCATTTCCAAAGCACGGCCACCGCCGCGAGCAACGCAGGTCAGCGGGTCTTCGGCAACGATCACCGGCAGACCGGTTTCCTGGGCCAGCAACTTGTCGAGGTCACGCAGCAACGCGCCACCACCGGTCAGCACCAGGCCACGCTCGGCGATGTCGGAAGCCAGCTCCGGCGGCGATTGTTCCAGCGCACTTTTCACGGCCTGAACGATGGTAGCCAGCGACTCTTGCAGAGCTTCAAGCACTTCATTGGAGTTCAGGGTGAAGGCACGTGGAACGCCTTCAGCCAGGTTACGGCCACGAACGTCGACTTCGCGAACTTCGCCACCCGGGTAGGCTGTACCGATTTCCTGCTTGATGCGCTCGGCGGTGGATTCGCCGATCAGGCTGCCGTAGTTGCGACGCACGTAGGTGATGATCGCTTCGTCGAAGCGGTCGCCGCCAACCCGTACGGATTCGGCGTAAACCACGCCGTTCAGGGAGATCAGCGCGATTTCAGTGGTACCACCACCGATATCGACCACCATCGAACCGCGTGCTTCTTCAACCGGCAGGCCGGCACCGATCGCAGCAGCCATTGGCTCTTCGATCAGGAACACTTCACGTGCGCCGGCACCAAGGGCCGATTCACGGATGGCTCGACGCTCAACCTGAGTGGATTTGCACGGAACGCAGATCAGCACACGAGGGCTAGGCTGCAGGAAGCTGTTCTCGTGAACCTTGTTGATAAAGTATTGCAGCATCTTTTCGCAGACGCTGAAGTCGGCAATGACGCCGTCCTTCATCGGACGAATGGCCGCGATATTGCCCGGCGTACGGCCGAGCATGCGCTTGGCCTCGGTGCCGACAGCAACGACACTTTTCTGGTTACCGTGTGTCCGAATAGCCACAACCGATGGCTCATTCAGGACGATGCCGCGCTCGCGCACGTAAATAAGGGTGTTGGCAGTGCCCAGGTCAATGGAAAGATCGCTGGAAAACATGCCACGCAGTTTCTTGAACATGGGAAAGGGACCCTAGGCAACGCGTGGGTAAAAAAGTGCGGCAAACTCTAACAACGACAGGGATTTTGGGCAAGGCGCCAATATGTTAAATTGGCCGCTTTTCTGTGCACCAACCCCCACAATCGCGGCCTTATGACCGTAGAAATGCGGTAGTGTTCAGACAATCTAACACACGGACGCCGTCCGTTCTGTTTTCCACTGGAGAATCGCAATGGCGCTTGAACGCTCCGACGTGGAAAAAATCGCTCATCTGGCCTGCCTTGGCCTCGATGAAGCCGATCTTCCACATATTACTTCGGCCCTGAACAGCATTCTGGGTCTGGTCGACGAAATGCAGGCGGTCAATACCGACGGTATCGAACCGCTGGCTCACCCACTGGAAGCCAGTCAGCGCTTGCGTGCAGACGTCGTGACCGAGACCAATCATCGCGAGGCCTATCAGTCCATCGCACCAGCGGTCGAAAACGGCCTGTACCTGGTTCCGAAAGTCATCGACTAAAGGGAAAGAGCCTGCAATGCATCAATTGACTCTGGCCGAGATCGCCCGCGGACTCGCCGATAAAAAGTTTTCTTCCGAAGAGCTGACCAAAACCCTGCTGGCGCGTATCGCCCAGCTCGATCCTCAGCTCAACAGTTTTATCAGCCTCACCGAAGACCTGGCGCTCCAGCAGGCAAAAGCCGCTGACGCACGCCGGGCTAACGGTGAGAACGGCGCCCTGCTTGGTGCGCCGATCGCTCACAAAGACCTGTTCTGCACTCAGGGCATCCGCACCAGTTGCGGTTCGAAGATGCTCGACAACTTCAAAGCTCCGTACGATGCCACCGTGGTTGCCAAACTGGCGGCTGCCGGCGCGGTGACGCTGGGCAAGACCAACATGGACGAATTCGCCATGGGGTCGGCCAACGAGTCGAGCTACTACGGCGCGGTGAAAAACCCGTGGAATCTGGAATACGTTCCAGGTGGTTCGTCCGGCGGTTCCGCTGCGGCGGTCGCGGCGCGCCTGTTGCCGGCAGCTACCGGCACCGATACCGGCGGCTCGATCCGTCAGCCCGCTGCACTGACCAACCTCACCGGCCTGAAACCGACATACGGTCGCGTTTCGCGCTGGGGCATGATCGCTTACGCCTCCAGCCTCGATCAGGGCGGTCCATTGGCCCGCACGGCCGAAGACTGCGCGATCCTGCTGCAAGGCATGGCTGGCTTCGATCCGCAGGACTCCACCAGCATCGATGAACCCGTGCCTGATTACAGCGCCAGCCTCAACGGCTCGCTGCAAGGCCTGCGCATCGGCGTGCCGAAAGAATACTTCAGCGCCGGCCTGGACCCGCGCATCGCCGACCTGGTCATGGCCAGTGTCGAAGAGCTGAAAAAACTCGGCGCCGTGATCAAGGAAATCAGCCTGCCGAACATGCAGCACGCGATCCCTGCGTACTACGTGATCGCTCCGGCGGAGGCCTCTTCCAACCTGTCGCGTTTCGACGGCGTGCGTTTCGGCCATCGCTGCGAAGACCCGAAAAACCTGGAAGACCTGTACAAGCGTTCCCGTGGCGAAGGTTTCGGCGTGGAAGTGCAGCGCCGGATCATGGTCGGCGCCTACGCGCTGTCCGCCGGTTACTACGACGCCTACTACCTGAAGGCCCAGAAGATTCGTCGCCTGATCAAGAACGACTTCATGGCCGCCTTCAATGAGGTCGACATCATTCTCGGCCCAACCACGCCGAACCCGGCCTGGAAGCTCGGCGCCAAGAGCAGCGACCCGGTCGCTGCGTACCTGGAAGACGTCTACACCATCACCGCCAACCTCGCGGGTCTGCCGGGCCTGTCCATGCCTGCAGGTTTTGTCGACGGTCTGCCGGTCGGCGTGCAACTGCTCGCCCCGTATTTCCAGGAAGGCCGCTTGCTCAACGTTGCGCACCAGTATCAGCTGAACACTGACTGGCACACCCGCACCCCAACCGGCTTCTGAGGAGAAACACATGCAATGGGAAGTCGTGATCGGGCTGGAGATTCATACCCAGCTCACCACCCGGTCGAAAATCTTTTCCGGTAGTTCCACCACCTTCGGTTCCGAGCCGAACACCCAGGCCAGCCTGGTTGACCTCGGCATGCCCGGCGTACTGCCGGTGCTGAACCAGGAAGCGGTGCGCATGGCGGTGATGTTCGGTCTCGCCATCGATGCCGAGATCGGCCAGCACAACGTGTTCGCCCGTAAAAACTATTTCTACCCGGACCTGCCGAAGGGCTACCAGATCAGCCAGATGGAATTGCCGATCGTCGGCAAGGGCCACCTGGACATCGCCCTGGAAGATGGCACGGTCAAACGCGTCGGCATCACCCGCGCGCACCTGGAAGAAGACGCCGGTAAAAGCCTGCACGAAGAGTTCAGCGGTGCCACCGGCATCGACCTGAACCGCGCCGGCACGCCGCTGCTGGAAATCGTCTCCGAACCGGACATGCGTAGCGCCAAGGAAGCCGTGGCTTACGTCAAGGCGATCCACGCGCTGGTGCGCTACCTGGGCATCTGCGACGGCAACATGGCCGAAGGTTCGCTGCGTTGCGACTGCAACGTGTCGATCCGTCCTAAAGGCCAGGTCGAATTCGGCACGCGTTGCGAGATCAAGAACGTCAACTCCTTCCGCTTCATCGAGAAGGCGATCAACAGCGAAGTGCAGCGTCAGATCGAGCTGATCGAAGACGGCGGCAAGGTGATCCAGCAGACTCGCCTGTACGACCCGAACAAGGACGAAACCCGTCCGATGCGCAGTAAAGAGGAAGCCAACGACTACCGTTACTTCCCCGATCCGGACCTGCTGCCGGTGGTTATCGAGGACTCGTTCCTCAATGACGTGCGCGCAACATTGCCGGAACTGCCACCGCAGAAACGCGAGCGTTTCCAGGAGCAGTTCGGTCTGTCGGTCTACGACGCCAGCGTCCTGGCCACCAGCCGCGAGCAAGCCGACTACTTCGAAAAAGTCGTGAGCATCAGTGGCGACGCCAAACTGGCGGCCAACTGGGTCATGGTGGAACTGGGCAGCCTGCTCAACAAGCAAGGCCTGGACATCGAGCAGTCGCCGGTTTCGGCCGAGCAACTGGGCGGCATGCTGCTGCGCATCAAGGACAACACCATCTCCGGCAAAATCGCCAAAGTGGTGTTTGAAGCCATGGCCAACGGCGAAGGCAGCGCGGACGAGATCATCGACAAGCGCGGTCTGAAGCAAGTAACCGACACCGGCGCGATCTCGGCGGTGCTGGACGAAATGCTCGCGGCCAACGCCGAGCAGGTCGAGCAATACCGCGCGGCAGACGAAGCCAAACGCGGCAAGATGTTCGGCTTCTTCGTCGGCCAGGCCATGAAAGCCTCCAAAGGCAAGGCCAACCCGCAACAAGTCAACGAACTGCTGAAAAGCAAGCTCGAAGGCTGATGAGAATGGAGCCAGCACTCAAATCTGGCTCAAATCCCTGTGGGAGCGGGCTTGCTCGCGAAAGCGGTCTGACAGTCGACAAAAGTGTTGAATGTGCAGCCGTTTTCGCGAGCAAACCCGCTCCCACATTTGTATGTGGAAACCATTGAATGAAACGTCTACTTGGTGCCGCCCTGCTCTCGCTGCTCGCCGGTTGCGCCAGCACCGATGTCGTCGATCCACACGGCTACGACCAGACAGGCATGGCGTCCTACTATGGCGCCAAACACCAGGGTAAACGCACCGCCAGTGGTGAACGTTTCGACAAGAATTCCCTGACCGCCGCCCACCGCCAACTACCCTTTGGTACGCGGGTGAAGGTCACCAATCTGAAAAACGACAAATCCTGCGTGGTCCGCATCAATGATCGCGGGCCGCACATTCGCGGGCGCCTGATCGACTTGTCTCATGAGGCCGCCGAGCAACTGGGCATGATCAAAAGCGGCACCGCACGGGTTCGCGTGCAAGCCCTCGACTGACTGACGGAGCCCCGACCATTTTCGGACTTGCCGACATCCCACTGATCAGCATGATTGAACTGCTCAGCGGCCTGGTTCTGCTGATCGCCGGCGCCGAGCTGATGGTGCGCGCCGCCGTGCGCCTGGCCGCGCGACTGCATGTACGGCCGCTGATCATCGGCCTGACCATCGTCGCCCTGGGCAGCAGCGCGCCGCAGATGGCGGTCAGCCTGCAAGCCACCCTGGCGCAGAACGCCGACATCGCCGTCGGCAGCGTGATTGGCAGCAGCATCTTCAACATCCTCGTAACCCTTGGGCTCTCGGCGCTGATCATCCCGCTGCGGGTTTCGCGGCAACTGGTGCGCCTGGACATTCCGTTGATGATCGGCGCCAGTCTGCTGGTGTTCGTTCTGGCCTGGAATAAAGAACTCACCCGCATCGATGGCGTGATGCTGCTGACGGCGCTGGCACTGTATCTGGGCTTGTTGCTGCGACAGTCGCGGCACTCGGTCCGTCCGCAATCGACAACGCATGACACCCCGCAAGTGCCGTGGTTCAGCAGCCTGCTGATGATCGTCGCCGGTCTCGCGATGCTGGTGTACGCCGGGCATTTGCTGTTGGGCGCCGCGGTATCGGTCGCCAAAGACCTGGGGCTGTCGGAAAGGATCATCGGCCTGACCATCGTCGCCGTCAGCACGTCCCTGCCGGAGCTCGCCACTTCGTTGATCGCGGCCTTGCGTGGTCAGCGCGACATCGCCGTAGGCAACGTGATCGGCAGCAACCTGTTCAACCTTCTGGGCGTGCTGGGCGTTACCGCACTGATCGCGCCGTCACCGTTGTCGGTCTCGCCCAACGCGCTGGATTTCGACTTGCCAGTGATGCTCGGCGTCGCGGCGCTGTGCTTGCCGATGTTCTATTCCGGTTATCGGGTGACCCGCGCCGAAGGTCTGCTGTTTCTGGGTTTGTACCTGGCGTACGGTCTGCACGTGGTGTCGTTCACCACCGGCATGCCGCTGGCGGGCAAGCTTGAACACCTGATGCTGATTTTCGTCCTGCCGGCGCTGGTGGCGTTTCTGTTGTTCACGTCGCTGCGCGCCTGGCGTCGCCAACACCACAAGAGGGAATTGCCATGACCGACCCAAAAAAGCCCGGCGTTGAAGTCCGCCGCCAAGTGATGGGCGACGCCTTCGTCGACCGCGCGCTGGGCAATGCCACCGAGTTCACTCAGCCGTTGCAGGATTTCGTCAATGAACACGCCTGGGGCAGCGTGTGGAATCGCGAAGGCCTGCCGCTGAAAACCCGCAGCCTGATTACCCTCGCCGCACTGACCGCGTTGAAGTGCCCGCAGGAATTGAAAGGCCACGTGCGCGGTGCACTGAACAACGGCTGCACCGTGGAAGAGATTCGCGAGGCGTTGCTGCATTGTGCGGTGTATGCAGGCGTGCCGGCGGCGATCGACGCGTTTCGGGCGGCGCAGGAAGTGATTGATACCTACCAGAAGCCCGAGTAATCAGCCCGAATTGTGCTGACAGTTCGGCCGTCTTCGCGAGCAAGCCCGCTCCCACATTTGATCGCCAGTGGACACAACATTTGTTTACAGCTCGGACCAGTGTGGGAGCGGGCTTGCTCGCGAAGGGGCCCGACAAAACACCGCAAACCCCAAGTTAAATCCACCCACCCCACTGCAACAAAAAGATCCCGATGTTGGTGGTCACCGCCGCCATCAGCGTGGTGATCACAATGATCGCCGCCGCCAACTCATGATTGCCATTGGCCGCCCGGGCCATGACAAAACTGGCCGCCGCGGTCGGGCTCCCGAAGTACAGGAACAGGATCCCCAACTCCGCGCCGCGAAAACCCCATAACCACGCGCCCAGCGTTGCCAGCACCGGCAGGCCGATCATCTTCACCAGGCTTGAACTCAATGCCAACTTGCCGCTCTTGCGCATGGCCGCCAGCGACAGCGTGCCGCCAATGCAGATCAACGCCAACGGCAACGTGGTTTGCGCCAGGTACTGACCGGACGTCTCCAGCCAGCCCGGCAAACCGATCTTGAAATACGCAAACGGCGCCGCCGCAAACACGCTGATGATCAGCGGATTGATCATCACGCTTTTGCAGATGCTCCAAGGGTCGGACTTGATCACCGGGCTGTAGACCGCCAGCACAATGGTCGAGAGGGTGTTGTAGAACAGGATCACCAGCGCCGCGAGAATCGCCCCGAGGGAAATCCCGTAATCGCCGTACATGCTCGCCGCCAGTGCGAGACCGATGACGCCATTGTTGCCGCGAAAGGCGCCCTGGGTGTAAATCCCGCGGTCTTCACGCGGACACTTCCAGATCGCCCAGCCCCAGGCGATGGCGAAACACACCAGCGTCGCAATCGAGAAATAGATCAGCAGCGCCGGTTGCAGCGCGGCGTGCAGGTCGGCATGCAGGATGCCCAGAAACAGCAACGCCGGCATGGTGACGTTGAACACCAGGGCCGACGCGGTGTGAATGAAGTTGTCGTTGATCCAGTCGATGCGCTTGAGCAGCACACCCAGAAACAGCATGGCAAACACCGGCGCGGTGATGTTCAGGGTTTCCAGAAAGATTGCCAGCATGCCGGGTGAACCTTGGGTGGGCCTCGTTAGGGGGCTAATGATAAGCCACCAAGTCCTCTGGCGTCTGTTAGACCGCTATCGCGAGCAAGCCCGCTCCCACATTTGATCGCATTCTTTCTGGCAGTACGCGGTCGAATGTAGGAGCGGGCTTGCTCGCGATGCAGGCGACTCGGTCTTAGGTAATCGGCGCCGGGTTGAACAAGGTGATGTCGTTATGCAGCTTATGCTGCTCGGCCCACGTCTGCTTCTTGCCGCTGGCCACGTCCAGGTAGTAGTGAAACAGCTCCCACCCAAGATCCTCGATAGAAGCCCGCCCGGTCGCAATCCGCCCGGCGTCGATGTCGATCAGGTCTGGCCAGCGCTGCGCCAATTCAGTCCGGGTCGACACCTTCACCACCGGCGCCATCGCCAAGCCATATGGCGTACCGCGCCCGGTGGTGAACACATGCAGGTTCATCCCCGCCGCCAGTTGCAACGTCCCGCAGACAAAATCACTGGCCGGGGTCGCACAGAAAATCAGGCCTTTGCGCTTGAAGCGTTCGCCAGGGCCAAGCACCCCGTTGATTGCGCTGCTGCCGGATTTGACGATCGAGCCCAACGACTTCTCGACAATATTCGACAGCCCGCCCTTCTTGTTGCCCGGCGTGGTGTTGGCACTGCGGTCCGCTTCGCCCTTGGCCAGGTAACGGTCGTACCAGTCCATTTCCCGCACCAGTTCCTGAGCGACTTCCTCGGTTTCGGCACGGGAGGTCAGCAGGTAAATCGCGTCACGCACTTCGGTGACTTCGGAAAACATCACCGTCGCGCCTGCGCGCAGCAACAGGTCCGAGGCAAAACCCAGCGCCGGGTTGGCGGTAATCCCGGAGAACGCATCGCTGCCGCCGCACTGCATGCCGAGGATCAGCTCGGACGCCGGCACGGTTTCCCGGCGACGCTGATCGAGCTTCTTCAAACGGGTCTCGGCCAGCGCCATGATCTGCTCGATCATCTCGGTGAAACCGTGACTCGAATCCTGCAAGCGATACAGCCACGGATCGCTCAGATCCACCGAGCTGTCGTTCTCATGCATCACCTGCCCGGCCTGCAATTTCTCGCAACCCAGGCTGATGACCAAGGCTTCACCCCCCAGGTTCGGGTTGCGGGCCAGGTTGCGCACGGTGCGGATCGGGATGTACGCATCAGTCGCGGTAATCGCCACACCACAACCGTAACTGTGGGTCAGCGCCACCACGTCATCGACGTTCGGATACTTGGGCAGCAATTCGTCCTTGATGCGTTTGACCGCATGATCGAGCACCCCGGTGACGCACTGAACCGTGGTGGTAATCCCCAGAATGTTGCGCGTGCCGACAGTACCGTCGGCGTTGCGATACCCCTCGAACGTGAAACCTTCGAGCGGTGCCTGCGCGGCCGGCACTTCGGTGGACAGCGGCAAGCTGTCCAGCGGCGGCGCGGTAGGCATGCGCAGTTGATCTTCCTTGACCCAACTGCCACGCGGAATCGGCTGCAACGCGTAGCCGATGGTCTGACCATAACGAATCACCTGGCCGCCCACCGGAATGTCTTCCAGGGTGACTTTATGGCTCTGTGGCACGAAGTCCACAGTCACCAGGCCATCGGGAAATTCGGTGCCGGCGGGCACGCCCTGGTCATTGACCACAATCACTACGTTGTCCCGCTCGTGCAGGCGGATGTAGCGCGGCGAGTCGGAGTGTTCAATCAACTGCATGACGCCGCTCCTCAGGAATGCGCTTGAGACAATTTGTTGTTGGTTTCAGGGCCGCTGACTGGCGGCTCTTTGAGCACCACACGCTTGATCGGGCCGACAATCACCAGGTAGCTGAACACTGCAACCAGTGCGTTGCAACCGACAAACACCAGCGCCCATTTGAACGAGCCGGTGGAGCTGATGATGTAACCGATGACGATCGGGGTGGTGATCGAAGCGATGTTGCCGAAGGTGTTGAACAAGCCACCGCTGAGACCGGCGATCTGTTTTGGCGAGGTGTCGGACACCACGGCCCAACCCAGCGCGCCCACGCCTTTGCCGAAGAATGCCAGGGCCATGAAGCCGACAACCACCCATTCAACATCGACATAGTTGCAGGCCACGATGCTGCTGGAAACCAACAGGCCGGCGATGATCGGTGCCTTGCGGGCGAAGGTCAGGGAGTGGCCCTTGCGCAACAGGTAATCGGAAATCACCCCGCCGAGCACACCACCGATGAAGCCGCAGATCGCCGGCAGCGAGGCGATGAAACCGGCCTTGAGGATGGTCATCCCGCGCTCTTGCACCAGGTACACCGGGAACCAGGTCAGGAAGAAGTAGGTAATGCCGTTGATGCAGTACTGGCCCAGATACACGCCGAGCATCATGCGGTTGGTCAGCAACTGGCGAATGTAGTCCCACTTCGGACCGTCAGCCTTGGTGCCTTTGCCTTTGTCCTGGTCCATGTCGACCATGCCACCGTTGTCGGCGATGTGCTTGAACTCGGCATCGTTGATCATCGGGTGCTGGCGCGGGCTGTAGATCACCTTCAGCCAGATACCCGAGAAGATAATGCCGATCACGCCCATGACGATAAACACGTGCTGCCAGCCGAAGCTGTAGACGATCCAGCCCATCAGCGGCGCGAACAGCACGGTGGCAAAGTATTGCGCCGAGTTGAAGATCGCCGATGCAGTGCCGCGTTCAGCGGTCGGGAACCAGGCCGCCACGATGCGTGCGTTGCCGGGGAAGGATGGCGCTTCGGCCAGGCCCACCAGAAAGCGCAGCATGAACAGCGCAACCACCGCCGTGGACATGCCGAACTCGCCGACATAACCCTGCAGCACGGTGAACAATGACCAGGTGAAAATGCTCAGCGCGTAGATTTTTTTCGAACCGAAACGGTCCAGCAGCCAACCACCGGGAATTTGCCCGGCCACGTAGGCCCAACCGAATGCAGAGAAGATGTAGCCGAGGGTGACCGCGTCGATGCCGAGGTCTTTTTGCAGGCTGGAGCCGGCGATTGCGATGGTAGCCCGGTCGGCGTAGTTGATCGTGGTCACCAGAAACAGCATGAGCAGGATCAAATAGCGGACGTGAGTCGGCTTTTGCGTCGATTGCATGTAGATGTACTCCCACTGATTATTTTTATGCGGGTAATAACGATGTTGTTTGCAGGAGCCGGCTTGCTGGCGATGCAGGCACCTCGGTGTGTCATTTACACCGTGGTGATGCGATCGCCAGCCAGCCGGCTCCTGCAGGTGGATCAGGAACCGACGTAGGCAGTTTTTACGACCGTGTAGAACTCTTGCGCATAGCGACCCTGCTCGCGGGAACCATAGGATGAGCCTTTACGCCCACCGAATGGAACGTGGTAATCCACGCCCGCGGTCGGCAGGTTGACCATCACCATCCCGGCCTGAGAGTGGCGCTTGAAGTGGTTGGCGTACTTCAGCGACGTGGTGGCGATGCCCGCCGACAGACCGAATTCGGTGTCGTTGGCCATGGCCAGTGCCGCTTCGTAATCCGCAACGCGAACCACGTTGGCCACCGGGCCAAAGATCTCTTCACGGCTGATGCGCATCGCCGCTTCGCTGTCGGCAAACAGCGTCGGTGCGAGGTAGTAGCCTTCAGTATCGCAAGTCACCAGACCACCGCCGCTGACCAGTCGCGCACCTTCGGACTGGCCGATGTCGATGTACTTCATGTCCTGTTCAAGCTGGGCCTGGGAAACCACAGGACCGATGTCGGTGCCGGCTTTCAGCGCGTGGCCGACCTTGATCGACTTCATGCGCTCGGCCACGGCCTCGACGAACTTGTCGTGGATGCCGGCGGTGACGATGAAACGGCTGGATGCCGTGCAACGCTGACCGGTGGAGTAGAACGCGCTCTGCACCGACAGCTCGACCGCTTGTTTCAGGTCGGCGTCGTCGAGAATGATCTGCGGGTTCTTGCCACCCATTTCCAGCTGAACCTTGGCCTGGCGCGACACGCAGCTGACGGCGATCTGACGACCGACACCGACGGAGCCGGTGAAACTGATGCCATCGACTTTCGGGCTCTGCACCAACGCATCGCCCACCACGCGACCACTGCCCATCACCAGGTTGAACACGCCGGCCGGGAAGCCTGCGCGGGAGATGATTTCAGCCAGTGCCCACGCGCAACCCGGAACCAGATCAGCCGGTTTCAGCACGACGCAGTTGCCATAGGCCAGGGCCGGGGCGATTTTCCATGCCGGGATCGCGATCGGGAAGTTCCACGGGGTGATCAGGCCAACGACGCCCAATGCTTCACGAGTGACTTCAACGTTGACGCCCGGACGTACCGACGGCAGGTAGTCGCCGGACAATCGGAGTGTTTCACCGGCGAAAAACTTGAAGATGTTACCGGCGCGGGTCACTTCGCCGATGGCTTCAGGCAAGGTTTTGCCTTCTTCACGGGCGAGCAAGGTGCCGAGTTCTTCGCGGCGAGCGAGGATTTCGGTACCGACTTTATCCAGCGAGTCGTGACGCGCCTGAATGCCGGATGTGGACCAGGCCGGGAACGCGGCGCGAGCAGCGTCGATGGCGGCGTGGACCTGGGCCAGATCGGCCTTGGCGTAGTTGCCGATGGTATCGGTCAGTTCGGACGGGTTGATGTTGGCGCAGTAATCGCTGCCGGCAACCCATTCACCGTTGATGTAGTTATCAAAGCGTTTTGCATCTGCCACTGGACTGCACCTTTTAAAAGAAGTCCTCACACAAAAAGCCGCTGATTGCTCAGCGGCCTTGTTTAATCGGGTGTGTTACTGCGCACCTTGCTTGTCGATCAGCGCGGCGAGCATTTCGTACTCTTCGCCGGTCAGGTCGGTCAGCGGTGCACGCACAGGACCTGCGTCATAGCCGGCAATTTTCGCACCCGCCTTGACGATGCTCACCGCGTAACCGGCTTTGCGGTTACGGATATCGAGGTACGGCAGGAAGAAGTCATCGATGATCTTGCCAACGGTGGCGTGATCTTCACGAGCGATGGCGTGGTAGAAATCCATCGCGGTTTTCGGGATGAAGTTGAACACCGCCGAGGAGTAGACCGGCACGCCCAGCGCCTTGTAGGCCGCTGCGTAGACTTCGGCGGTTGGCAAACCGCCCAGGTAGCTGAAGCGATCGCCGAGGCGGCGACGGATCGACACCATCAACTCGATATCGCCCAGGCCATCCTTGTAGCCGATCAGGTTCGGGCAGCGCTCGGCCAGACGTTCCAGCAGCGGCGCGGTCAGGCGGCAGACGTTGCGGTTGTAAACCACCACGCCGATTTTTACCGATTTGCACACGGCTTCAACGTGGGCGGCGACACCGTCCTGGCTGGCTTCGGTCAGGTAGTGCGGCAGCAGCAACAGACCTTTGGCGCCCAGACGCTCGGCTTCCTGTGCGTATTCGATGGCCTGGCGGGTCGAACCGCCCACACCGGCCAGGATTGGCACGCTGGTTTCGCACGTGTCGACGGCAGTCTTGATGATTTCCGAATATTCGCTGGCCGCCAGAGAGAAGAACTCACCGGTGCCGCCTGCGGCGAACAGAGCCGAGGCGCCGTATGGGGCCAGCCATTCGAGACGTTTGATGTAGCCCGCGCGATTGAAGTCGCCCTGAGCATTGAAATCGGTAACCGGGAAAGACAGCAGACCGGAAGAGAGGATGGACTTCAGTTCTTGTGGATTCATTATTCGAACACCCTGAGTTGCACGTTTGTGTGTGTGAGGAAATCGTTCAGCCTGCGCCGAAGTTGTAGGTCATCGTACAACTTAAAAAACAACCGTCAACTGCATTTCATCGCGGCATCCAAAATTTATGCGTCGGAAAAGTATTTTCTTGACGTAGGAAAGTTCTCCTCTATGCTCTGAATAACTGTATATACATACAGTTATCTTGAAACATACCGACGACATATCAAGGAGATAGAAATGTCAGGTCTACACGCACAAACCCAGGAAAAACCGAAGCAGGTCATCGCGGGTCTGGATGATCTGTTTACCGAGAACGGCATCGCCATTACCGGTAATGACCATCTGGTCCTGCGCCTCGACACCCATGGCACCGACGCCCATCAACCGCCCACCTCTGCATTCGGTAACGCCGTGAAAGGCAAGCCACAGCTGAGGTTCGAGGGTGGTGAACACACGGCCATCGGCGATAACACGCTGCTGCGTTTCGTCAAGGACGCACCCGCGATCGTGGCGTCGCAGGTCGAGCTGCACCTGCCGAACGGCTTGGCACTGACCTATGGGCAGGTCGTTGCGTTGGGAGGTGATTTCTATGGAATTGCGGATAAACCGGTCAGCGAAGGCGTAACCGCTGCCGACCGGGTCCAGCGCTTTACCGAGGCTTTCAATTCCCTGGCGGTCCTGCCGGCGTCCAATGCCGAGGCGAAGCTGATTCTCGCTGTCATGCAGAAGGAAATCGCTGCGGTTAAACAGGCAATCAAAGATGGCAAACAGCCCCACGAGGCGTATGACGCACTGGGTGATACGTTGTCAGAAGAGTGGAACAAAATCACCGGCGGCGGCAGTTTCGTCTCAGCCCTGTACCCATTGGGCCGCTACCTGAAACTGGCCGCCAACAACGCTGACCACTTCGCCGAGTGGGCACTGCTGGCCTACATCGCCGGGCACACCGCCGCGCTGCAACAAGCGGTGATCGCCCACAACAGTGGCGATGACACGTCGCTGGAACTGGCCTACGCGATGAACGCTTTCGCCGATCACTACCTGACCGACCTGTTTTCCGCCGGCCACCTGCGCGTGCCGCGCAAACAGTTGGCGGCGGTGGTCACGCCGAGCGACCTGGGCTCGTTGATTACCCGTTTCATGCACGACGAAGACAGCAAGTTCGGCCTCAACGTGCGCAATGGCGACGGCGCTCAATGGCATGCGTATGGCGACAAGCGCTACTTCGATGCAATCGACAGCGCCAATCGCATCCAGGTCAATCAAGCGGTCCAGGTGTCGGCGGATGAGATTTTCGCGGCTTACCTCAGCGGCATCACCCCGTCGCCGGGCAGTTTCGCGGCATTGAAAAAACTGCCGGATCTGCAAGCGGTGTTGAGCCCGGCGGGTAATTTCTCGCCGCTGTTCAAGGTCGAGGGCAACAAGGTGTTGCGGCGCAAGGACGTCAATAACCTGAATGACACCGCCACCGTCGATGACTGGTGGGGCTGGAGCACTTACCTGCTGCTCAAGGACTACAACCCGACTGGCAACGTAGCCTGATAAGGAGATCGATGATGACTATCAAATTGAAACTGGAACTGGCTTCGGGCGATTCGCTGAAGGGTGCGCCGTTGGAGTTGTTGGCTGAGGGCGTATCGATTGCTCGGGCGGTGGTGGGTGAGCGTGGGGAAGTGGTGTTCGATGCCAGGCCCGGTGTAGCTCGGTTGGCGGTGAGGGTGGATCGTTCGATTCTGCGTTCAGGCTGACGTTGTGGTGTAACGGCCACTGAGACTCCATCGCTGGCAAGCCAGCTCCTGCAGGAGCCGGCTTGCTGGCGATAGCGGTCTCTCGAGCAACCCGTAACCCGGGTTGAAATATTATCCCCGCTGCGCTTCAGCCTCTTCATGCGCATGACGCAACCGCTCGCGACTGTTCGTCAAATGCAAACGCATCGCCGCCCGCGCGGCATCGGAATCCTGACGCGCAATCGCATCGTAAATCTCTTCGTGCTCACGGCTCAGACGGCTCATGTAGTGCTGCTGGTCATCATGGGCCAGGCGCGCCGAGTTGAGGCGCGTACGCGGAATGATGCTGGTGCCCAGGTGAGTCATGATGTCGGTGAAATAGCGGTTGCCGGTCGACAGTGCGATTTGCAGGTGGAACTGAAAGTCCGAGGCCACGGCATCGCTGGCGTGGGCCGCGCTTTCGTTCAAGGCGTCCAGCGCGGCGCGCATCAACGCCAACTGTTCAGGGCTGCGGCGTTGCGCCGCGAGGCCGGCGGATTCCACTTCGAGGCTGATTCGCAGCTCCAGAATCGCCAGTACATCACGCAGCGTCACCACGGTGGCCGGATCGATACGAAAACCGCTTGGGCTCGGGGTATCGAGCACGAAGGTGCCGATGCCATGGCGGGTTTCCACCTGCCCGGCCGCCTGCAAACGGGAAATCGCCTCGCGAACCACGGTGCGACTGACGCCATGGGCATCCATGATCGCCGACTCGGTGGGCAACTTGTCGCCGCGCTTGAGGTGACCGTCGCGGATCTGCTCGGACAGCACCGTCACCAGTTCCTGTGCGAGGCTGCGGCGCTTGCGAGGGAGGCGAGGTACGTCGATCGGGTTTTCCATGGTGAACGTCTGTCTCGAAAAATTCGGCTGAAACCGCATCATAGCTCAACGCGGTTGTACGATCACCACCACCCCTATTGTAGGAGCGAGCTTGCTCGCTCCTACAATAGGGGTGGTGGTTATGCGGTCACGGTCTGATCCACCAGATGCCCGTTGTCGATGCGCACATGCCGTGGATGGAATCGTTTCAAACTGCTGCGATGCCCAACGCTGACAATGCTCAGCCCCGGAATCTCATCGATCAGCGCCTGATACAGCGACGCCTCATCCTCTTCGTCCATCGCCGAGGTCGCTTCGTCCATGTACAGCCATTGCGGTGCATAAAGCAGCGCACGGGCAAAGGCCACGCGTTGCTGTTCACCCGGCGAGAGCATGCGCTGCCAATGATTCGCTTCGTCCAGGCGCGAAACCAGGTGCGGCAAACGACAGGTTTCCAGCACGTGAACGTAACGCTCGTTCGGATAGGTGTCGCCAGCCTGTGGATAACTCAACACCTCGCGCAGCGTGCCAATCGGCAGATAAGGCTTTTGCGGCAGGAACAGATAGCGCGCCGCCGGCAGACGAATGCTGCCGTGGCCCGCCGGCCACAAATGCCCCATCGCCCGCAGCAACGTGGACTTGCCACTGCCGGAACGGCCGCTGAGCATTACGCGCTCGCCCTCCTCCACAGTCATGTCGGCGCTGGTCAGCAAGTGACGACCATCTGCGAGGTCGAGGCCCAGGTTATGCAGTTTCAACGCCGAGCCTGAATTCTGCACGTCGATCGCGGGTGCGCGCTCTTCGTTGTCGGTCATGGCCTGACGGAAACTCAGCAGACGATCACACGTGGCGCGCCACGACGCGAGGCTCTGGTACGCACTGATAAACCAGCTGAAACTTTCCTGCACATTGCCGAACGCCGAACTGATCTGCATCAGCTCGCCGAGTTCGATCTTGCCGGACAGGTAACGCGGCGAAGCGACGATGAACGGGAAGATGATGGCGGCCTGTTGGTAACCTGCGGTAAAGAACGTCAGACGCTTGGACACCTTCATGATGTCCCAGAAATTGTGCCAGACCATTCCGAAGCGGGTGCTCAAGCGACGGTTTTCATTGGGTTCGCCGTTGTACAGCGCAATGCTCTCGGCATTTTCGCGAATCCGCACCATGGAGAAACGCAGGTCGGCTTCGAAGCGTTGTTGCCGGTTGTTCAGGCCAATCAAACGGCGACCGATCAAGTGCGTTAACCAACTGCCAATCACGGCATACACCAGCACACACCAGAACATGTAGCCGGGAATGGTAAAACCGAACACTTCGATACTGCCCGACACGCCCCACAAAATGATCGAGAACGACACCAGGCTGACAATATTGCGAAGCAAACCGATGCCCAACTCCAGGGTGTTGGAGGTGAAGTTGTTGAGGTCTTCGGAAATCCGCTGGTCCGGGTTATCGGTGTAACCGCCCTGCTCCAGCTGGTAGTAATTCTTGTTGCCGAGCCAGCGGGCGAAATGCTTTTCCGTGAGCCAGGCACGCCAGCGAATGGTCAGCATCTGGGTCAGGTAGAGCCGGTACACGGCACCGACAATCGCCACCGCCGCAATCCCGCAGAAATACAGAATCAACCGCCAGAATGCCACTTCATCTTTTTGCTGCAGCGCGTTGTAAAAATCCTTGTACCAGGTGTTGAACCACACCGAGAGCCCCACGCTGACCAGCGATAACGCAATCACCGCGAGCAGCAACGTCCAGGCCTTGCCCTTCTCCTCGCTACGCCAATATGGCGTGATCATCGCCCAGACTTTGCGAAAAAACTGCCCGCGCACAGCATCGTTGACCGCGGAATATTCAGCGTTCTGATTCATGGATAAGGCTCGATAAAGAAAAGTACAGGCACGAACCGATCATAGAGGATCGGTTCGGTTTGTCGCGAGGCTCGGCCAGCATTCGTTCAGCGCAGGTTCAGCGACGAACGGGACGCTTCTGCAGTTTGCGCTGCAGCGTGCGCCGGTGCATGCCCAGGGCGCGGGCAGTGGCGGAGATGTTGCCTTCGTGTTCGGTCAACACGCGCTGGATGTGTTCCCACTGCAGGCGGTCCACCGACATCGGGTTTTCCGGCACCAGGGTGTCGAGGTCGGCATGCTCGGACAGCAACGCAGCAAGGACGTCATCGGCATCCGCCGGTTTGCACAGGTAGTTGCAGGCACCGCGCTTGATCGCCTCGACGGCAGTGGCAATGCTCGAGTAACCGGTGAGGATCACCACGCGCATGTCCGGGTCGAGCTCAAGCAGTTTGGGCAACAACACCAGACCCGAATCGCCGTCCATTTTCAGGTCCAGCGCGGCGTAATCCGGGATGTCGGCCTGGGCGATGGTCAGGCCTTCTTCGGCGGAACCGGCAGTGCTGACGCGAAAACCGCGGCGGGCCATGGCGCGCGCCATCACGCGGGTGAACGTGGCGTCGTCATCTACCAGCAGCAAGTGCGGCAGTTCTTCGCCTTCGACTTGGATCTCGTCACTCATGTTCGTCTCCTCGGGCGACACGGGGCAGGCGCAGCTCGGTGAGCGTGCCGCCTTCCTCATGACTGTAGAGTTTCACTGAGCCGCCGGCGCGTGTCACGCTGGCCTTGCTCAAAAACAGGCCCAGGCCGAAACCTTTGCCCTTAGTGGTAAAAAACGGTTTGCCGATCTGTTCGGCAATGGCCAGCGGCACACCGGCGCCGTGGTCGCGAATGCTGATGGTCAAATCCTCGGCATTCCAGTCCAGCGTCACTTGCAGCCCTTCGGGGCACGCATCAGCGGCGTTGTTGAGCAGATTCAGCAGCGCCTGGGTCAGGTCCGGCGGCGGCGCCATGCGCGGCACGGTGCCTTGGCCCAGGCGCTGGAAGCGGTAGCTGGCTTCCGGACGCATCAGGTGCCAGCGGTTCAGCGCTTCGTCGAGCCAGTCGGTAACGTCCTGCATTTCCACGGCCAAACGGCGATTGGCCTCTGCCGCCCGAACCAGCTGCTGCAAGGTCTCCTTGCAAAGTTTGACCTGATCCTGCAACACGCTCAGGTCGTCCTGCAACATCGGGTCGTGGTGGTCCTGACGCATTTCCTTGAGCAGTACGCTCATGGTCGCCAGCGGCGTGCCCAGCTCATGGGCGGCACCGGCGGCCTCGGTCGCGACGGCGAGCAATTGCTGATCACGCAGGCCTTCTTCGCGACGGATAGCACGTAGCTCTTCCTGCCGGCGCAGCTCTTCAGCCATGCGCGCGGCAAAAAACGTAATCACCGCCGCCGCGAGGGCGAAGCTCAGCCACATCCCGTAGACCTGCAGGTTTTCCCGGGCAATCGGGAAGGTTTGCAGCGGATAGAAACCCGCCAGCAGCAAGGTGTACATCGTCAGCGCGATGCCCGACAGGATCACCGAATAACGCCATGGCAGCGTCACGGCGGCGATGGTCAACGGCACCAGGTAATAAGAGACGAAAGGGTTGGTCGAGCCACCGGAGAAATACAGCAAGGCGCTGTGGATAAACAGGTCACAGGCCAGTTGCACGGCGTATTCGAGCTCAGTGACGGGCCATGAGGTGCGCAGGCGAATCGCCGTGAACGCGCACAGCAACATCGAACAACCGAGGGTCGCGGCCAGTTGAAACCAGGGCAGCGGCAGCAAGTCGAGCCAGTAAGCCAGTCCCACCGAACCAGCCTGGGCGGCCAGCACCAAGGTGCGGATGAACGTCAACCGCCAGAGGTTCTGGCGAGTCGCGGAAGTGATTTGAACGGGGGCGAGCATGAGCTCTCCTGATGAGCGCTCCAGGCGGATCGCACGGAGTATAACCAAGCACGGGGGCTGACAGGCAAAAGTGCGGCAAACGGCCACAGCCTCCAAGCAATGTATCTCTGACGAAGTACTCCCGTGGCGAGGGGGCTTGCCCCCTCACCACAGGGCCACCATCAATTCATCTGTATAGAAGTTGTAACTGTGCGAACCGGATCATTAAAGCTAGAGTCTGATGGTTTCACGCAGGCTCGGACCCAACCCCTGCGCATCGTCCAAGGAGATTTCATGCACACTTTCCGCCGCAGCGCCGCCCTACTCGCCCTCAGCGTCGGCACCGTCGCCAGCCTCCCGGCCCTGGCCGCCGACGAGCTGCATTACAACCAGATTTCCCTGCGCGCCGAAGTCAGTCAGGAAGTCGCCCGCGACCTGATGATCGTGACCCTCTACACCGAAGAACAAAACACCGACCCGGCCAAACTCGCCGCAGACGTCAGCACCACCATGAACAAGGCGCTGGCCCAGGCCAAACAAGTCAAAGACATCACCCTGCGCCAGGGCAGCCGCAACAGCTACCCGATCTACGACACCAAGGGCCAGAAAATCACCGGCTGGCGTGAACGCGCCGAACTGCGCCTGGAAAGCTCCGACTTCGCCGCGCTGTCGAAACTGACTGGCGAACTGCTCACCGACCTGAAAATGGGCGGCATGGACTTCGCCATCGCCACGCCAACCCGCAAGGCCAGTGAAGACGCACTGCTGAAAGATGCTGTAACCGCCTTCAAAGCCCGCGCACAACTGGCCACCGATGCACTGGGCGGCAAGGGTTACAAAATCGTCAACCTGAACCTCAACAGCAACGGCTACCCACAACCGTACATGCGCGGGCCGATCATGATGAAAGCGGCGAGCATGGACGCCGCGCCGGTGACACCGGAAGTCGAGGCCGGCACCAGCCAGGTCAGCATGACGGCGGATGGTGTGGTTGAAGTGTTGCTGCCTTGATTCGATAACCTGTACAAAAAACGGCGATCACCGAAGTGATCGCCGTTTTTTTATTGCCTCACGAAAGTCAGCGGAGGGACTGCCTGGCTTGCGGTGAACCACACCGCCGCCATCGTTAGCAAGTCGGCTCCTGCGAGGTCAGCGTATTTTCGCGAGAACAGGTTGGCTGGCAGGGCGCCTTCGCCAGCAAGCCGGCTCCTACAAGGTCTGCGTATGTCGGCGAGGATAGGTGGGTTGGCAGGGCACCATCGCCAGCAAGCCGGCTCCTACGAGGTCTGCGTATGTCGGCGAGGATAGGTTGGTTGGCAGGCCGCCATCGCCAGCAAGCCGGCTCCTACGAGGTCTGCGTGTATCCGCGAGAACAGGTTGGCTGGCAGGGCGCCATCGCTAGCAAGCCGGCTCCTACGAGGTCTGCGTATGTCGGCGAGGATAGGTTGGTTGGCAGGCCGCCATCGCCAGCAAGCCGGCTCCTACGAGGTCAGCGTGTATCCGCGAGAACAGGTTGGCTGGCAGGGCGCCATCGCTAGCAAGCCGGCTCCTGCGAGGTCAGCGTATGTCGGCGAGGATAGGTTGGTTGGCAGGCCGCCATCGCCAGCAAGCCGGCGCCTGCGAGGTCAGCGTATGTCGGCGAGGATAGGTTGGTTGGCAGGGCGCCATCGCCAGCAAGCCGGCGCCTGCGAGGTCTGCGTATGTCGGCGAGAACAGGTTGGCTGGCAGGGCGCCATCGCCAGCAAGCCGGCGCCTGCGAGGTCAGCGTATTTCGCGAGAACAGGTCGGTTGGGGGCCGTCTTCGCCAGCAAGCCGGCTCCTACAGGGATTGGGGGGAATCTGGGAGATCTGGTCGGCTGTGAGGCCGCCATCGCCAGCAAGCCGGCTCCTACAAAAGCAGATCGGCGTACCCCCGCTTCTCACCACTCATCAGGCCGAGCGTTAGCTCGCCTGCAGCTCTTGATCTTGATTCACCCGCCCCTTCGGGAGGCTGAGTGGAGGGGTTCATCCGGGGAGTGGCGCGCAGCGCCGTTCGACGCAGTCGAACTCATCGCATGTAGGTGCCAGCGAAGCCAACCGGAGGGCGATGCCCCCGGATGAATACCGGAGCGAAGGAACGCCGAGCCTTAGCGAGGGGCCGGACGCTCGGGGCGAGCCTTTTTTTGCTTACTTTTTTTTGGCGTTTGAAAAAAAAGTGAGTCGCCGTAAGGGCGAAACCGCCAGCCGCCGTTACCGCAGGAATGGATATATACACCGACAACAAGAAACCGGTCGGCTACCAGGCCGCCAAGATAAAGATCACTGCAAATACCAATGTGTACGCTGACAAACAGCAATGGGCCAAACTGTCCCCCCACACACAATAAATCCTTAAACAACAAATACCTGGCACAACAATCCCCCACTCGACGGCCTTACACCCCCCACCGACTTCAAGAACAGTCCCCTCGACCTCACTCCTTCTGCAAGGATGGGTATAAATAAGTAACACCACGCTCCAACCGGGTGCGCCAGACACCACGATCGCCCCCTGCCAGTGCACGGTTTGCACCGAAAAAACCGCGCGCAAACGGTCAAATGCGCACGAATTTATACATATGCGACATTAAGGTACGTTCGTGCCACTGTTTAACGCCTGTGGTCGTTCAGGATCTTGCATTGGGTATGGCCCCTGCATAAGTATCCGCAGGCACGGCTCACGAGGTCGTCCTCTAATTCCAAAAATGACAACAAATCATGAGGCCAACATGCTTAAACACGCGGTCATTCCGTTTTTAGTCGGCGCCAGCTTATTAGCTGCCGCACCTTTCGCCCAAGCGGCGACTAACCTGGTGTTTTGCTCCGAAGGGAGCCCGGCCGGTTTTGATCCTGGTCAGTACACCACCGGAACCGACTTCGACGCCTCTGCAGAAACCATGTTCAACCGCTTGACTCAGTTCGAGCGCGGCGGCACCGCCGTTATTCCTGGTCTGGCGACCAAATGGGACATCTCCGATGACGGCCTGACATACACCTTCCACCTGCGTGAAGGCGTCAAGTTCCACACCACCCCGTACTTCAAGCCCACTCGCGAGTTCAACGCCGACGACGTGCTGTTCACCTTTAATCGCATGATTAACAAGGATGACCCGTTCCGTAAGGCGTACCCGACCGAATTCCCGTACTTCACCGACATGGGGATGGACACCAACATCACCAAGATCGATAAAGTCGACGACAAGACCGTCAAGTTCACCCTCAAAGAAGTGGACGCGGCGTTCATCCAGAACATGGCCATGAGCTTCGCCTCGATCCAGTCCGCCGAGTACGCCGACAAGCTGCTCAAGGAAGGCAAAGCCGCCGATATCAACCAGAAGCCGGTCGGCACTGGCCCGTTCGTGTTCAAGAGCTACCAGAAAGACTCCAACATCCGCTACACCGGGAACAAGGACTACTGGAAGCCTGATGACGTCAAGATCGACAACCTGATCTTCGCCATCACCACCGACCCGTCGGTACGTATCCAGAAGCTGAAGAAGGGCGAGTGCCAGATCACTCTGTTCCCGCGTCCGGCCGACCTGAAGGCGCTGAAAGAAGACAAGACCCTGAAAGTGCCTGACCAGGCCGGTTTCAACCTGGGTTACATCGCCTACAACGTGATGGACAAGATCAAGGGCAGCGACCAGCCGAACCCGATGGCCCAACTGAAAGTGCGTCAGGCACTGGACATGGCCGTCAACAAGCAGCAGATCATCGACTCGGTTTACCAGGGTGCAGGTCAACTGGCCGTCAACGCCATGCCGCCGACCCAGTGGTCTTACGACACCACCATCAAGGATGCGCCGTACAATCCCGAGAAAGCCAAAGAGCTGCTCAAGGAAGCCGGCGTCAAGGAAGGCACCGAGATCAACTTGTGGGCGATGCCGGTACAGCGTCCTTACAACCCGAACGCCAAGCTGATGGCAGAAATGCTGCAGTCTGACTGGGCCAAGATCGGCATCAAAGCCAAGATCGTGACCTACGAGTGGGGCGAGTACATCAAGCGCTCCAAAGGCGGCGAAAACGGCGCGATGCTGATTGGCTGGAGCGGCGACAACGGTGACCCGGACAACTGGCTGAACGTGCTGTTCGGCTGCGATTCGCTGCAGGGCAACAACTTCTCCAAGTGGTGCGACAAGAAGTTCGACGGCATCGTCAAGGAAGCCAAGCGCACGACCGACCAGGGCAAGCGCACCGAACTGTACAAGCAGGCGCAACACGTCCTCAAAGACGCTGTTCCAATGACACCTATCGCTCACTCGACGGTGTTCCAACCCATGCGCAACGAAGTGCAGGATTTCAAGATCAGCCCATTCGGCTTGAACTCCTTCTACGGCGTTAGCGTCAGCAAATAAGATCTGGCAACGGCGACGTTTTTGACGTCGCCGTTGTTTTTTCTACCGAGAAAGCAGGAAACAACCTACATCCAGTTCCGCTGCGGACTACAGCAGTGACATCGGACGCGTTGCCCTTTCCTACAAGTCTTTAGGACTCTACGCATTTACTGCCGGAACCGCGGCTCATACCGTCGGGATCTGACCAGTGCATGCGTGGGCTCTCGGTTCTGCTGCACGTCATGGCTTGAGCTCAGTGACGCCTCCACGTCCCCGGACGGGACCGCGGCTCATTGAAAACACTTAGAGAAAGAGAAAAGGGAGCGTCATGCGTCATACCTTGGTTTTATCCGCATTGCTGGGCACCGGCCTGCTGGCCGCCACTTCCATCAGCCAGGCCGCCAATAACAGCCTGGTGTTCTGCTCCGAAGGCAGCCCGGCTGGTTTCGACACCGCGCAGTACACGACCGCGACCGATAACGATGCTGCCGAGCCGTTGTACAACCGACTCGCAGAGTTCGAAAAAGGCGCCACCAACGTCGTACCAGGCCTGGCAACAAGCTGGGATATTTCCGAAGACGGCCTCAAGTACACCTTTCACCTGCGCGAAGGGGTGAAATTTCACACAACCAAGTACTTCACGCCGAACCGTGATTTCAACGCCGACGACGTGCTGTTCACGTTCAATCGCATGCTCGATCCGCAGCAACCTTTCCGTAAGGCCTATCCCACCGAATTCCCGTACTTCAACGGGATGAGCCTGAACAAGAACATCGCCAAGGTCGAGAAGACCGGCCCGCTGACCGTGGTCATGACGCTCAATAGCGTGGACGCCGCGTTCATCCAGAACATCGCCATGAGCTTCGCCGCCATCCTGTCCGCCGAATACGCCGACAAGCTGCTGGCCGAAGGCAAGCCGAGCGACATCAACCAGAAGCCGATCGGCACCGGACCGTTCGTATTCAAGAGCTACCAGAAAGATTCCAACATCCGTTACAGCGGCAACAAGCAGTACTGGGACCCGAGCCGGGTCAAGCTCGACAACCTGATTTTCGCCATCAACACCGACGCCTCGGTGCGTGTGCAGAAGCTCAAGGCCAACGAGTGCCAGATCACCCTGCACCCCCGCCCTGCCGATGTCGAAGCGCTGAAGAACGACACCAAACTCAAACTCATCGAGAAGCCCGGTTTCAACCTCGGCTACATCGCCTACAACGTGCGCCACAAGCCGTTCGACCAGCTTGAAGTGCGTCAGGCGCTGGACATGGCGGTGAACAAGCAAGGCATTCTCAACGCGGTATACCAAGGCGCCGGGCAACTTGCGCAAAACGCCATGCCGCCGACCCAATGGTCCTACGACGAGACCATCAAGGACGCCGCCTACAACCCGGAAAAAGCCAAGGAACTGCTCAAGGCTGCCGGCGTGAAGGAAGGCACCGAAATCACTTTATGGGCAATGCCGGTTCAGCGCCCGTACAACCCGAACGCCAAGTTGATGGCCGAGATGCTCCAGGCTGACTGGGCGAAAATCGGTCTCAAAGTGAAGATCGTCAGCTACGAATGGGGCGAGTACATCAAGCGCACCAAGAATGGCGAGCACGACGTCAGCCTGATTGGCTGGACCGGTGACAACGGGGACCCGGACAACTGGCTCGGCACGCTTTACAGCTGCGACGCCATTGGCGGCAACAACTATTCCCAATGGTGTGATCCGGCTTACGACAAGCTGATCAAGCAGGCCAAGGTCGTCACCGATCGTGACCAGCGCACCGTGCTCTACAAACAGGCTCAGCAGTTGCTCAAGCAGCAAGTGCCGATCACGCCTGTCGCCCACTCGACGGTCAACCAGCCGTTGAGCGCCAAAGTCGAAGGATTCAAGGTGAGTCCTTTCGGCCGCAACGTGTTCTCGGGCGTCAGTATCGACCAATAACCGATTAGCCAAAAACGCTGGGGGCGGATTCCGCCCTCACGCAAGCGTATTGCCGTAATTCGCCCAACAGGCGTGCAGCAAACGTTTGCGATGCCTTGTTTGAGTTACAAACCAATAGTCGGATCACCAAAAAAGACCGGCATTAAAAAAAGAAAGTAAGGAGCTTCACCCATGAAACTGAGCAGCACCGCGTTATTGGCCCTGGCCATCAGCAGCGTCACCGCCACGGCATACGCAGAATCCCAAAGCCAGGACTTCGTTCCGACCCAACTGGCAAGCACCAACGCACAGTCCGAAGCCAAGGGCTTCATTGATGGTCAGAGCCTGTCGGGCAGTACCCGTAACTGGTACGCCAACGAAGATAAACAGCGAGGCGCTACCTACAAGTACGAGCGCCACGGCGAAACCCTGACCGGCACGCGCCGTATCAACTGGGTTCAGGGCACCATCCTGAATTACACCTCGGGTTTCACCCAAGGCACCGTGGGTTTCAGCACCGAAGTCGCTGCTTACAATGCCATTGCACTGGATCGTAGCCGCGAAGACATCAAGGGCGGTTCCAACCGTACCCTGGCTCACACCAACGGCGACGCGGTGGATCAGTGGAGCAAACTGGGCCTGGCCAACGTCAAGGCGCGTATCTCCAACACCACCCTGACCGCCGGCCGCCAGAACTTCAGCAGCCCGATCGTCGACGTCATCGGCAACCGTCCGCTGCCTTCGAGCTTTGAGGGTGTGACCATTCACAGCGAAGAGTTCGACAACCTGTCGTTCGACCTCGGCACCTTCGACCGCGTATCGCCTCGTACCGAGCAGAGCCTGTCGAAATTTCGCTCTGAGTACACGAACAACAGCGCTGAAACCGACCACGTAAACACCGCGGGCCTGAACTATCAGCCGCTGAAGAGCCTGAAAACCAGCCTGTACGCGAGCAACGTAGAAGATTTCTGGAACCAGTACTACTTTGGCGCCACTCACGAACTGGGCGACAGCTCGATCCTGAGTCTGACCACCGGCCTGAACTACTACAAAACCGTCGACGAAGGCAAAAAGTTGATGGGTGAGATCGACAACGACACTTACTCGCTGTCGTTGGGCCTGACTCACCTCGCCCATAGCCTGACGTTCTCTTATCAGGAAGTGAACGGTAACGAGTACTTCGACTACCTGCATGAAACCAACGGCATTTACCTGGCCAACTCCTTGCTGTCCGACTTCAACGGCCCGAACGAGAAGTCCTTCCAGATCGCCTACGGCCTCAACATGGCCGAATACGGCGTGCCAGGCCTGAAGTTCAACATCTACCAGGCTCGCGGCTGGGGCATCGACGGTACGCACTACACCGGTACCGCCTACGACGTACGTAATATGGACGGCGAGAACCACTATGAATACGGCATCGGTACTTCGTACGCCGTACAGAGCGGTCCGCTCAAGGCCACCACAGTTCGCGCTACCTACACCACCCACCGCGCCAGCGATAACCAGGCTGACGGTAGCATCAACGAGTTCCGTCTCGTGACCACCATCCCGTTCAAAATTTTGTAAAAAGCGCCAGCCGACGGCTGACTCATGATGAGTCGGCCATTCGGTTTCTTCCTGTTCAACCGATTGCAGAGGGTTCTTGATGAAAATGCTTCCCCTACGTGCGGCCATCGCTGCCGCGTTGCTGAGTGTTGCCGTTGGCGTCTCGGCCAAACCCCTGGTGGTTTGTACCGAAGCCAGTCCGGAAGGCTTCGACATGGTTCAGTACACGACTGCAGTCACCGCCGATGCAGTGGCCGAAACCATCTTCAACCGCCTGGCGGACTTCAAGCCCGGCACCACGGAAGTGATTCCGGCACTGGCCGAGTCCTGGGATATCAGCGAAGACGGCCTGACCTACACCTTCCACCTGCGCAAAGGCGTCAAGTTTCACACCACCGAATACTTCAAGCCGACCCGCGACATGAACGCCGACGACGTGGTCTGGAGCTTCCAGCGTCAGCTGGACCCGAATCACCCATGGCACAAGCTGTCGAGCGTGGGCTTCCCGTACTTTGAAAGCATGGGCTTCAAGGAACTGCTCAAAAGCGTAGAGAAGATCGACGACAACACAGTCAAATTCACCCTGACCCGTCGCGAAGCGCCGTTCCTGGCCGACATCGCCATGGCGTTCTCCTCGATTTACCCTGCCGAGTACGCTGACCAGCTGCTCAAGACAAACAAGACCGGCGACCTGAACAACAAACCGGTCGGCACCGGCCCGTTCATTTTCCAGCGTTACGCCAAGGACGCTCAGGTTCGCTTCAAGGCCAACCCGGACTACTTCCGTGGCAAGCCGCCGGCAGACTCGTTGATCCTGGCCATCGCCACCGACAACAACGTGCGCCTGCAAAAGCTCAAGGCCAACGAATGCCAGGTGGCGCTGTATCCGAAGCCGGATGACATCCCGAGCATCAAGAAAGACGCCAAACTGAGCGTCGATGAACTGAACGCGATGACCGTTTCATACATCGCCATGAACACCACGCACAAATACATGAGTGATGTGCGGGTGCGCAAAGCCATCGACATCGCCTTCGATAAAGAGGCTTATGTCAACGCGCTGTTCGGTAAAGGCAATGCGACGGTGGCGGTCAACCCATTCCCGGATACGCTGCTGGGCTACAACCACGATCTGAAGAATCCGCCCCGCGATCTGGACAAGGCCCGCGCCCTGCTCAAGGAAGCCGGTGTACCGGAAGGCACCACCTTCACCCTGTTCACCCGCAACGGTGGCGGCCCGACCAACCCGAACCCGATGCTCGGCGCGCAGATGATGCAGGCTGACCTGGCCAAGGTCGGGATCAAGATCGACATTCGCGTGATGGAATGGGGCGAAATGCTCAAACGCGCGAAAAACGGCGAGCACGATATGGTTTCCGCCGGATGGACGGGCGATAACGGCGACCCGGATAACTTCCTGACGCCTATGCTCAGTTGCGAAGCCGCGAAGAACGGCGAAAACTATGCGCGCTGGTGCAATGACAAATTCCAGACGCTGATCGACCAGGCCCGGGAAAAAACCGATCCGGCCGAGCGGGCAGCGCTGTACGAACAGGCTCAGGTTATTTTTAACCAGGACCAGCCATGGATCAGCATGGCGCACACTAGAATGTTCACCGCAATGCGCAACAACGTAGAGGGCTATCACATTAGCCCCCTCACCACTAATAACTTCGCCACCACCCAGGTGAAGTAGATAAGAAAACTCCCGGTGTCCCTGACTCCAGGGACACCAGGCACGCCTAACCGGCTGATGAGGTACACCAGAAGATGTTTAGTTTTATTGCCCGCCGATTGGGGTTATTGATCCCCACGTTCTTCGGCATCACCTTGCTGACTTTCGCGTTGATTCGCATGATTCCAGGCGACCCCGTGGAAGTAATGATGGGCGAACGTCGAGTCGACCCCGAAATGCATGCTCAGGCAATGGAACGCCTAGGTCTGAACAAACCGCTGTATGCCCAATACCTGGATTACATTGGCAAACTGGCCCACGGCGATCTCGGCGAATCCCTGCGTACCCGGGAAAGCGTCTGGAGCGAATTCACCTCCCTATTCCCTGCGACCCTGGAATTGTCCATGGCCGCCCTGTTGTTCGCCGGCATCCTGGGCCTGTTGGCCGGGGTGATTGCGGCACTCAAGCGAGGATCCCTGTTCGACCACG
Organism: Pseudomonas sp. SJZ080; assembly: GCF_007828295.1. Classification (NCBI taxonomy): domain Bacteria; kingdom Pseudomonadati; phylum Pseudomonadota; class Gammaproteobacteria; order Pseudomonadales; family Pseudomonadaceae; genus Pseudomonas; species Pseudomonas sp. SJZ080. Next base: position 384,012 of record NZ_VIUK01000003.1, read on the forward strand.
GGGTGATGGGCATCTCCCTGGCGGGATATTCGATGCCGATCTTCTGGTGGGGCCTGATCCTGATCATGTTCTTCTCGGTGTCACTGGGCTGGACGCCAGTGTCCGGGCGGATCGACCTGCTCTATGACATCGAGCCGCGCACCGGCTTCATGCTCATCGACACGCTGCTGGCCGATGACGTCGGCGCGTTCTTCGATGCCCTGCATCACCTCATCCTGCCGGCCATCGTGCTCGGCACCATTCCGCTGGCTGTTATTGCGCGGATGACCCGTTCGTCGATGCTCGAAGTGCTGCGTGAGGATTACATCCGTACCGCCCGCGCCAAAGGCCTGTCGCCGTCGCGCGTGGTGTTCGTGCACGGCCTGCGCAACGCGCTGATTCCGGTGCTGACGGTGGTCGGCCTGCAAGTCGGCACATTGCTGGCCGGTGCGGTCCTGACCGAAACCATTTTCTCGTGGCCCGGCATCGGCAAATGGCTGATCGAAGCCATTGGCGCACGGGATTACCCCGTGGTGCAAAACGGCATCCTGTTAATCGCCTGCCTGGTGATTCTGGTCAACTTCGTGGTGGACATCCTCTACGGCTTTGCCAACCCACGCATCCGTCACCAGCGCTGAGATCATCATGACCACTCCAGCTTCAACTACAAATCAAGCGGTAACAGTCGATCAAAGCCTGCTGTATCCGTCCCCGTACAAAGAATTCTGGCAAGCGTTTTCCAAGAACAAAGGCGCCGTTGCCGGCCTGATGTTCATGCTGCTGGTGATTTTCTGCGCGATCTTCGCGCCGTGGGTTGCCCCGCATAACCCGAGCGAGCAATACCGTGACTTCCTGCTGACCCCGCCGTCCTGGCTGGAAGGCGGGCAGATCCAGTTCCTGCTCGGCACCGATGAACTGGGACGCGATCTGCTGTCGCGGTTGATCAACGGTTCGCGCCTGTCCTTGCTGATCGGCTTGTCGTCGGTGGTGATGTCGCTGATTCCGGGCATTCTGCTGGGTCTGTTCGCCGGGTTCTTCCCGCGCGTGCTCGGCCCGACCATCATGCGTCTGATGGACATCATGCTGGCCCTGCCGTCCCTGCTGCTGGCCGTGGCGATTGTCGCCATCCTCGGCCCTGGCCTGATCAACACCATCATTGCCATCGCCGTGGTTTCGTTGCCGTCCTACGTTCGTCTGACCCGCGCCGCGGTGATGGGCGAATTGAACCGCGACTACGTGACCGCCGCGCGCCTGGCCGGTGCCGGTCTGCCACGCCTGATGTTCGTCACCGTGCTGCCCAACTGCATGGCGCCGCTGATCGTTCAGGCGACCTTGAGCTTCTCCTCGGCGATTCTCGATGCCGCGGCACTGGGCTTCCTCGGCCTTGGCGTACAACCGCCAACCCCTGAGTGGGGCACCATGCTGGCTTCGGCTCGCGACTACATCGAACGCGCCTGGTGGGTGGTAAGTCTGCCTGGCTTGACCATTTTGCTCAGCGTGCTGGCAATCAACTTGATGGGCGACGGCCTGCGCGATGCGCTGGACCCGAAACTCAAGAACGCCGCCTGAGGAGATTCAAATGTCACTGTTAGAAATCAAGAATCTCAACGTTCGCTTCGGCGACAAGAACGCCGTTCCAGTGGTCGACGGGCTCGACATTTCCGTGGACAAGGGCGAAGTGCTGGCCATCGTTGGCGAGTCGGGCTCCGGTAAATCCGTGACCATGATGGCGCTGATGGGCCTGATCGAGCATCCGGGGATCGTCACCGCCGACGCCCTGAATTTCGACGGCAAGAACATGCTCAGGCTCAGCAACCGTCAGCGTCGGCAAATCGTCGGCAAAGACCTGGCCATGGTCTTCCAGGACCCGATGACTGCGCTGAACCCGAGCTACACCGTCGGTTTCCAGATCGAGGAAGTGCTGCGCCTGCACCTGAAAATGTCCGGCAAGCAAGCCCGCGCACGCGCCATCGAGCTGCTGGAAAAAGTGGAAATCCCGGGCGCCGCCAGCCGTATGGACGCCTACCCGCATCAACTGTCCGGTGGCATGAGCCAGCGTGTTGCGATCGCCATGGCGATTGCCGGCGAACCGAAACTGCTGATCGCCGACGAACCGACCACTGCCCTCGACGTAACGATTCAGGCGCAGATCATGGACCTGCTGCTGGCGTTGCAGAAAGAACAGAACATGGGCCTGGTGCTGATCACTCACGACCTCGCGGTCGTGGCCGAAACCGCCCAGCGTGTGTGCGTGATGTACGCCGGCCAAGCGGTCGAAGTCGGTCAGGTGCCGCAACTGTTCGACATTCCGGCGCACCCGTACAGCGAAGCGCTGCTCAAGGCGATTCCGGAACACAGCCTCGGCGCCACGCGCCTGGCCACGCTGCCGGGTATCGTTCCCGGTCGTTACGACCGCCCGCAAGGCTGCCTGCTGTCGCCGCGCTGCCCGTATGTGCAGGACAACTGCCGTGCGCAACGTCCGGCCCTTGACCCGAAAAGCAACAGCCTCGCCCGCTGCTTCTACCCGCTGAACCAGGAGGTGGCGTAATGGCCGTCGTACTTACCGCCCGCGACCTCACCCGTCACTACGAAGTGTCCCGCGGCCTGTTCAAGGGCCATGCGACCGTACGCGCCCTGAACGGTGTGTCGTTCGAACTGGAAGCCGGCAAGACCCTCGCCGTCGTAGGCGAATCCGGTTGCGGCAAATCCACCCTGGCCCGCGCCCTGACGCTGATCGAAGAGCCGTCCTCCGGTTCCTTGAAAATCGCCGGGCAGGAAGTTGCCGGCGCCGACAAGGCTCAACGCAAACAACTGCGCAAAGACGTGCAGATGGTATTCCAGAGCCCGTACGCCTCGTTGAACCCACGGCAGAAAGTCGGGGATCAACTGGCCGAGCCATTGCTGATCAACACCAGCCTCAGCGCCACTGAACGTCGCGAGAAAGTGCAGGCGATGATGAAGCAGGTCGGTTTGCGCCCTGAGCATTATCAGCGTTATCCACACATGTTCTCCGGCGGCCAGCGCCAGCGGATCGCCCTCGCCCGGGCGATGATGCTGCAACCAAAAGTGTTGGTGGCGGATGAGCCGACATCGGCGCTGGACGTGTCGATCCAGGCCCAGGTGCTGAACCTGTTCATGGATTTGCAGCAAGAGTTCAACACCGCCTACGTGTTCATTTCGCACAACCTGGCGGTGGTGCAACACGTTGCCGATGACGTGATGGTGATGTACCTCGGCCGCCCGGTGGAAATGGGCCCGAAGAACGACATTTATGAGCGTCCGCTGCACCCGTACACCCAGGCGTTGCTGTCGGCCACCCCGACCATTCACCCGGACCCGAACAAGCCGAAAATCAAGATCGTCGGCGAGTTGCCCAACCCGTTGAACCCGCCGTCGGGCTGCGCTTTCCACAAGCGTTGCCCGTACGCGACCGAGCGCTGCAAAACCGAAGAGCCAGCCTTGCGCCCTCTCGATAACCGGCAGGTGGCTTGCCACTACGCCGAGCAGTTCCTCGACGGCGCGGCATAAACGGGGAATAAAACCTGTGGGAGCGGGCAAGCCCGCTCCCACAGGGATATCTAAGCTGTTCAAAAACCTCTTATGCCCTGGCTGCGCTCAGTCGGGGGAAGGGGTTTTCTTTTGCCTGTTACTTAAGCCCCTTCATCTTCATCGGTATTGGCATCGGGATCATCGGTGGTCGAATCGTCATCATCCGCGCTGCCACCCTGCCCCTGATCACCGGGCTCCGACTCGGACGCGGCGATCATCAGCCCGGTGTGCGTCACCTCCCCGTTCGACGCTTGTTCATCATGATTCGGGCACTCAGCCCACGCAGCCGACGACAGGCCTACGGACAGCATTAGCAAAACCTTCAGCAACAACACGATGCGTTGAAAAATGCTCATGGCCGATTCCATCCCTTTTGCAGGTGAAACGTTGAAGCCCGACGGCACTGATAGACATCCGGTTCCGACGGGACGGGTTCTCCAGATAGGACATAGACGATGCGCGGGAAATGCCGTGAGTGGGGAGACTGGTTTGGAATAATGCTTATACCCAAACCCACCCACAACGCTGATCCCTGTGGGGGCCAGCCTTGTGGCGGGCACAAAAAAGCCCCGGCGCTTTCGCAACCGGGGCTTTTGGTTTTGCAGCTCAGCGCTTAATGATGCTCACGCGTCGCACGGAATTTCACATCCGGCCAGCGCTCTTCCATCAGCGCCAGGTTGACGCGGGTCGGGGCCAGGTAAGTCAGGTGACCACCGCCGTCAACCGCAAGGTTTTCCACGGCCTTGACCCGGAACTCCTCGAATTTCTTCTTATCGTCGCAATCGATCCAGCGCGCGGAATACACGGTGATCGGCTCGTAAGAGCACTCGACCTTGTATTCCTCTTTCAAGCGGCTGGCGACCACATCGAACTGCAGCACACCAACGGCGCCAAGGATGATGTCGTTGCTGCGCTCGGGGAAGAACACCTGGGTCGCGCCCTCTTCCGCCAATTGCTGCAAACCCTGGCGCAGTTGCTTGGATTTCAGCGGATCACGCAGACGCACACGACGGAACAGTTCCGGGGCGAAGTGCGGAATACCGGTAAAACCTAGCACTTCGCCTTCGGTGAAGGTGTCGCCGATCTGGATGGTGCCGTGGTTGTGCAGGCCGATGATGTCGCCGGCAAACGCTTCTTCCAGTTGCTCACGCTCGGAGGAGAAGAACGTCAGGGCGTCGCCGATGCGCACGTCCTTGCCGGTGCGCACGTGGCGCATCTTCATGCCCTTTTCGTACTTGCCGGAGCAGATACGCATGAAGGCGATACGGTCGCGGTGTTTCGGGTCCATGTTCGCCTGGATCTTGAACACGAAGCCGCTGAATTTTTCTTCGACCGGTTCTACGGTGCGTTCGTTGGCGACACGGGCCAGCGGTTTCGGTGCCCAGTCGACCACGGCGTCGAGCACGTGATCGACACCGAAGTTGCCCAGTGCGGTACCGAAGAACACCGGCGTCAGTTGGCCGTCGAGGAATTCCTGCTGGTTGAATTCGTGGCAGGCGCCTTGCACCAGTTCCAGTTGGTCAACGAAGCGATCGTATTCATCACCCAAATGCGCGCGAGCTTCATCGGAGTCGAGCTTTTCGATGATTTTCACATCGGTGCGCTCGTGGCCGTGACCGGCGGTGTACACAATGATGTAGTCGTCGGCGAGGTGATAAACGCCCTTGAAGTCGCGGTAGCAACCGATCGGCCAGGTGATCGGCGCCGCCTTGATCTTCAGGACCGCTTCGATCTCGTCGAGCAGTTCGATCGGGTCGCGGATATCGCGGTCGAGTTTGTTGATGAAGCTGACGATCGGCGTGTCACGCAGACGGCAAACGTCCATCAGCGCGATGGTCCGTGGCTCAACACCCTTACCGCCGTCGAGAACCATCAAGGCCGAGTCCACCGCTGTCAGCGTGCGGTAGGTATCTTCGGAGAAGTCTTCGTGGCCCGGGGTGTCGAGCAGGTTGATCATGTGGTCGCGATACGGGAACTGCATGACCGACGTGGTAATGGAAATACCCCGTTGTTTTTCCATTTCCATCCAGTCGGAAGTGGCATGGCGGTCGGACTTGCGAGACTTCACCGTGCCCGCAATCGCAATCGCCTTGCCCATCAACAAGAGCTTCTCGGTGATGGTGGTTTTACCGGCATCGGGGTGGGAAATAATGGCGAAAGTGCGGCGTTTCGCGACTTCGGCGGCCTGTTTGGTCATGGGAAATCGCCTGGCGGTGATTCAAAAAAGGGCGGCGAGTATAGCGCAAACCGACCGTCACGGACCACCGCCCGCCCGGACGCCCGGACGCCCGGAACTTTGTAGGCGCCGGCTTGCTGGCGATAGCGTCGCCTCGGTGTATCTGGCAAACCGAGGCGTGCCCATCGCCAGCAAGCGGGCTCCAACAGGGACGTGGTCAGGCATCAAGGGTGGCTATCTGCTGTTAAATATGGAACCTTTTAAAAGGTGGAGGCGTCCACTCCCCTGTTACAGCACTCGTAGCAGGGTTTGAAAAACCTGCAAGTTAGCCTGACGAGGCTGCGCTTATGGCTCGATCTCATGCGGTTTTACCAGTATGAAGAGCTGCTTCTCGCGAACGCTTTTTGCCCGGCAGCCAGGAATGGCATGCCACACGGGACTGCGTTCGCCGACAAAGAAAAAAGGAGTCCGCCTGTGGCTATTCGCTATGGCAAGGGGCTGATAGGAGGTGCGGTTGTCGTCGCTCTCCTGGCCCTGCTGGTCCACTGGATTGGCATCAACACGATCGAACATTACCGCGACGATTTGTTGTTTTACCTGCAAGCTCACTTGATTCTCGTCCTCGTTTCCATGCTGGCCGCCCTCGTCGTGGGCATCCCCGCCGGCATCGTCCTCAGCCGTCCGAGCATGGTGGGACGTGCTGAACGCTTCATGCAGATCTTCAACATCGGCAACACTGTGCCGCCTCTCGCCGTACTCGCCATCGCCCTGGGCATCCTCGGCATCGGCAGCGGTCCCGCGATCTTCGCCCTGTTCCTCGCCTCGTTGTTGCCGATCGTGCGCAACACCTATGAAGGCCTGAAAAACGTACAGGGTTCACTCAAGGAAGCGGCCGTCGGCATCGGCATGACACCGACTCAAGTGCTGTGGCGTGTCGAACTGCCGAACGCCGTACCGATCATCATCGGTGGCGTGCGCGTGGCACTGGCGATCAACGTCGGGACGGCCCCCCTGGCATTCCTGATCGGCGCCAACAGTCTGGGCAGCCTGATTTTCCCCGGCATCGCCCTGAACAATCAGCCGCAACTGCTGCTCGGCGCTGCCTGCACCGCCCTGCTCGCCTTGCTGCTCGACGGTCTGGTGACACTCGCCAGCCGCCTCTGGCTCGAACGCGGCTTGCGCCCGTCTTAAGCCTCGGCAAAGGAATTTTTATGAAAAAATTAAGCTTTTTAATAGGCTGCGCTCTGCTGTTCTCGGGAATCGTCCAAGCCGCAGAAAAACCCGTGATCCGCATCGGCGCCCGGGTGTTCACCGAGCAAACCCTGCTCGCGGAAATCACCTCCCAGTACCTGCGCACTAAGGGTTACGAAACCCAGGTGACCGGCGGTCTGGGCAGCAACCTCGCTCGCAGCGCCCACGAAAGTGGCCAGCTGGATTTGATGTGGGAATACACCGGCGTATCGCTGGTGGCCTACAACCACATCACCGAGAAACTCGACAGCGCTCAGTCCTACGCCAAGGTGAAAGAACTCGACGCGAAAAAAGGCCTGATCTGGCTCACCCCGTCGAAGTTCAGCAACACCTATGCCCTGGCCCTGCCGGAAAAAACCGCAAAGGCCTACCCGCAGATCAACACCATCAGCGAACTGAACACAGTGCTGCAGGCTGAGGCGAAAACCAATCACCTGGTCGCGCTGGACACCGAGTTCGCCAACCGTTCCGACGGTCTGGACGGCATGGTCGACCTCTACGGCATGAACCTGACCCGCAAAAACATCCGCCAGATGGATGCCGGGCTGGTCTACACCGCCCTGCGCAATGGCCAGGTGTTTGCCGGTCTGGTCTACACCACCGACGGTCGCCTGAACGCCTTCAAACTCAAATTGCTCGAAGACGACAAGCACTACTTCCCGGACTACACCGCTGCGCCGGTGGTGCGTCAGGTTTACCTCGATGCCCATCCGAAACTGGCGCAAGAGATCAAGCCGCTGGCCGAGCTGTTCGATGACGAAACCATGCGCCAGCTCAACGCACGGGTCGATGTCGATCACGAAAGCCCTTCATCCGTTGCCGCCGATTTCCTGCGCCAGCATCCAATCAACTAAGGAGGAAAAGTCATGGAATTTCTGAACGCCTTTTCCCATCTCGACTGGCCGCTGGTGCTGCACCTGACCTGGCAGCACATCACCCTGGTCGGTATCGCCGTGACCCTGGCGATTCTGGTCGGCGTGCCGCTGGGCATTCTGATGACGCGCTTCCCGACGCTGGCCGGCCCGTTGCAGGCCAGCGCCACGGTGCTGCTGACCGTGCCGTCAATTGCACTGTTCGGCCTGCTGCTGCCGTTCTACTCGACATTCGGCCAGGGCCTGGGTCCGATGCCGGCGATCACCGCGGTGTTTCTGTACTCGCTGCTGCCGATCATGCGTAACACCTACCTCGCGTTGACCGGCGTCGAACCGGGCATTCGCGAAGCCGCACGCGGCATCGGCATGACCTTCGGCCAGCGACTGCGCATGGTCGAGCTGCCGATTGCCGTGCCAGTGATCCTCGCCGGCGTGCGCACCGCCGTGGTCATGAACATTGGTGTCATGACCATCGCCGCGACCATCGGCGCCGGTGGCCTCGGTGTACTCATTCTCGCTTCCATCAGCCGCAGCGACATGTCGATGCTGATCGTCGGCGCCGTGCTGGTCAGTCTCCTGGCCATCTTCGCCGACCTGCTTCTGCAATGGCTGCAACGCACGCTGACTCCAAAAGGACTCCTGAAATGATCGAACTTCAAAACCTCAGCAAGACCTTCCAAAGCAACGGCAAAGATGTGAAAGCCGTGGACTCGGTGAGCCTGACCGTCAATGAAGGCGAAATCTGTGTGTTCCTCGGGCCATCGGGCTGCGGTAAAAGCACCACGCTGAAGATGATCAACCGTCTGATCAAACCGACCTCGGGCAAGATTCTGATCAACGGCGAAGACACCACCGACCTCGACGCGGTGACTCTGCGTCGCAACATCGGTTATGTGATCCAGCAGATCGGTCTGTTCCCGAACATGACCATCGAGGAAAACATCACCATCGTCCCGCGACTGCTGGGCTGGGACAAACAGAAATGCCACGACCGCGCCCGCGAGTTGATGAGCATGATCAAGCTTGAGCCCAAGCAGTATCTGACGCGCTACCCGCGTGAATTGTCCGGGGGCCAGCAGCAACGGATCGGCGTGATTCGCGCCCTGGCGGCGGATGCACCGCTGTTGCTGATGGACGAACCGTTCGGCGCGGTCGACCCGATCAACCGCGAGATGATCCAGAACGAATTCTTCGAGATGCAACGCGCGCTGAACAAGACCGTGATCATGGTCAGCCACGACATCGACGAGGCGATCAAGCTGGGCGACAAAATTGCGATTTTCCGTGCCGGCAAACTGTTGCAGATCGATCACCCGGACACGCTGCTGGCGCACCCGGCGGATGAATTTGTCAGCAACTTCGTCGGTCAGGACAGCACCCTCAAGCGCCTGTTGCTGGTGAAGGCCGAAGACGCGGCAGACAACGCGCCGTCCGTCAGCCCGGAAACGCCGGTGGCGCAAGCCCTGGAGTTGATGGACGAACTCGACCGTCGGTATGTGGTGGTCACGGATGGTGCGAACAAGGCGCTCGGTTATGTACGACGTCGCGACCTGCACCGTCAGGCCGGTACATGCGCGCAGTATTTGCGCGAGTTCAACGCCACCGCGGCGTACGATGAGCACTTGCGCATCCTGCTGTCGCGGATGTACGAGTTCAATCGCTCGTGGTTGCCGGTGATGGATGCCGAGCGGGTGTTCCTCGGGGAAGTGACCCAGGAGTCGATTGCCGAGTATTTGAGCTCCGGCAAGTCCCGTGGGGGCAAGACCAGTATTGTTTCGCCGGCCGAGACTGCTGTCGCCTGATCCTGTGGCGAGGGAGCTTGCCCCCGTTGAGCCGCAAAGCGGCCCTGAAACCAGAGCACGCGGTTATTCTGATAACCGCATGCGCTGATTTTACGACTGCTGCGCGGTCGAACGGGGGCAAGCCCCCTCGCCCCATAAGCTATGTGTAAATCCCTCCAGAATTCCTCATCCGGGGAACATCACACTGTCATGCAGGTCGGTTACATCAGTAACTGTCGGGGACCGCACGACGGAAGCGTGCAAAAACGCGACATTTTTTGTTGATCTCAAGCCCCTCACGCCCTAAAGTTCGCGCCGAACGTCCATGCTGGAAACGATCCATCCGGCTCAAGTACTGACGACGAGACAGCAAGGCCAAGGGAAGCACCGCCTCCCGTGGCCTTTTTGCTTTCGGCGACATGCCTTGGGAAGTAGGCGAACCAAAGTGGGGATACGGAGGACGTTCATTTGCACCCATTGATAATTTCAGTTTGCCAGTAGGAGTTCCCAGCATGTCGATCAACGTCGAAGACTATTTCGCGCGCGATACCTTCCAGAAAATGAAGGCCTTCGCCGACAAACAAGAAACCCCGTTCGTGGTGATCGATACCGCGATGATCAGCCAGGCCTATGACGACCTGCGCGCCGGTTTCGAATTCGCCAAGGTCTACTACGCGGTCAAGGCCAACCCGGCCGTCGAAATCATCGACCTGCTCAAAGAGAAAGGCTCGAACTTCGACATCGCTTCGATCTACGAGCTCGACAAAGTGATGAACCAGGGCGTCGGCCCGGATCGCATCAGCTACGGCAACACCATCAAGAAATCCAAGGACATTCGCTACTTCTACGAGAAGGGCGTGCGCCTGTATGCCACCGACTCCGAAGCCGACCTGCGCAACATTGCCAAGGCTGCACCGGGTTCGAAAGTCTACGTGCGCATCCTCACCGAAGGCTCGACCACCGCTGACTGGCCGTTGTCGCGCAAATTCGGCTGCCAGACCGACATGGCCATGGACCTGCTGATCCTCGCCCGCGACCTGGGCCTGGTGCCTTACGGCATCTCGTTCCACGTTGGCTCGCAACAGCGCGATATCAGCGTCTGGGACGCGGCGATCGCCAAGGTCAAAGTGATCTTCGAGCGTCTGAAAGAAGAAGACGGCATCCACCTCAAGCTGATCAACATGGGTGGCGGCTTCCCGGCCAACTACATCACCCGGACCAACAGCCTGGAAACCTACGCCGAGGAAATCATCCGCTTCCTCAAGGAAGACTTCGGTGATGACCTGCCGGAAATCATCCTGGAACCGGGCCGTTCGTTGATCGCCAACGCCGGCATCCTGGTCAGCGAAGTGGTGTTGGTGGCGCGCAAATCCCGTACCGCCGTCGAGCGTTGGGTGTACACGGATGTGGGCAAGTTCTCCGGCCTGATCGAAACCATGGACGAAGCCATCAAGTTCCCGATCTGGACCGAGAAGAAAGGCGAAGTGGAAGAAGTGGTCATCGCCGGCCCGACCTGCGACAGCGCCGACATCATGTACGAGAACTACAAATACGGCCTGCCGCTGAACCTGGCGATTGGCGATCGTTTGTACTGGTTGTCGACCGGTGCGTACACCACCAGTTACAGCGCTGTCGAATTCAATGGCTTCCCGCCGCTGAAGTCGTTCTACGTGTAAATACCGCAGGCTGAAAAACAAAAGGTCCATGACATGTCATGGACCTTTTTTTATGGCCGGGACCATTGCTGCATTCGGTCGGCCATCGACTTGACCTCCCTCAGTACATGTTCGATCTGCGCCAAGGCGCAATTCAAGTGCGAGAGTTTCATGGTCGGCTTGACGGCCAGCAACTCATTCTCTGCGACCCGCAGAAAACTGCGCATGGCAAACAGGAAGTCGTTCAGGTTGTGAACGGCTGAACAGGCGTCAGTCTTGATCGCGAACAGTTCGCGCAGATGCTCGTTGGACCGGGTCCGACGCGCCTGCACAGAACTCCCGGGACTGGCGGAGTTCCTCATACCGGGCAGGCTGGACCCACTTTCTACATACCAGGTTTCAATCCGGGAATAGTGCGAGTGGCACTCACAAGGCTTCAACGTCAACGAGCGGAAAAAGCGCTCAAACACGTTGTGGATATCAAGATTCAATTCCTTCGGCACAGCCTTGAAATCCAACAGTGCGGAAGTGGTGCGACTCAGACGAAAGTAAAGCTCGTGGGTCAGGCCTTTTACATCCTTGGGAGGAAACCAGATCCACCATTGCGACCTGGACAGACTGAATCGCTTGAAATCCACAGCGCTGATGCTCAAATGCCGACCACCATGAGACGTTTGCGCTGCTATTTTTCGACTCTCGTCGGCAAACTCTGCGATGTAGCTCAAGTTCTCATTACACACTTTGCCCAACGCCGAGATATCAGCTTCAAGCCGTTCCAGATAACCGTAACTGAATGACGCCAACACCTTGAGTCGCTCGGCATCGGGCAGTGTCGTCAGAACGTGTCCCTGACGTTGCAAGTTATCTGAATGGCGTTTCAGCTGGTCCAGCGTGGCGGGAAGTACACGAAGAAAATCAAAGTACTTTTTCAAGGCAACAAAGTGCCTCTGCGCAAGAAGAAATTCATACATGGGGAATGACCTGGTGACACTGGCGAATGCCAGAATGGAAAAACATCAGGCAGGGGTCACCACCTCAACGAAAACTCCCCCTGCCATCGGTCAATGATGTTGTTATGGCTGTGAGACAGGCGTCAGAAAGCCAATGAACTGGCCCGCTTCTTTAATGGCCCTGGCACTGCGCATCGCGACATCACCCGTCCTGTCACCCTCCACAGCCGCCAGGAATTGATTGAACGTAGCGGCTGCCTGCTTGTACTCGCCAACATAAAGCCGGCGCTGATCGTCCAGTGCATGGATCAAGTGAATAAACTCGATCTTGCCGACCGACTGATCGATCTCCTCGTCTTTCTGCGCAATCTTGCGACCCAGCTCATCGACCTGCGCCTGAAACTTGTTGCTTGCATGAATCATGTTGATGAAAGTAATGCCTTCGTTGATATCGGCGATCGCTTTCTTCAGTTCGTCGATCGCAAACAGCACGATCTGAGCTTGTGGTGGCGCCATGCCGAGCTCTTTGAGCTTATCGATGGTCAACGCAATGTCTTTGCCGATCTTCTCGATGCCGGCTTTTTCAATCGCACTGATTGCCTCGGATAACACCTTGAACTCGCTTTGAACCTTGGCCAGGGTTTCGCCTAATGCCTGACGGGAATTCTTTAGATCGAGCTGGTCTTTTTCCAGGCCGACGATGTAGCCCGACGTGGTGCGCTGATCATATCCGTCGCTAATATTGGCCAAACGAATGCTCACCTGGCTTGCCTCGTTGCGAGTAATGGCGAGCATTTTTTTCAAGGCGGCCTCGAGATCTTCCTCGATCTCTGCAAACTCCTCGGTGCCTTGCGCCGCGTCTGCCAACTCCTGTTCAAGAGCAATCAGTTTACGAACCTTGGATTCCAGGTCCATCTTGCTGTTGAAGCTGGACTCACGCAAATTGCGGGCAGCGGCACTGACATCTCCGAGCACTCTTTTGAATCGATCGAATACGCCTGGCAAATAATTGAGACGGATAAAAAGCGCTTCAGCAGCGACGGCATCGTCGCGCATTGCGTGATGACTGTCTTTCAAGGCCTGAAGGTTAAACGCTGGATAGTCATTCTTGCCGGAGAACGTTGTCATTTTTGGCACCACCATTCCTTGAGTCTGGCCATATTCGCGATCTGCTTCTCTGAATACCTCGATCACGAGGTCTGCGTCGTTGTGGATTTGTACCCACGGGCCAACGACCTCCCGGAACGCCGACATGAAGCGCCTCAGGCTCAGCGCATCGGTGATCCCCAACATGGCTGTCGAAGACTCATCGACATACCGATGCATCACATTCCAGACATGCATGAGGTTCTGCGTGGCCAGATCGGCATCGATGGCGATAATTGTCAGGTTTTGCAGATCCTGCTCCACTCGCTTCAACGAACCGAGGGTCCGATTCATGTTTCCCAGGACTTCAATATCCTTGTCCTGCAACGCATTCAGCTCTTTACGAGCGTTACGTACGGCCTCCGCCTCTACACCGTAGTAAATGGCCATTCCCAAACCAAACACATTCAAACCGGCTGCAGAACTCAGAGACTTGTCGACCAAGGCCTGATACTGGGTGTTTTTTTCCAGAATTTCCGCGGCACGACCGGCGATGATTTCATCCAGTTTCTTTACTTCGGCAGGATAAGAGTTGGTTTTGATCAGTGCCACTCTCAACTTTATTCCCGGCAGCACTTTTTCTCGCAAGTCATAGCCAAACGAGTCCAGATCGGTTTTTATACCTCGAACATTATCCAGACTGGAGGTAACTTTTTCGAATATCCTGCCCAGATAAAACCTCATATCAGGGATCGTGTCCGAATCAAGTTCTATACCGGGAAACTTGTCGCCCAGCTCAAGCTGCAACTTCTTCAGTTCGTCCAGCGTCTTGACATTGTGCTTTTCAAGCAAAGGGCCGGACTTGAGATCCAGGTAGACCTCTTCCATATCCTTGCCGTAGCGCTGCATGCTCGCGCCAAACAACTTCCGAGTAAGGAAGGGCCAGCCCTGCAGCCTCGTAACGCCTCAAATCGATGACTTGTTTTTTTGTCAGTAACAGACCGGTTTCACGCGTTACATCGTCCGCATCCGCTTTGGACACATCGGACAGGATCCTTGGAACTTCCGTGGCAAACTCGGTTAATTTCTCGTAGCTGGCGCCCTGCAAGGAACGCTCCCACAACGTATTATCGCTCATAACTATTCCATTAATTATATGCATGAATTTAATTCGAACAACATGAAGTTGATCGCTAACGCACAACTTGAATATTCAGATCAGTTGCGCCAGCGAAAAGACTAAAACACTTATAAAAGTAATGTCAAAGAAACCCCGAGGGGCATATATAAGAAAAGAATACAGAATCAAAAAACAACTAACAAAACGACCACAAAGATCATTCTGCTCGGCCGAATTTTGCTTGCTCATGTTTTTTGTAATCTTCGGCCAGCAACTTCAGCACCGGTTCGGCCGCATCCCGCAACCGTTGAGCACTCACCTGAAGGAAACGCTGATTTCCGTTGACCATCGCCAGACGCAGCCAGGCAAGTCCTTCTTCGATTCTGCCCAACTCCACCAACACCGCACCATGACTGAACTGGCCGCGGAAATCGCCGCTTTCGGCCGAGCGTCGATACCAGTCCCGCGCAGCCTGCGGATCTGCCGGGCAAACCCGACCTTCCTCCAGATAACGCCCAAGCAGGTTCATCGACTTCGCGTGGCCCAGTTCCGCAGCGTGGCGATAAAGGTTCAGCGCTTGCGCCTGATCCTCCATTACCCCGCGCCCGGTCGCCAGCAGATTGGCGTAGTTGTACATCGCCCAATCCAGTCCGGCTTCGGCGCCGACGCGATAATGCCGTGCGGCGACCGAGGCATCCGCCACGCAACCCCAGCCGTGCTCGTGACAACGACCGAGCATGTTGCGCGCCATCAGATGCCCACGCTGAGCGGCGATCCCGAACCAGCGCACGGCCAATGGCGGGTCCTGCTCGATCCCTTGCCCGTCCAGCAGAATCTGGCCGAGCAAGGCCTGGGCGTCGAGAACCCCTTCGCGTGCAGCGATCAGGATCGCCTGAGCCGCACGCGCCGGACTTTCATTGAGCATGGCTTTGAGCTGATCGCCGTCGAGCACTTCCTCGCGGCGCAATTGATAACTCATACGTCGACCCAGCGACGCAGCAGGTTGTGATACGTGCCTGTGAGGCGGATCAGCGACGGGTGATCCGGCATGTCCTGCGTCAGCTGCTGGATCGCCCCGTCCATCTCGAACAGCAGCGCGCGCTGGCTGTCTTCGCGGACCAGGCTTTGGGTCCAGAAGAATGAGGCATAGCGAGTGCCGCGGGTGACGGCGTTGACCTTGTGCAGGCTGGTGCCGGGATACAGGACCATGTCGCCGGCGGGCAACTTCACGCGCTGGGTGCCGAAGGTGTCCTGGATTTCCAGTTCACCGCCGTCGTAATCCTCAGGCTCGCTGAAGAACAGCGTCGCCGACAGGTCGGTGCGCACGCGCTCGATGCTGCCTTTGGGCTGACGCACGGCGTTGTCAATATGAAAATCGAAACTGCCACCCGCCGTGTAACAGTTCAGCAACGGAGGAAAAACCTTGTGCGGTAATGCCGCGGACATGAACAACGGATTTTCCCACAATCGCTCCAGCATCGCCGCGCCGACTTCCTTGGCCAGCGGATGACCTTCCGGCAGTTGCAGATTGTGTTTCGCCTTGGCCGACTGGTAACCGGCCGTGATTTTTCCGTCGGCCCAATCCGCCTGTTCCAGAGCCTCGCGAATGCGCTGCACCTCTTCTTTAGCGAACACGCCGGGGATGTGCAGCAGCATGGAAAGTACCTAAAGGCAAAAGGACGGCAATGGTATTGATTCTTATTGCCCGTGTAAAACACATACGACGAATGAAACAGCAAAAACCGTAAGGGTAAATTGTAAAGATTGTAAATTCAGTGCGAATAGTAACGTTTCGCAATTGATACGTAGACGCGTCTACCCTATATTCCGCGGCCTCAAATCCTTGGGGAGGGGAATTCACATGTCACGCCAACAACCACAATTACCGGTCAGTTCACCGCGTTTACTCGCTTCTGCAATTGGCGTGGCGATCACTGCCGGCTCTGCGGGCCACATGGTTTTCGCGGCTGAGAAAACCGACGAAAAAGCACCGGGCAACGTGATTTCCCTGGGCGCTACCGCCATCACCGGCGACGCCCAGGACGATACCTCCTACAAGACCGATACCTCAGCCAACAAGAAATACACCGCACCGCTGCGCGAAACACCGAAAAGCGTCACCGTGATTCCGCAGCAGGTGATCCGCGACACGGGCGCTACCAGCCTGGTCGACGCCTTGCGCACCACACCGGGCATCACCTTTGGTGCTGGCGAAGGTGGCAACCCGGCGGGCGACCGTCCGATCATTCGTGGCTTCAACGCTGAAAGCGACACGTTCGTCGACGGCATGCGCGACCCGGCGTCCCAGAGCCGCGAAATCTTCAACGTTGAATCGATCGAGGTCAGCAAAGGCCCGGGGTCTGCCTTCACCGGAGCCGGCTCTACCGGTGGCAGCCTGAACCTGGTGAGCAAGACCGCCAAACTGGGCAGCTTCTACAATGGCGGCTTCACCTGGGGCTCGGATCAGACCAAGCGCACCACGCTCGACCTGAACCAGCAGATGAACGACACCTCGGCCTTGCGCCTGAACCTGATGAAACACGAAGCCAATGTCGCCGGCCGTGACACTGTGGACGTCAGCCGCTGGGGTGTGGCGCCGACCTTCGCTTTCGGCCTGGGCACCGACACTCGCGTGACCCTCGGTTACTACCACGTCGAAACCGACGACATGCCGGATTACGGCATTCCGCTGACCCTGAACCCGGCCCGCAGCAAGTACAACGTCGACAAACCGGCGCATGTCGACCGCGACAATTTCTACGGCGTCACCCATCGCGACTATCGCGAAACGACCAATGACAGCGGCACCTTCAAGATCGAGCACGATCTGAATGAAGACCTGACCGTGTCCAACAGCTTCCGCATGTCCCGTTCGACCCTGGACTACATCGTCACCAACCCGGACGACAGCAAGGGCAACGTCGCGCGGGGCAGTGTCTACCGTGGCACCAAGAGCCGTAACTCGACGTCCAGCGGCTGGGTCAACCAGACCGACCTGAGCGCCAGGTTCGACACCGGCGCCATCGAACACAGCCTGGTCACCGGTATCGAGTTTTCTTATCAGGACACCCACAACCGCCCCTACATCCTGACTTCGGCTGCCAACGGCACGACGTGCAACCCTGCACTCTTTCGCTCCGGCGACTGCACCAGCCTGTACAACCCGACGCCTGGGGATAACTGGAACGGCAGGATCACCGACAGCGCCGCGTTCACCGATACCGACACCAAGACTGCCGCCGCCTATGTGTTCGACACGCTGAAGTTCAACGAGCAGTGGTCCCTGAACCTGGGCCTGCGTTATGACAACTACCAGGTCAAATCCAGCGGCTTCGCAAACGCTGGCCGTACCACACCGGCGGGGAGTTTTGATCGCGAGAACACCAGCGACCTGGTGAACTACCAGATAGGCGTGGTCTACAACCCGTTGCCGAACGGCAGCATCTACGCCGCCTACTCGACCTCCAGCAACCCGGCGGGCGAAACCAGCGGCAACGGCAACCTGGAACTGGCCGCCAACAACAGCGACCTCGATCCAGAAAAGAACCGCAACTACGAGATCGGCACCAAGTGGGACTTCTTCGGTGATGACCTGTCATTGACCGCCGCGTTGTTCCGCACCGAGAAAACCAACGCCCGTATCGACGATCCGGATGGCGCCACCACGCAAGTGCTGGACGGCGAGCAAACCGTCAACGGTCTGGAGCTGACGTACACCGGTAAGTTGACCCGTAACTGGAAGGTCTATGGCGGCTACACCTACATGGAAAGCGAAGTGGTCAAAACCACCCTCGCCGCCGATGAAGGCAACCATATGCCGAGCACCCCGCGGAACAACTTCACCCTGTGGTCGACCTATGATGTGGTGCCGGAAAAGTTGACCATTGGTGCGGGTGCCACGTTCGTCGATTCGCAGTTCGGCAACATCGCCAACTCGGTGGAAATTCCGTCCTACTGGCGCTACGACGCAATGGCCAGCTACCGCCTGACCAAAAACGTCGACCTGCAACTCAACGTACAGAACCTGACCGACAAACGTTACTTCGACCAGGTGTTCCAGACGCACTACGCCCATGTGGCGGCGGGTCGTACCGCCCTGCTGAGCGCCAACTTCCACTTCTGACCCCCAACACCGTAGGAGCTGCCGAAGGCTGCGATCTTTTGATCTTGATTTTGGGTGGAGCTGAAATCGCCAAAGATCAAAGGATCGCAGGCTTCGCCCGCTCCTACAGAAGGCCAGGCCCCGTTCATCCATATGAACGGGGCTTTTGTGTGTAAAAAAGAATGCTTCTCGACAGCCCACGGCATAATGCGCGCCGTGATGACAATTTTTGAACGAACAAGGCGAGCAACGTGTTGAAGAAAACCCTGTTCCAGTTGCACTGGTTTTTCGGTATCAGTGCCGGGCTGGTCCTGGCCCTGATGGGCATCACCGGGGCGACAGTGTCGTTTGAGGATGAAATCCTGCGCGCACTGAACCCGTCGGTGTTGCAGGTCGAGAAACAGGTCGCCGGCGTACTGCCACCCGCCGAACTGGTGGAAAAAATCGAAGGCGCGTCGGGCAAGAAAGTCTCGATGCTCTGGGTCGACACCGACAGCGGCAACGCCGCACGCGTGGCCTTCACACCACCGCCGGGGCAGCGACGCGGCGAAATGCGCTACTTCGACCCCTACACCGCCGAGTTCAAGGGCGACGCCATCGGCCAGGACTTCTTCGGCCTGATGCTGCAACTGCACCGCTTCCTCGCCATGGGCGATACCGGTCGGCAAATCACCGGCGCCTGTACGCTGATTCTGGTGTTTTTCTGCCTGTCCGGCCTTTACCTGCGCTGGCCGCGCCAGTGGAAAAGCTGGCGCGCCTGGCTGACCCTCGACTGGAAGAAAAAGGGCCGCAGCTTCAATTGGGATTTGCACTCGGTGGCCGGCACCTGGTGTCTGGTGTTTTACCTCCTGGCGGCGTTGACCGGGTTGTCGTGGTCCTACGAGTGGTACAACAAAGGCCTGACCCGATTGCTGTCCGATGCGCCGCAGAACGAACGGGTTCGCAATCGTGGTCCTGCGCCTGCTGGCCCGGCACCGACCGCCGATTACGCCTTGATGTGGAGCAGCATCTACAGCGCTGCCGGTCCGGCACTGAGCGCCTACAACATCCGCATGCCGCCAGTGGCCGGGCAACCGGCCACTGTGTTTTACCTGCTGAACTCCTCGCCACACGATCGCGCGCTGAACCAGATCAGCCTCGATCCGGCCACCGGCCTCGTCAAACGCCACGACCGTTACAGCGACAAGAGCCTCAAGGCGCAGCTGCTGACCAGCATTTACGCACTGCACGTCGGCAGTTACTTCGGGATTGTCGGCCGGATCATCCTGACGATCAGCGCACTGACCATGCCGCTGTTTTTCATCACGGGCTGGTTGCTGTACCTGGATCGTCGACGCAAGAAAAAGCAGATCAAGAACGCCCGCAAAGGTTTCGCGCAACCGGGCAGCGACGCACCGGCGTGGCTGATCGGTTTCGCCAGCCAGAGCGGGTTTGCCGAGCAACTGGCCTGGCAGACCGCCGGGCAATTGCAGGCTGCCGGTCTGCCGGTGAAGGTTTCACCGCTGGCGAATGTCAGCGAACAGGACCTGCATGATTCGAGCAACGCTCTGTTCGTGGTCAGTACCTTCGGCGACGGCGAAGCACCGGACAGCGCCCGCGGTTTCGAACGCAAGGTGCTGGGCCGCGCGTTGAGTCTGGAGAGACTGAATTACGCGGTGCTCGGACTCGGTGATCGCCAGTATCAGCACTTCTGCGGTTTCGCCCGCCGCTTGCACGCCTGGCTCGGCGAGCACGGTGGCAAGCACCTGTTCGCGCCCGTGGAAGTCGATTGCGGCGACCCTTACGCCTTGCGTCACTGGCAGCAGCAACTCGGGCTGCTGACCGGCCAGGCGCCCGTGGACACCTGGCAAGCACCGCGCTACGACAACTGGACACTCACCCGCCGCGAATTGATGAACCCGGACAGCAGCGGTGCGCCCGTGTACTTGCTGGGCCTCAGCGCCCCGACCACCAGCAGCTGGCTGGCCGGTGACCTGGTGGAAGTGTTGCCACGCAACTGCCCGTGGGTGATCGAACATTTCCTCGACGGTCTGGGCATTGATGGCCGGGCCACGGTGGTGCTCGATGACCTGTCGCAACCTCTGGAACAAGCCCTCGCCAGTCGACAATTGCCCGAGAACCGCGCCCACCTCGTTGGCCTGCACGCGCAAGCATTGGTTGATGCGCTGGTGCCACTGGCCATGCGCGAATACTCCATCGCCTCGATTGCCGCCGACGGCGTGCTGGAACTGATCGTGCGCCAGGAAGTGCATCCTGACGGCAGTCTGGGGGTCGGTTCCGGATGGCTGACCGAACACGCACCGGTGGGCAGTACCATCAGTTTGCGCGTACGACGCAACAGCGGTTTCCATCTGCCGGTCGAACCGGTACCGATGATCCTGCTGGGCAACGGCACCGGCCTGGCCGGACTGCGCAGTTTGCTCAAGGCGCGGATTGCCGATGGGCAGCAACGTCATTGGCTGCTGTTCGGCGAGCGCAATCGCGAACACGACTACCTGTGCCGTGCCGAGCTGGAAGAGTGGCTGATTTCCGGAGACATCGAGCGTCTGGACCTGGCGTTTTCGCGGGATCAGGCCGAGAAGATCTATGTGCAGGATCGCCTGCGTGAATCGGCCGATCTGCTCAAGCAATGGCTGGCCGACGGTGCCGTGATTTACATCTGCGGCAGCTTGCAGGGGATGGCTTCGGGGGTGGATCACGTGCTGAATCAAGTGCTCGGGATCGAAGAAGTCGACCGCCTGATCGAACAGGGCCGCTACCGCCGCGACGTTTACTGACCTACCTCCCCCTGTAGGAGCCGGCTTGCTGGCGATGGCGATATCAAAAACGCCATCGCCAGCAAGCCGGCGCCTACAGGTCATAGTGGCTGCAATTTCTGCTCAAACACCGCCACCCCATCCAGGTCCCGCAACACCACACTCATCTCCCCCGTCGTCCCCTCGATATTCACCTCGCCAAAAAACTGAAACCCGGCAAACGGCGAGGTGTTCTGCGCGGGCGGCGCCTTCTCGAACATCACTTGCGGCCCAAAGGTTTTATCCAGCGGATTCGGCCCGAAGCTCCCTGCATTCAACGGCCCGGCAACAAACTCCCAGAACGGTTCAAAGTCCTGAAACGCCGCACGATCCGGGTGGTAATGATGCGCCGCGCAGTAATGCACATCCGCCGTCAGGAACACGAAATTGCGCACCTGTTGCGCCCGCAGATAACCGAGCAATTCAGCGATTTCCAGTTCGCGTCCCTGGGCCGGTCCCGGATCACCATTGGCCACCGCTTCCCAGCGCGCCACGCCGGGGCTGACTTCGCCATCGGGCACACCGAGGCCGATCGGCATGTCGGCGGCGATGACTTTCCACTGGGCCTGAGAGCCTTTCAATTCACGCTTGAGCCAATCCAGTTGCTCACGTCCGAGAAAGGGTTTGGCGCCCCCAAGGTTGTTGTCATTGGCTTCGCGATAACTACGCATGTCGAGCACAAACACATCGAGCATCGGCCCGTAACCGATCTTGCGATAAATCCGCCCACCGCCATCGGCGCTCTGCCAACGCATCGGTGCATATTCAAGCCAGGCCTGGCGCGCACGCCCCACCAGGCTGTGGATATCCTTGCTTCTGTAGCGCTCATCGAGTTGCTTGCCCGGCGACCAGTTGTTCACCACTTCATGGTCGTCCCACTGCCAGATCTGCGGCACCTCGGCGTTGAAGCGGCGGACGTTTTCGTCCATCAGGTTGTAGCGGTAATTGCCACGATACTCGTCGAGGGTTTCGGCCACTTTGCTCTTGGCTTCAGTCGTGATGTTGCGCCACACGCGGCCGCTCTCTGTGGTGAGCTGCGCAGGTATGGGACCGTCTGCGTAGATGGTGTCGCCACTGTGAATAAAGAAGTCCGGCAGGCGCAGGCGCATGGCTTCGTAGATGCGCATGCCGCCGATGTCCGGGTTGATGCCGAACCCCTGGCCGACGGTGTCGCCGCTCCAGACGAAACGGATGTCGCGCCGGGTCTGCGGCACGCTGCGCAAGTGACCGAACCAGGGTTCGCTGGCGACGCCGCTCTGGGCGTCCTCGAAATGCACGCGATAGAAAATCGCCTGGTCGGCGGGCAAACCAGTGAGCTCGACCCGCGCGGTGAAATCGCTGCGGGCGTCGGCGAGGGGCGAAACGAACCGGCGCGGGTTGGCGAACACGCTGCGGGTGTCCCACTCCACCACCATCCGCGCCGCACGATCGCTGCGGCTCCAGACCATCGCCCGGTCACCCAGCACGTCGCCGGACTGCACGCCATCGGTGAGTTGCGGCCGATCCTTGACCGAAGCGATCACCGCCGGCGCAAGGCCGGGCAACAACAGCCCGGCGCCGACCACCTGCATGACACGACGGCGACCGAGGTTGAATTGGCTCATGGCGTTCTCCCTGAAAAAGGAAAACTAAAACATGGCCGTGTGACCCAACCATGACACACAAATCAGCCAACACCACAGATCCGTATGGAAGATTCCAGGTTGCAGGGCAACCCTGCAGCTTCAGACCGGCAGGTATTCGCTCTGATTTTTCATCGCGGCTCCTGTTCCTATCAAGGGAATAGGAAATTTCAGCGCTGCATTTGGGAAACGTCCTCACGCCAGCGCCTGAGCGCCCCAAGTAGTTTCGAGGCTCCCCTCGGCAAGTTCAACTCGGAGACCGGGGCGCAGACACAGCCAGCAAACAGAACCAGGAAGGTTGCCCCATGAAATATGATTTGAAATTTCAGATTTACGGCAGAGAAGAAGCCACCGACTTGGCTGTATTCGAGATCGACTTGCCCCCGACCGTTACCACGGATGCCCTGATGCCGATAATGGCTTGGCATGAAGAAGAGGATGCCATGGCGAGCCATCTTCTAACCGCCAGGCAGATGACGGCAATTGAACGTCTCGCAATGATTAAATTACCCAGGAACCTAGTGCTGTATATCAGCAGCTACATGTGAGCCTTCGGCATCCCCCCGCTTGAACGGCGGTTTAACACTCAAAAAAGTGACTGACAGAAAGATCGCCATCGCGAGCAAGCTCTGCTCCTACAGGGTATGCGTCGTTCTCCCACACGGGCTGAAATGAGCATCGTGAGGCACACAACTTTTCAAGACGTTTCCTACAACGTATCTTGTTGCCGCGTTTCGGGATCGACTTCATAGTTCGGGCTCGCGGAAAACACCGCGAACGACCTTGGCCGGTCGGTGCAGGAACGCTACAGCGTAGCAACACCTCCTCAGGCACTTTGTGCCTGAGGCGTTGTTTTATGGCAGCTGTGCGTGGGACACCTTCGGGTGTGCCGGTTCCTGTGCCCGGTCGGCCAACCCGCGTATGGCTGCCACCCTCTTCGTTTGGCCGCGAATGGTGGTAGCTCCCATTACAGGAGTTACTTCATGTTCCAAGTCATGCCGCGTTACCTCCCAATCGACACCTACGACGCCGAAACACCGGTGCTCTTCGTCAACACCCACAAAGAACTCAGCGAACTCACCGCCTGCGCCATGCACCGCTTCAGCGTGGTTCGCGATCTGGCAGACACGTTCACCAGCCTGAACCTGAAAAACATTTCCGACTGTGATCTGACGCGAATCACCCGCGCCGTGCATCTGCTCATGCGTGAGGGCTGTGCTGTGCTGGATGTGGTTCAGGCGCGGGCGTTGCAGCGGGAGAATGAGTACAAAACCCCTGCTTGATGGTGTTGCCACTGACGCCATCGCGAGCAAGCCCGCTCCCACAGGATCAGAGTCGTTCACAATTTTGGTGATCGCCACAACCTTGTAGGAGCCGGCTTGCTGGCGATGACGATTTCAAAAACGCCATCGCCAGCAAGCCGGCTCCTACAATGACGGGTTATGCGCTGACTGGCTCTACTGCCAGGTCAACAACCTCCGGCCGCTTGACCACCGCATACACCACCGCCGTCAGCAAACTCCCGGCCACAATCGCCAGCAAATAAAGCAGCGCATGGTTGATCGCATTCGGGATCGCCAACACAAACAATCCACCGTGCGGCGCCATCAGCTTGCAGCCGAAATACATCGACAACGCACCGGTCAGCGCGCCGCCGGCGATGCTCGCCGGAATCACCCGCAGCGGGTCCTTGGCGGCAAACGGGATCGCGCCTTCGGAGATAAAGCACAGCCCCAACACCAACGCCGCTTTCCCGGCTTCACGTTCGGCCTGGGCAAACTTGCGTCGGGCGATGAACGTGGCGATGCCCAGACCAATCGGCGGCACCATCCCGGCAGCCATCGTCGCGGCCATCGGTGCATAACTCTGCGACGCCAGCAGCCCCACCGAGAACGCATAGGCCGCCTTGTTGATCGGCCCGCCAAGGTCGACGCACATCATCCCGCCCAACAATACGCCCAGCAGAATCGCGTTGGTGGTGCCCATGCTGTCGAGGAAATGCGTGAGCCCCGCAAGCATCCCGGCCACCGGTTTGCCGACCACATAGATCATCACCAATCCCGTAAACAGGCTCGCCAGCAACGGGATGATCAGGATCGGTTTCAACGCCTCAAGGCTTTGCGGCAAACGCGCATACCGATTGATCGCCTGCGCCGCGTAACCGGCGATGAAACCGGCAATGATCCCGCCAATGAAACCGGCGCCCAACGTGCTTGCCAGCAGACCACCGATCATTCCCGGCGCAAGCCCCGGGCGGTCGGCGATCGAGTAGGCGATGTAACCCGCCAGCAGCGGCACCATCAGTTTGAACGCGGTCTCGCCGCCGATCTGCATCAGGGCGGCGGCGAGTGTGCCTTCCTCCTTGAACGCGGTGATGCCGAACACGAACGACAACGCGATCATCAGACCGCCTGCCACCACCATCGGCAGCATGAACGAGACGCCCGTCAGCAGGTGTTTGTAGACGCCGGTCTTCTCTTGTTTGGCCGGGCCTTTGGCACCGGTCGCGGCGCTTTCCTGTTTGCCTTCGGCCAGCGCTTTGTTCAGCGTTGCCTCGGCTTGCTTCAACGCGATGCCCGTGCCGCAACGGTAGATTTTCTTGCCGGCAAAACGCTCGGTCGCGACTTCGATATCGCACGCCAACAGCACCACGTCAGCATCGGCAATCGCCGTCGCGCTCAACGGATTGCGCGCGCCAACCGAACCCTGGGTTTCGATCTGCAGGTCATACCCCAAACGTTTCGCCGCTTGCTGCAAGGCTTCGGCAGCCATGAAGGTGTGAGCAACACCGGTCGGGCACGCCGTGATTGCGACCAGGCGCGGGGCGTTTTTCGTGACGGCCACAGGTTCGGCGACGACTTCGTCTGCGACGTAGACCTGAGCCTCTTCAGCACCGCGTCGCAGTACCGCTTCAACATCTTGCAGAGCATGTGCCGGGGTGCTTTGGAACACGCGCTTGCCGACGAATCGTGACATGTCCACCGGTACGCTGGTCACCACCAACACCCACTCGGCAGCCTCGATCGTGGCCGCCGACAATTGGCGTTCCGGGTGCGCCGCGTCCACCACTTCGACGCTGGTGCTCCAGCCCTGCCGCTGCGCCGCGGCATCGAGCAAACGGGCGCACAGCACACTGGTGACCATGCCGTTCGGACAGGCCGTAACAATGGCTAATTTCATGACAAACCCTCTTATTGTTCTGTCAGGGGGCGCACGCGCACACCCTGTTCGAGCCGCGCCAACTGGGTCGCATCGCCGATCCCGAAACCGATCTGGGTCACCGCCATCGCGGCAATCGCCGTGGCGGTGCGCAGGGTCTGTTCCGGCGTGTCGGCACTGAGCAGACCATGAAGCATGCCGGCCAGCAACGAATCACCAGCGCCCACCGTACTGGCGACGCTGACCCTGGGTGGCGTGGCATGCATCGCCGCGCCGACACTGAACCAGTTCACGCCATCGGCACCGTGGGAAATCACCACGTGCTCGATGCCTTGCGCGTGCAAGCGGCTCGCCGCTTCGGCTTGAGCCGCGACCGAAATCACTTCGCAACCGAGCACTTCGGCCAGTTCTTCGGTGTTCGGTTTGATCAACCACGGACCGGCCTTGAGTGCTTCTCGCAACGCTTCGCCACTGGTGTCCAGTGCAACGTTCAATCCAAGGTTTTTCAAGCGAAAAATCAGCGCCTGCAACCACTCGGGACTGATGCCTTGAGGCAGGCTGCCGGCAACGACAACCGCATCGTGCCCCGGCGCAATCTGATCCAGTCGATCCAGCAACGCCTGCTGCGCGGACTCACTGACCATTGGCCCCGGGCCGTTGATGTCAGTGATGCGCCCATCTCGTTCAGCCAGTTTGATATTGCTGCGGGTTTCGCCGGGGACCCGGATAAACGCATCGACGAAACCGCGCTTGGCAAACAGGGTTTCGAACGCTTGAAGATTGTCTTCGCCGAGAAAACCGCTGACGGTGAGCTGATGCCCAAGGTCCGCCAGCACCTGCGCCACGTTCACGCCTTTACCGGCGGCGTGGGTGTGCATCTCGTCGCTGCGATTGACTTGACCGGGCTCAAGGCGCGGCAACTGCACCGTCAGGTCCAGCGCCGGGTTGAGGGTCAGGGTCAGGATCTTGGCCATTACAGGGCCTCCACTAATGCGCGCACTTCATTTGCGCTGCCCACGGCAAGCGCCTGTTGAGCAAGGGTTTGGGTCTGGGCCAGGCTGAGTTCGCGAATGCGCGCCTTGACCTCGGCAATGCTGCGGCCCGACACGCTCAATTCGTCCACACCAAGACCGACCAGCACCGGCACCGCCAGCGGATCGGCCGCCAGCTCGCCGCACACGCCGACCCACTTGCCATGGGCATGGGCTGCGCGCACGGTGATGTCGATCAGTTGCAGCACCGCCGGGTGCAAGCCGTCAGCCTGGGCCGACAGGGTCGGGTGACCACGGTCGATGGCCAGGGTGTATTGAGTCAGGTCGTTGGTGCCGACACTGAAGAAGTCGACCTCTTTGGCCAGCACCGGCGCCAGCAACGCAGCCGACGGCACCTCGATCATGATCCCCAGTTGCAGGTCCGCCACCGGGATTTCCAGACGCAGCCGTTCGGTCATGTCCCGCGCCTGCCGCCACTCGTCGACGCTGCCGACCATCGGGAACATGATGCGCAGCGGGCGGTTATCAGCGGCACGCAGCAGGGCGCGCAATTGCGCTTCCATGATGTGCGGACGCTGCAAGGTCAGACGAATTCCGCGCACGCCGAGGAAGGGGTTTTCTTCCTTGGCGATCGGCCAATACGGCAGCGGTTTGTCGCCACCGACGTCGAGGGTGCGCACCACCAGCGGCCGACCGGCGAGGCCATCGAGCACGCGGCGGTATTCGACTTCCTGAGTCGCTTCGTCCGGCACCTGCGAGTGGGCCATGAAAATCAGTTCGGTACGCAGCAGGCCGATGCCTTCAGCGCCCTGCTCCACTGCGCTGGTGACACCAGCGCTTTCACCGATGTTGGCGAACACCTCCACCGCGTGCCCGTCGGTAGTCAGTGCCGGTTGATGACGTTGTTCGGCAGCCGCCTTCAAGCGTTGCTCGCGGGTGTCACGCTCTTCGGTGGCGCGCTGCAAGGTCGCCGTGTCAGCGTCCACATGCAAGCGACCGCGCTGGCCATCGAGCAGCAACGGCGTACCCGGCGCCAGCAGCAAAACCGCCGCACCCGCGCCGACCAATGCCGGAATGCCGAGCGCGCGGGCGACGATGGCGCTGTGCGCGGTGGCGCCGCCACGGGCGGTGAGAATGCCGGCGACGCGGGTTGGATCGAGACGCGCCACGTCGGAAGGACCGACTTCGTCCATCACCAGAATGTACGGTTGATTGGGTTCACTCGGGGTTTCGACGCCGCTCAGTTGCGCCAGCACGCGTCTGCCGATATCACGCAAATCTGCCGCGCGTTCGGCGAGCAAGGCGTCCTGCAGCGACTCCTGTTGCTTCGCCGCCGCTTCGATCACCGCCATCCACGCCGCTTCGGCACTTTCGCCCTGTTTGAGGCGAGTTTCGACTTCATCGGTCAATTCCGGGTCGTCGAGCATTTCCTGGTGGGTAATGAAGATTTCGCGAATGGCTTTGGATTTGCTGCGTTCGATCAAGCCTTCGATGTCGCGGCGCACGTCTGCCAGCGCTTGCTTGAGACGCTCGCGCTCAATGGCGGCGGACTCACCGCGCAGCGGGTAATCGATGGTTTGCAGCACCTGAATATGCGCCGGGCCGATGGCGATGCCCGGCGCTGCGGCGATGGCCTGGACCAGACTGCCGGACGCCGGAGCGAGCAGCACTTCAGCCACATCCGCAACGACTTCGCGCTGCTGGCTCACGGCGGGCAATGGCTCGACTTCTTCACCCAGGCCTTCTTCGATCGCGGCCAGCAAGGCTGGCAAGGCGTCGGCGGCAATGCTCGGCTCGGCGACAAATTCGAGCACTTGACCGCGACGGGCGCCGAGGCTGAGCAACTTGCTCAAGCTCTTCACCGACACGGCGCTGTCCTGTCCGTCGACGATGCGCACACGAATCTCGCCTTCAAAACTCTTCGCCAGTTGCGCGAGGATTTTCGCCGGGCGCGCGTGCAAACCGTGGGCGTTTGCCAGCGCAATGCGCGCGCTCGGCCAGTCTACCGGCAGTTCACCGCCGAGCACTTCGAGCACTTTGCGGCTGCTGGTGGCGCGCCCCAGTTCATGGCCACGGCCTTCGATCAGCAACGCGCAAAGGCGTTCGAGCAAGGCCTGATGCGCCTCGCCGAGGCTGGCCAGACAGAACAGGCCGCTGAGCGGCTGACCGAGATAACGCATCGGTTTATCCGGGGTGACGAAGGCCAGGCCCGGACGCTTGACCGTTTGTTCGCTGTGCAACCACCACAAGCCATCGCCGAGTGGCAGCGCCTCGACCTGTTGCAGCACCGCGGAGAAACCATTGCTCACACAATCTGCCTGTCGCAGCAAACGGGCACCGCGCCAGACCAGTTCTTCGAAGTCATCGGCCGACACGCCCAGGCCGATCATCTGTGCATCCAGCGCCAGTTCCTGCGGCGCGCCTTGCAGCAGTTTCAACAAGGCTTCGGCAGAAGCGGCGCGACGCAGGGCCTGGCCCAGATCGGTCTCGCCGAGGGCGCGGGTCAGCAGCTGCAGGAGCCGCAAGTGTTCATCGGATTTTGCGGCGATGCCGATCGCCAGGTAGACAATCTGACCGTCGCCCCAATCCACGCCTTCGGGAAACTGCATCAGCCGCACGCCGGTGGAAAACACCTGGTCGCGGGTTTCCGGCGTACCGTGGGGGATGGCAATACCTTGACCGAGAAAGGTCGAGCCCTGGGCTTCGCGTGCTTGCAAACCGGCGAGATAACCCTCCGCCACCAGGCCATCGGCGACCAGATGGTGTGCCAGCAGATGCAACGCTGCGGACTTGTCCACGGCCGATTGGCCCATGGAAATCTGCTCTATCGTGAGCTCGAGCATGCTTTCTCCTTTTTGGCACCTTGAGGTGCCAGGTATTGTTTTGAATGAGTCAGCTTAGGCGCTTAATCATCACTTTTGGCGGTTTCACGGCAGAACCGGCCAAAATGCACCTGAACGTAGAAAATACGCTTGCTGAAACGTTTAATCTAGAATGATTGGCACGTTACTCGATAATGTCCCATCCTTGAAGTCCAACTTGTCGGATTGGCTGCGACAATAGTTGCCTGCCTGAATCGGGTAGGATTGGCGAAAATGTCGGCCGACAAACAAGGAAACCCGAGTTGAAACTCAGTGATATCGCCCAACTGGCCGGTGTGTCCGTGACCACCGCCAGTTATGTCATCAATGGCAAGGCCGAACAGCAACGCATCAGCAGTGCCACCGTCGAGCGCGTGCGCGCGGTCGTCGAGCAGCATGGCTTCACGCCCAACCCCCAGGCGGCCGGGCTGCGCAGTCGGCACACCCGCACGCTGGGCTTCATTCTGCCGGACCTGGAAAACCCCAGTTACGCACGAATCGCCAAACTGCTGGAGCAAGGTGCCCGGGCGCGCGGCTATCAGTTGCTGATCGCCAGTTCCGACGACGCGCCGGACAGCGAACGCCAATTGCTGCAACTGTTCCGCGCCCGTCGTTGCGACGCATTGATCGTCGCCAGTTGCCTGCCGACCGGTGACGACAGTTACCGTCAGTTGCAAGCCAAGGGTATACCGATCATCGCCATCGACCGGGTCATGGAGCCTGAGCATTTCTGCTCGGTGATCAGCGATGATCGCGAAGCCAGCCTGCAACTGACGCGCAGCCTGCTCGACCCGCTGCCCAAGCAGATCGCCCTGATTGGCGCACGCCCTGAACTGAGCATCAGCCAGGAGCGGGCGGCAGGGTTCAAGGAAGCTCTGGCCGGGTTCAAAGGCGAAATCCTCATCGAACACGGCGAATCGTTCAGCCGCGAGTGCGGCAAGCAGTTGATGGAAGAAATGCTCCAGCGCCTGGGTCATTTGCCGGATGCGTTGGTGACCACCTCCTACGTGTTGCTTCAGGGCGTGTTCGACGCCTTGCACGACTTCCCGTTGAAAACCCGCCCACTGCGCCTCGGCACATTCGGTGATACGCAGTTGCTGGACTTCCTGCCACTGCCGGTCAACGCCATGGCCCAGCAGCACCAGTTGATCGCCGACAAAGCGCTGCAATTGGCCCTCGCGGCCATTGAGCAGTCCGATTACCAGCCCGGCGTGCAGGCCATCGCGCGGACCTTCAAGCAGCGTATTCGCCAGGACTGAACCGTGGAGCTGATCGACACCCACACTCATCTGGATTTTCCGGACTTCGACGAGGATCGTCAGGCGCTGCTCAGTGAGAGCCGCGCCCTCGGTGTGCGGCGGATGGTGGTGCTGGGGGTTTATCAGGCCAATTGGCAGCGAGTCTGGGAGTTGGTGCTGAGCGATCCCGATCTGCACGCGGCATTCGGTTTGCACCCGGTGTATCTGGATGATCATCGCCCTGAAGATTTACGCGAACTGGGTGACTGGCTGACCCGCCTGGCCGATCACCGCCAGCTGTGTGCGGTGGGCGAGATCGGCCTGGATTACTTCATCGAAACCCTCGATCGTGAACGCCAGCAGACGTTGTTCGACGCACAACTGCAACTGGCAGCGGACTTCAATCTGCCGGCGTTGATCCATGTGCGGCGCAGCCATGCGGCGGTGATTGCCACGCTCAAGCGCTTCAAGTTGAAACGCGCGGGCATCATTCACGCCTTCGCCGGCAGCAAGGAAGAGGCCCGCGAGTACATCAGGCTCGGCTTCAAACTGGGCCTCGGCGGCGCGGCGACCTGGCCGCAGGCGTTGCGCATGCACCGCGTGCTGGCCGAGCTGCCGCTGGAATCGGTGGTGCTGGAAACCGACTCACCGGACATGGCGCCGGCCATGTTTCCCGGTCAACGCAACAGCCCGGCGCATCTGCCGGCGATCTGCGAGGCGCTGGCGAAAATCATGGCGATCAGCCCTGAGCAACTGGCCGCCGCAAGCACGGCCAATGCCTGTGAGCTGTTCAACTGGTAGTCAATCGGCGTGAGCCTTTGCTGCATCGAGAATCAACGTGATGTGCTGCCGATGCCTCGCGTACTGAACAACGCCGCAGTAGATCAGAATTGCCACCAGCGAGAAATTCAGTTGCTCGACCACGCTGAGCAACCCGACCCACTCCATCACCAACGCCACCAGCAGCGCGGTGCAAACCATCACCAACGTACTCGCCCGCAACATCGCGAGTGAGTCGAGGGACTTGATGCGCCGGATCTGCGTTGGGTCGCTCAGTTGCAAGGCTTTGTGGCAGTGGGAACAAGAGAATGCTTCGTTGATTGCGATGGCGTTGAGTTGCCAGGGTTCGAGTAGCCGCGTGCTCCCGCAATGGGCACAGTGCCCCTGGATTCCAGTTGTAGCAAAGGACATAACCGAGCCTCCTCAGGGTAGGTCAGGGTTGTGGATCATCCTTCATTGAAGACCAAATGCCAGAGCCTGGGAGGAAACCGGATATTGCCGACGCGGGGAGGTAATAATTACTACAGACAGTGCACAAAAAACTGTGGGAGCGGCGTGACAGTCGACATTTCTGTTGAATGTTACGCCGCTTTCGCGAGCAAGCCCGCTCCCACATGGGGTTCTGTGTGCTCTCTAGACCCGAAACGCGCTGATCAGCTGTTTGAGCTCCACCACCTGAGCCGACAACGCCCGACTGGCGTTCTCGGTCTGGTGCGCACCTTCGGCAGTGCGCTCGCCGGCACGGTTGATCTCGACGATGTTCTGGTCGATGTCGTGCGCCACGGCAGTCTGTTGTTCCACGGCAGCAGCGATCTGCTGGTTCTGGTCGACGATCATTCCTACCGCGCCGAGGATATTTTCCAGCGCCTGCTGGACCTTTTCCGACTGTCCCACCGTGCCACTGGCCATTTGATGGCTGGTGCCCATGGCCTTCACCGCCGCACCGACACCGCTGTGCAGTTTGGTGATCATCTGTTCGATTTCTTCAGTGGATTGCTGGGTGCGTTTGGCCAAAGTCCGGACCTCGTCCGCCACCACTGCGAAACCTCGACCCTGCTCGCCCGCCCTCGCCGCTTCGATGGCCGCGTTGAGCGCCAGCAGGTTGGTCTGCTCGGCGATGCTCTTGATCACCTCCAGCACGCGGCTGATGGACTGGCTGTCACTGGCCAGTTGATTGATCACCCCCACCGATTGGTCGATCTCGCTGGCCAATGCGGCAATGCTGCCCTGTTGCGATTCCACCAGACCGCGCCCGCTGATGGTCTCGTCGTTGACACTGTGGGCGCTGCTGACCGCCGCCGCAGCACTGCGAGCCACTTCCAGTGACGTGGCCGACATCTGATTCATGGCCGTGGCGACCTGTTCGATCTGTGTGCGCTGACCCGCGACGGCCTGGTTACTCTGGGCCGACACGTTCTCGACCTGACCGGCCTGACGCTCGACTTCACCGACGGTGTGGCCGACACGCTCGATCAGGTCATGGATTTTCTTCACGGTGCCGTTGAACACCTCGCCCAACTCGCCCAGCTCATCACGGCTGTTGGCGTTGAAAGTCACGGTCATGTCACCGGCCGCCACCTTGTCCATCATCGCGCCAAGACGCTTGAGGGTGGTGCGGGTCGAGGCGTAGAAGCCGCCGTAGAGGTAGAAGATCAACACAAATACCACCGACAACGCGACGGCCTGCAGGACCATGTGCGTGCGGTTCTGAGCCAGTCGCTGTTGCAACTGGGTGTCGAGGAATTTCAGGGTGGCTTCGTTGAGTTGGTAAGTCTGGTCCATCAGGCCGGTGACCTGATCGTAGAAGTCCTGCCACGGCGCATCGAGGGTGTCGGCCATCACCACTTGTTCTTCGAACAGTTCACTGGCTTTTTTCAGCGTCGCCTTACTGCTTTCGGCCTGCGCGGCCAAGGTTTCACGCGCCGCTTTGCTTGAGCCCAGCGCGTCCTGCAACTTCAGTCCGTACTCGGCCTGCAGCTTTTCGATCTGCGCCAGCAACTCTTCGAAACGGGTGCTCGACGACGAATTGAGGAACCCTTGCCCCAGCGAGTAGGAGCCCATCGCGCGGCCATCGCCCAACGTCTGGGTGACGGGCGGTGTGACGTTGGTAATGAGTTCAGTGAGCTGACGCATGTCGCTCTGGCTGTCCCGGCTCAAACCGGCCTGACTGGCGATGATCTGGCTGAAAATCTGTGCGTTGCCGAGCAATTTGCCGATCAGCGCACTTTTGCTTTGCAGGGAGTTTTCTGCTTGCTGGGCCTTGAACGCTGTGATCATTTCATCGCGTTTACCATCGAAAACCGCTATCTGCTCCGGATCAGTGGTCATTGCAGCAAGCCCTTCCAGACGGGCCAGGACGCTTTGTTCCAGGGCGCTGATCTTGGTCTCGACATTGCCAGCCTTGCCGGACTGGCCAAGGTAAACGTTGATCTGCACCAGGTTGTTCAGGGTTTCCAGGTCACGTCGCAAGGTCAGGCTGCTGCCCAGCAGGTCGAGGCTCTGCAGTTCGACCTGAGTGCCCTGGAATTCACGATAGGAATCGCGCACCAGGTAAAAGTTGGTCACCAGCATCGGCACCAGGAACAGAACGCTGATCAGGCTGAACTTCATGCCGAAGCTCAGGCGATTCATTAGCGCGACGGCGGGATAGAGCAAGCTCTTCACTGGAAGTCTCCCTTTGCATTCTTATTTTTATTGGCAGGCACAGGCAGGCAGCAGATAGCCACTATTCAGTGCTATCTCTGTATAGCTTAAATCGGCGGGAGGTTTTGTAACTTAAGGTTAACGGCATTCGCAGCGGACCTGCCGGTCACAAGGCGCCTTGCCAACACTGCCCCTGTGGGAGCCGGCTTGCTGGCGATAGCATCAACGCGGTGTTGCTCAAACACCGAGGCGCATCCATCGCCAGCAAGCCGGCGCCTACACGGGACTCGGTGTTCAGGGAAGGACGGTCCACAGCGCAAAACCGGCGTACCAGAGCACCGCCGCTCGCAGCAGCAATTCCCAGATCCGGTCGAGACTGTTGATGCCGTCCGGCCCGACCACCGGTGCAGGAATTTCACCGGCCACCAGCCCGACCTTCTCGATCAACTGGGCGGCGCTGATGTTCCAGTTCAGCAGTTCGTGCAGCATCACCCGGCTGACCGCGACAAAGTTGCCGACCAACGCAAAACTGGCCGCCAGCAGACGCACCGGGACCCAATCGAACGCGTGACGCAATTGTGCGGCGCGCTCGACAACAGCCAGGCTCTGCCCATGCTCTTCGGCAAGTGCCAGCAGTCGATAGCTCAACGCCGCCACTGGACCCAACAGGAAGTACCAGAAAATCACCGCAAAAAAGCTCTGGTAAGCCTCCCAGAGCAGATGCCCTTCCACCCGTTCCAGCAATTGTTCGCCGCTGTCGGCGCAAATATCCAGGTCACGCTTTGCCACGTGAGCGGCGGCCTGCAAGTCTTCCCGGCGCCAGGCATCGCGAAACGGCCCGAGACCGGCCAGCAGATCGCCGCGCCCCAGGCTGTAGATGACCACCAGTAAATGCACCGGCAACGCCAACAGTCCGTAAGCCACCGGTTCCAGAACCACCAGTAGCAAGCCCAGCAGCGCCACCGGCAGCAACACCAGAATCACCAATATCAACCACGGACAGTCGGCCAGACGCGGGTTGACTTCAAGCTTGTGCAGCTCGCGCACCCAGCCGCCGTCACGTTGAATCCGATGGCGCAACGCCGAGAATTTCTCGATCCACACCGCCAACAGCAACACCAGAAAACTCATTCTTGTTCCTCTTTAGCCAGGGCGGCGCGATAGCGTGCCCAATCGAACGCCGGCCCCGGATCGGTCTTGCGCCCCGGCGCGATATCGCTATGTCCACAGATGCGCTGTGCGGTGATGGCCGTGAAAGTGCTTTGCAGCTGCAAGGTCAGGGCCGTCAACGCCTCATATTGAGCGTCGGTGAACGGCAGATCATCCGTGCCCTCGAGCTCGATGCCCACGGAAAAATCGTTACAGGTTTCCCGGCCGTCGAAACACGACACGCCGGCATGCCAGGCACGCTCAAGACAGGAGACAAACTGAGTGACAGTGCCGTCACGCTCAATCAGAAAGTGCGCGGACACCCGCAGGTCGGCGATCCCTTCAAAGTAGGGATGCTCTGTGACATCCAGCCGGTTCTGGAAAAATTCCTGCACCTTGCCGGTGGCGAACTGCGCCGGCGGCAGACTGATGTTGTGGATCACCAGCAGGGAAATTTCGCCCGTGGGGCGCGCATTGAAGTTGGGTGAAGGGCAGACATTCACGCCCTGACACCAACCGCTCGCGGGGTCCAACTGCATACAGGTTCCTTCAACGTCGACTGTGTTGGCGCCCAGTATGCCGCGATAGCCCCCCGCCGCGCGATCACTTGCCGCGATTGAGACGCTGCAGGTTGCCAATCACCGACTCCAGCGCCCGGTCGAAGAGCAAGGTATCGTCCAGGATTCGCACCACGCCACCGCGAAAATCCAGGGCCAGGCCGGTACGGCTGCGCTCCAGGACTTTCATCCCGGTGCGGTCGACGAAAATGTAGTTGCCCGTGGCCTCGATGATCGCCGTCAGTTTGCAGCGCAGGGTGTGATCCTCGTCCTCCTGAAACTCGACCCAGCAGCCCGGATGCAGTTGATCAACCTGAACAAGGCTCGCATCATCCGTCAGCAAGCGTACCGAGGTCGGCGCCACCGCCCCTTCGTCGGCGGTGCGCAGAACGACTTCTTCCTGCACTTGCACCATCACCGGCGCATCGGCTTCGCGGGTGGATGCCGGTGTCTGATCCGGACGTTCGAACAGTTGAACGTGCAGGCTTTCCAGTTCACTGAAAAACTCGCCGGTGGCAAACGGATCGAATGCCGCGCTGCTCAACCCGTCACGCAAGGACTTGAGCAACCCCGGCACCAACGCCAACAGGCGCAGGCTCGCATCAGGTTCGGCATGGCGCTGGACGCTCCAGACCAGTTGTTCCATGGTTTGCACATCGGTATGCCATTCGGCCGACTGATCGCCGTGCTTGAGACAGGTCAGCAACAACACCTGGCTCCAGGCCTCCTGGACAAACGCCACTACCCGCTGCGGCAGAACCTTGCCCATCAGCACTTGGTTCAGCGCCTGTTCGACGCGCTGACGGGACATTTCGGTTTTGGCGCGGCCTTCCTCGGCATCGCGGGTGCGTTGTTCCAGCAGCTCGCTGCGACGACGCTCGTCGCTGGTGAACGCGAGAAAATCCGCCAGCAGTTCGGAAAAGATGGCCGGATCATCGACAAAATCGTTCAACAAGCGCTGTACGACTTGCTCGATACGCAGGTACAGACTGTCGCGCTGATGGTCATCACATTCGCCCCACCCCATGGCCGCGGCGGCGATTTCGTTGAGCAGACGGCGGGCCGGATGACTGCTGCGACAGAAGAAACTCTTGTCGAGCACGGCCACTTTGAGCATCGGGATCTGCAAGCGGCCGATCAACGCCTTGAGAGAATCCGGCAGATTGCGGTCATCCAGAATGCATTCGAACAGCATCGCGATCAGGTTGATCACGTCCTCATCGGCCACACCCACCACGCGTGACTTGCCGCTTTTGACGCTGACCCGGGTCAGCAGTTGTTCAAGCTGGTTGCGCAGGTCGAAATCGTCCTGGGCGGCCGGCGCCGGCACGTATTGTTGCAAATGCGAGAGCAGGCGCAGCAGGTCGCGAGTGGAAATCGGCTGGGCCGTGCCACTGACTTCCAGCGTCGGCGCGACACTGCCGCGTACGTGGAATAGCAGCTCCTGCAGCGCCGCGAAAACCTCTTGCACGCCGTCGTCGACCGGCATGCTACCGGGATCGATACCGGCTTCGAGGGGCTCGGCACGGACACTGGCCTCCGCCCGATCGGTCGCACGCCGCGTCGGCGCGGGCTTGAGTTCGGGCAATATGCCGGTGGCGATCAGCAGTTGATTGGCTTCGGTATAGAGTTCGTCGGTGTTGCTGAGCACATAGCGTTCGAAGAGCTTCAGGATGATCAGCTTGACCTTGATCTCCACCCCCAGATTGCGCCCGGCCTGCATGAAATAGTCACACAGCATCGCCGGGCCCAGCGGGTTGTGCTGAGCCACCAGCTTCTTGCCCAGCAGCATGCTGAGCCGAGCGGTCAGTTGATCGAGACCGAAACCGTCCCGGCTCAGCACCTTGTTGACCATGGCTTCCACCGCCACGCTGCGCTCCAGGTCATCGCCGAACTGCGCAGTCGAGGTGTCGAAGGCCAGTGTCCGGGGCAAGGCAGACCTGGCCGTGTCGTTTCGGGCGAGCCAGACAAACGCCTCGAGGAATTGTTCGAGAAACACCCGCTCGATACTTTTGCGCTTGAGGCGCAAGTCGCGCATGGCCTGGAAAAAGAGGTTCTGCTCGACATCGTTTCGGGCGCGGTCAGCCATTTCGAACAGCGTGTCGTCGGCGTTATCGAACAGCTCCTGCAAACCATGCCTGAGCTGCAGCGCAGCCTTGTCGCGAACCTGAAGCAGAATCACAGGCACACGGGCGAGCGGCGAAGGTGTCGCCTGATCGGTAGGCGCCTTGTGCAAAGGCACTACATTCCCGTCGTTGTGCATCCTGGTCTCCTGAAACGGTGATGCGTCGGTAGATTCGGTGCGCCGGCCTCACAACCGCGCTCAACAGTGGACACTGCCCATCCGCTGTCATTCAAAAATTCGGGATACATATTTACGTCAAAGCTATGACGTCAAATGAAAGGCGCATTATCTTGCAAAAGACGTCCCGTCTGCCAGCGGACTCTGTACTTCGTATTGAAACAGGCGTTCCGGATTGACCGCCACTTAGCGCCAATTGCTCGGGCAAATCGACCAAATACAGGTTTCAGAGCGACCGGAAGGTCTCTCACGCCTTGGGTTGCCCTGCGCCATGGCCCTATAATCGGGCCACTTTGTTTGTGGAGCCCGTTATGCCGAATCTACGTCTCGCCGATCTGACCGCCGAAATCGAAGCCAACGTGCGCCGTGCGTTGCGTGAAGACATCGGCAGCGGCGACATCACTGCGCAGCTGATCCCGGCCGAACGCCTGGCCAAAGCCACCATCATCACCCGCGACGCCGCTGTCATCGCCGGCACCGCCTGGGTCGATGCCGTGTTCCGGCAACTGGACCCGCGAGTGGCCGTGCATTGGCAGGTGCGCGATGGCGAACGGGTGAAGCCCAATCAGGCCCTGTTCCACCTCGAAGGCCCCGCGCGCTCACTGCTGACAGGCGAACGCTGCGCACTGAATTTCCTGCAATTGCTGTCCGGCGTGGCCACGCGCGCGCAATACCTGGCGGATTTCGTTGGCGAAACGCAGGTGAAGCTGCTCGATACCCGTAAAACCCTGCCGGGACTGCGTCTGGCACAGAAATATGCCGTGACCTGCGGCGGTTGCCACAACCACCGCATCGGCTTGTACGACGCCTTCCTGATCAAGGAAAACCACATCGCCGCCTGCGGTGGCATCCCTGAAGCGATCAACGCCGCGCACAAGATTGCCCCGGGCAAGCCGGTGGAGATCGAAGTGGAAAGCCTGGCGGAGCTGAAGGAGGCCCTGGCGGCCGGTGCAGACATCATCATGCTCGACGAGTTGAGCCTGGATGACATGCGCGAAGCCGTGCGCCTGAACGGCGGCAAGGCAAAACTGGAAGCCAGCGGCGGCATCAACGAGAGCACGTTGCTACCGATCGCCGAAACCGGGGTGGATTACATTTCGATTGGTGCAATGACCAAGGATGTGAAGGCTGTCGATCTGTCGATGCGTTTAAGCCTCTGAAATTTCCTGAACGGCATGAAACTGTAGGAGCCGGCTTGCTGGCGATCCAGGCGACGCGGTTTACCCGTTACGCCGCCATCGCCAGCAAGCCGGCTCCTACAAGGGTCAGACCACCAGATTGTTCATCTCGCAGTACTCTTCCCACTCGACGCCCAATACCTCGGCCGCCTCCTTGTGCAGCGCGAGGCGCGCCGCCTCGAATTCTTCCGGGCTCGAGGTGTACTTGAGCGTCAGTTCCCACGGCTGCAAGCCCTGGGCTTCCGCTTCATCCTCGAACGCCCACTGAATCTGGTCTTTCTGATCGTCGGCGGGCAGGTCTTTGATCTCTTCGGCTAGCTGGGGCGATTCAAGCAAGTACTTCTTCAGCGCTTCTTCGTGCCTGGCTTCCTGGGTCAATTCTTTAACGGTCATGTCGTTCTCGCTGATCGGGGGAATGGAAGATGGATCTGGATCATCAAGGATCTCTCTGACGCAGAGAAACCGTGTGAAGCCCGGTTTGTCTGGCCTTCAGAACCATTCGTGGATCATTTGAAAACTGCAAAGTGGTACGTGTTCAACGTCCGAATATAGGACGTTTGGTCGACGATTTATATGGACTTTTACATCAAATCTACAAAAAAACCGCGGATCGGGCTTTCTGCAAATTTTCCTTCGCTACCCCGGAACAACATTCAAAAGGTAAAGTCATAGCGATGTGCCATCTAGGCACTTCACAAGGAACCCGGTGATGCGCAATTTTTCCAAGCTTTCGTCCATCCTGCCTGCAACTGGCATGACCGCCCTTCTTCTCGGCACCCTGGCAATGCCCGATTCGGTTCAAGCAGGTCTGGAGTACAAATCCGACAGCGCAAACTCTTCCGATAAATTCCTCGTTTTCCACAACTATTACGGCACAGACGTGATGGTCAGATCCGGTATCAGTATCGAGGACGTGGAAAGATTACAAAGAGTAGTTAAAACCGATACGGCAGATCTGGAAGAGCTGAAGAAAACCGTCAGTGCACAGGCGCGGCTCATCGAAGAGTTGAAAAAGAACACGCTGTCCGGTTCGAGCTCGACTGCCAGCGAAGTGGACAAACTCAAGCGCACCGTCAGTGAACAGGAAACGGCGCTGAAAAACCTCGCCAAGGCCATGGACGAGTTAAAACGCAACAGCGGCTCCAGCGCTGGCGAAGTTAACGACCTCAAACGCACGGTCAGCGAACAGAACACCGGCCTGGTAAACCTCGCCAAGGCCGTGGATGAACTCAAACGCAATAGCACGTCGAGTTCCAGCTCCAGTTCCAGTTCCAGTTCCAGTGAAGTCAGCGAACTCAAGCGTACGGCCAGCGAACAGGACAACCACCTGAAAAAACTTGCCAGTCAGATGGACGATCTCAAACGCAGCAGCGGCTCGAGCGCAAGTTCGAACTCCAGTTCCAGCGAAGTGAGCGACCTCAAGCGCACCGTCAACGAACAGGAAAACGACCTGAAAAGGCTTGCCAGCCAGGTGGAAGATCTAAAGCGCAGCGCCGGATCGAATTCCAGCTCGAGCGCCAGCGACCTGTCCAGCCTCAAGCGGGAAGTCAGCGATCAGGACAATCAACTGGATCAGCTCAAACGCAGCGTTGAAGATTTGAGCAGAAAGGTGAAATAAACGGAGGGGATGGTGCCCGAGACAGGAATCGAACCTGCGACCTTCGCGTTACGAGTGCGCTGCTCTACCGGCTGAGCTACACGGGCGGTGGGCTAAACCTAGCACCGGGTTCGAAAGCCAGCAACTTCATGCCCTGTTTCACAGACAAAAAAAATGCCCAGCAGTTTTCACTGCGGGGCATTTTTACAACGTTGAAGCGGTCAGGCGTGGGGGTGATTAAACGCCCGAAGCCTTGGCTGCTGCGACGTCTTTGATGGACAGCTTGATACGGCCGCGGTTGTCCACGTCCAGTACCAGCACTTCCACTTCCTGGCCTTCTTTCAGGATGTCGGTCACTTTCTCAACGCGAGCGTCGCTCAGCATCGAGATGTGAACCAGACCATCCTTGCCTGGCAGGATGTTGACGAATGCGCCGAAGTCGACGATGCGCTCAACCTTACCGACGTAGATCTTGCCGATTTCAGCTTCTGCGGTGATGCCCAGAACGCGTTGACGTGCTGCTTCAGCCGCTTCCTTGGTTTCGCCGAAGATCTTGATCGAACCGTCGTCTTCGATGTCGATCGAAGCCTTGGTCTCTTCACAGATCGCACGAATGGTCGCGCCGCCTTTACCGATGACATCACGGATTTTGTCGGTGTCGATTTTCATCGCGATCATGGTCGGAGCGTTTTCCGACAGTTCGGTACGCGACTGGCCAATGATCTGGTTCATCTGACCGAGGATATTCAGGCGCGCTTCCAGGGCTTGGCCCAGAGCGATCTCCATGATTTCTTCGGTGATGCCTTTGATCTTGATGTCCATCTGCAGCGCGGTCACGCCTTTGGCGGTACCGGCTACTTTGAAGTCCATGTCGCCGAGGTGGTCTTCGTCACCCAGGATGTCGGTCAGGACGGCGAATTTCTCGCCTTCTTTAACCAGACCCATCGCGATACCGGCAACCGGTGCCTTCATCGGAACGCCGGCGTCCATCAGGGCCAGGGAAGCGCCGCAGACCGAAGCCATGGAGCTCGAACCGTTGGACTCGGTGATTTCCGACACAACACGGATGGTGTACGGGAACACGTCGGCGGCAGGCAGCATGGCCTGAACGGAACGACGGGCCAGACGGCCGTGACCGATTTCGCGACGACCAGCGCCACCCATGCGACCACATTCACCAACCGAGAACGGAGGGAAGTTGTAGTGCAGCATGAACGGGTCTTTTTTCTCGCCTTCCAGGGTGTCCAGCAGCTGTGCGTCACGGGCGGTGCCCAGTGTTGCAACAACCAGAGCCTGGGTTTCACCACGGGTGAACAGTGCCGAACCGTGGGTCTTTGGCAGAACACCGACTTCGATGTTCAAAGGACGTACGGTCTTGGTGTCGCGGCCGTCGATACGTGGCTTGCCGTTAACGATGTTTTCGCGAACGGTGCGGTATTCGATTTCGCCGAAAGCAGCTTTGACTTCAGCGGAAGTCGGCTGGCCTTCTTCACCGGACAGCTTGGCAACCACCTGGTCTTTCAGCTCGCCCAGACGTGCATAACGGTCGGCTTTGACGGTGATGGTGTAAGCCTGGGAGATCGCTTCGCCGAACTCGGCACGGATAGCGCCCAGCAGAGCAGTGGCTTCTGGCTGTGGAGCCCAGGTCCAGGTCGGCTTGGCAGCTTCGGCGGCCAGTTCTTTGACAGCGTTGATCACAACCTGGAACTCGTCGTGAGCAAACAGTACTGCGCCCAGCATCTGGTCTTCGGTCAGCTCTTTGGCTTCCGATTCAACCATCAGAACGGCTTCCGAAGTACCGGCAACGACCATGTCCAGGCTCGACGCTTTCAGTTGTTCGTAAGTCGGGTTCAGCAGGTAGCCGGTGCTTTCGTGGAACGCAACGCGGGCAGCGCCGATCGGGCCATCGAAAGGAATGCCGGAGATGGCCAGAGCAGCCGAGGTACCGATCATCGCAGCGATGTCCGGATCGGTCTTCTTGCTGGTGGAAACGACGGTGCAGACAACCTGCACTTCGTTCATGAAGCCTTCAGGGAACAGCGGACGGATCGGACGGTCGATCAGTCGGGAAGTCAGGGTTTCTTTCTCGGAAGGACGGCCTTCACGCTTGAAGAAACCGCCAGGGATCTTACCGGCAGCGTAAGTCTTTTCCTGGTAGTGAACGGACAGAGGGAAGAAGCCCTTGCCTGGATCGGCTTGCTTGGCACCGACTACGGTCACCAATACGCTGACGTCGTCGTCAACGGTGACCAATACTGCGCCGGAGGCCTGACGGGCGATGCGGCCAGTCTCGAGGGTAACGGTCGACTGACCGAACTGGAATTTTTTGATTACCGGGTTCACGGTGTCCTACCTTCTTTTGTGGCTCTTGGGGAACTTGTCTTCTTGCGAAATTCTTGGGCAATGTCGGGAATCGGCCCAACGCCTGTCCAGGGTAAAACGTGTATCCAGATAAAACTTGAGGCTGGGAGCCTGCCATACGCCAGCGGAAAACCCACTGACGTACGACAGACAACCAACCTCTAGCGCAATCGCTTGTTAGCGACGCAGACCCAGGCGACCGATCAGAGCCTGGTAACGGCCCAGATCCTTGCCTTTCAGGTAGTCCAGCAGCTTACGGCGCTGGTTTACCATGCGGATCAGACCACGACGGGAGTGGTGATCTTTACCGTTGGCCTTGAAGTGACCTTGCAGTTTGTTGATGTTGTGGGTCAGCAGTGCAACTTGCACTTCTGGCGAACCAGTGTCACCAACAGCTTGCTGGTAGTCAGCTACGATTTGAGCTTTTTCTTGAACGTCGAGAGCCATGAGGCAATCCTTTTATCAGGAAACTGTTTCAGAAAAACAGCTTCAACAGGCCAGGGACAAATCCCTGTATCTA
Source organism: Pseudomonas sp. SJZ080 (assembly GCF_007828295.1). Classification (NCBI taxonomy): domain Bacteria; kingdom Pseudomonadati; phylum Pseudomonadota; class Gammaproteobacteria; order Pseudomonadales; family Pseudomonadaceae; genus Pseudomonas; species Pseudomonas sp. SJZ080. Next base: position 428,287 of record NZ_VIUK01000003.1, read on the forward strand.
AAAATGAGGAAGTGACCGTGCCTGTTAACAGCCACCCTCGTCCGGTCATTCTGACCGAATCAGTCGACGCGGCGCGATGCGCCCGTCTTCGCTCACTTCACCGATACCGATGAAGCGACCGTTGTGATCCTGTACCCGTACCATGCCAAACTTCGGTGCATCCGGGGCTCGTACCGGTTGGCCGTTGAGCCAGTAGAACGAGCTGTGCTCCGAGAATTGCAACAGTGGCCAATCCAGCAGGCCGCTGTCCGATGGCATCAGGAAGCGATCGACCGCTTCGTTGCCGCCTTCGGCATGTACCGCTTCCAGCTCTTCAAGCGTGACCGTCTGCGCCAGCGTGAAAGGCCCGGCCTGGGTACGTCGCAACTCTGCAACGTAAGCACCACAACCGAGTTGCTCACCGATATCCTCCACCAGGGTGCGGATATAGGTACCTTTGCTGCAATCCACCGCAAGTCGCGCAGTATCACCTTCAAAGGCCAGCAATTCCAAGCGCGCAATAGTAACAGAACGCGGTTCGCGCTCCACTACTTCGCCTGCACGTGCCAGCTTGTACAGCGGCTGGCCATCACGCTTGAGCGCCGAGTACATCGGCGGTATCTGACTGATTTGCCCACGAAATTTCGGCAGTACCGCTTCGACATCGGATCGACCAACGGTCACCGGGCGTTCCTGCAAAACTTCACCTTCGGCATCCGCCGTGGTGGTGGTTTTGCCCAGTTGCGCCAGGGTTTCGTAACCCTTGTCGGAGTCGAGCAGGTATTGCGAGAACTTGGTGGCCTCACCGAAGCACAACGGCAAAACGCCGGTGGCCAGCGGATCGAGACTGCCGGTGTGCCCGGCCTTCTCGGCATTCAGCAACCAGCGGACCTTCTGCAACGCCGCGTTGGAGGTGAACCCCAGCGGTTTGTCGAGCAGGATTATGCCGCTGACGTTACGACGGATACGTTTGACCTGAGCCACCGATTACTCCTTGGTGTCTTCGGCTTCTGCCGCAACCGGGTGCTGATTGTCTTCAGCCACCGCACGCTCGATCAGGGCCGACAGGTGCGCACCACGCACGACGCTTTCGTCGTAGTGGAAGTGCAACTGCGGAACGCTGCGCAACTTCATTTCGCGGGCCAACTGCATGCGCAGGAAACCGGCGGCGGAGTTGAGCACCTTGATGCTCTGCGCGATGTCTTCGGCGTTGTCCTGACCCATCACGGTGATGAAGATCTTGGCGTGACCGACGTCACGGCTGACTTCAACAGCGGTAATGGTGACCAGGCCAACGCGCGGGTCTTTGACTTCACGACGGATCAGCTGTGCCAGCTCACGCTGCATCTGATCGCCGATACGTTGGGTACGGCTGTATTCTTTTGCCATGTCTTGTTACCTGTTACTGCCCCACGGTGAAACCCGAAGGGTCTGAAAGCGGCAAACGCCCGGCCTGACAAAAGCCAGACCGGGCGTTGCGTTTAGAGTCCTGACGCCGTGCCGCGCATTTGCATGCGGCGGCTTGGCGTGGCCCTTGAAGTGCGCGAGTTAGAGGCTGCGAGCAACCTGAACCTTCTCGAAGACTTCGATCTTGTCACCGACTTTGACGTCGTTGTAGCTCTTCACGCCGATACCGCATTCCATGCCGGCACGTACTTCGGAAGCGTCATCCTTGAAGCGGCGCAGGGATTCCAGCTCGCCTTCGAAGATAACGATGTCTTCACGCAGTACACGGATTGGACGGTTACGGTGAACGACACCTTCGATCACCATGCAACCGGCGATCGCGCCAAACTTCGGCGAACGGAACACGTCACGCACTTCAGCGATACCCAGGATGTTCTCGCGAACATCGCTGCCCAGCATACCGGTGAGGGCTTTCTTGACGTCTTCGATGATGTCGTAGATCACGTTGTAGTAACGCATATCCAGACCTTCCTGCTCGACGATCTTGCGAGCGCCGGCATCGGCACGCACGTTGAAGCCGAACAGTACAGCGTTGGAGGCCAGTGCCAGGTTGGCGTCGGACTCGGTGATACCACCGACACCGCCACCGACAACACGCACTTGCACTTCGTCGTTACCCAGGCCGTTCAAGGCACCGTTCAACGCTTCCAGCGAACCACGGACGTCGGATTTGAGGACGATGTTGAGCGTCTTCTTCTCTTCCTGACCCATGTTCTCGAAGATGTTTTCAAGCTTGCCGGCGTGAGCACGGGCCAGCTTGACTTCGCGGAACTTGCCTTGACGGAACAGAGCCACTTCACGGGCTTTCTTCTCGTCAGCAACTACGCTCATCTCGTCGCCAGCATCCGGAGTACCGTCCAGGCCGAGGATCTCGACAGGGATGGAAGGACCGGCTTCTTTGATTGGCTTGCCGTTCTCGTCGAGCATGGCACGTACACGGCCATAGTTCGAACCGACCAGCACCATGTCGCCTTGGCGCAGGGTACCGTCTTGAACCAGAACGGTTGCAACCGGGCCACGACCTTTGTCGAGACGCGATTCAACCACAACGCCACGACCTGGAGCCGATGGAGTTGCTTTCAGTTCCAGAACTTCGGCTTGCAGCAGAACAGCTTCGAGCAACTCGTCCACGCCAGTACCGACTTTCGCCGAAACCGATACGAACGGGGTGTCGCCGCCCCACTCTTCCGAAGTCACGCCGTGAACCGACAGCTCGCTACGGATGCGATCGAGATCGGCGCCCGGCTTGTCGATTTTGTTCACAGCTACAACCAGCGGAACACCGGCAGCCTTCGCGTGCTGAACAGCTTCAACGGTCTGCGGCATAACGCCGTCGTCCGCTGCAACCACCAGGATCACGATGTCGGTCGCCTTGGCACCACGAGCACGCATTGCGGTAAACGCGGCGTGACCCGGGGTGTCGAGGAAGGTAACCATGCCGCGTTCGGTTTCAACGTGGTACGCGCCGATGTGCTGGGTGATACCGCCGGCTTCGCCTGCAGCTACCTTGGCACGACGGATGTAGTCGAGCAGCGAGGTCTTACCGTGGTCAACGTGGCCCATTACGGTCACGACCGGAGCTCGGGAGAACGCTTCGCCTTCAAACTTCAGGGACTCGGCCAGGGAATCTTCCAGGGCGGTGTCGCTGACCAGGGTCACTTTGTGGCCCAGCTCTTCAGCAACCAGTTGGGCAGTTTCCTGGTCCAGTACCTGGTTGATGGTCGCTGGAGTACCCAGTTTGAACATGAACTTGATGATTTCAGCAGCCTTGACCGACATCTGCTGGGCGAGATCGCCAACAGTGATGGTCTCGCCGATCTTCACTTCGCGCACTACAGGGCCGGTTGGGCTCTGGAAACCGTGAGCGTTGCGTTTCTTCAGCTTGGCCTTGCCGCGACCACCACGACGGAAGCCATCGCTTTCTTCGTCGGTAGTACGTGGCGCAACACGTGGAGCAGGCGCTTTCTCTTTGACCGAAGCACGATGTGGAGCGTTTTTGCGCTCGCCATCGCCACTGCCACGACGATTGTTATCGTCGGCACGTGGTTTGTCCGGACGGCGCTGTTCGTTCTGCTTGTTGCGAACGTCAGCAGACGGAGCAGGGGCAGCTGCAACAACCGGTGCGCTTTCACGTACGGGTTCGGCAACTGCAACCGGCGCTGCAACGGCGTCGTTGGAAGCGGTTTGCGCAGCAGCAGGCTGGCGACGCGCTTCTTCTTCGGCGCGACGCTTGGCTTCTTCTTCAGCCTTCTGACGGGCAGCATTTTCTACTGCGCGACGTTCTTCCAGTTCGCGTTTGCGCTCGGCTTCGATTTCTTCCGGGCTGCGCTGTACAAAAACTTTCTTTTTACGGACTTCAACACTGATGCTTTTGCTGCCAGCAACACGCAAGGTGCTGGTGGTTTTACGCTGCAGTGTAATCTTGCGTGGTTCTTCCACTTTCGCCTTGTGGCTGCTTTTCAAGTGAGTCAGCAAAGATTGCTTCTCACTGTCAGTCACATGTTCTTCGGCGGCGGTGTGCGGCAGACCTGCCTCACGCATCTGCTGCAACAGGCGCTCTACCGGTGTTTTGACCTCATCGGCCAGTTGTTTCACCGTGACTTGCGTCATGCACTTCTCTCCTCAGGCCGCGCCTAATTACTCGAACCAGTGGGCTCGGGCGGCCATGATCAACTTGCCGGCACGATCATCGTCAATGCCGTCGATGTCGAGCAGGTCGTCAATAGACTGCTCGGCCAGGTCTTCGCGGGTAATTACGCCGCGCACCGCCAGTTCCATCGCCAAATCCTTGTCCATACCCTCAAGCGAGAGCAGGTCTTCGGCCGGATGGGCGTCTGCCAGCTTTTCCTCAGTAGCGATGGCTTTGGTCAACAAACGATCCTTGGCACGAGCGCGAAGCTCGTTGACGGTTTCTTCGTCAAAGCCGTCGATGTTGAGCATTTCTTCCAACGGTACGTAGGCAATCTCTTCCAGGCTGGTGAAGCCTTCATCTACCAGCACCTGTGCCAGGTCTTCGTCGACTTCCAGCTCGTCGATGAAGTTGCGCAGGATGTCGCCGGTTTCTGCTTGCTGCTTAGCCTGGATGTCCGATTCGGTCATCACGTTCAGGGTCCAGCCAGTCAATTGGCTAGCCAGACGCACGTTCTGACCACCACGACCGATGGCCTGAGCCAGATTGTCTGCGCCAACGGCGATGTCCATTGCATGGGCATCTTCGTCAACGATAATTGCCGCCACTTCAGCCGGCGACATTGCATTGATCACGAACTGAGCCGGGTTGTCGTCCCACAGGACGATGTCCACACGCTCACCGCCCAACTCACCCGACACTGCCTGGACGCGCGAGCCGCGCATACCAATGCAAGCGCCTTGCGGGTCGATGCGTTTGTCCTTGGAGCGGACCGCGATCTTGGCGCGCGAACCCGGGTCACGGGAGGCAGCCATTACTTCGATCAGGCCTTCAGCGATTTCCGGCACTTCGATGCGGAACAACTCGATCAGCATTTCCGGCGCGGTACGCGACAGGATCAGCTGCGGGCCGCGATTCTCGGTGCGGATTTCCTTGAGCAGTGCACGCAGGCGCACACCAACCCGGAAGGTTTCGCGAGAGATGATGTCTTCACGAGCCAGCAACGCTTCGGCGTTGTTGCCCAGGTCGACGATCACGTTGTCGCGGGTCACTTTCTTCACGGTGCCGGAGATGATTTCCCCCAGGCGCTCGCGATAGGCGTCAACGACTTGAGCACGCTCGGCTTCGCGAACTTTCTGCACAATGACTTGCTTGGCAGTCTGTGCAGCGATACGGCCGAACTCGATGGATTCGATTTTTTCTTCGACTACATCGCCAACCTTGGCGCCAGGATGCGTTTCGGCAACCTTGCTCGGCCAGGTTTCGATGGCCGGATCGTCCAGGTCTGCTTCTTCGACAACCGTCCAGCGACGGAAGGTCTCGTAAGCACCGGTGTGGCGATTGATTTCCACACGCAGATCGACTTCGTCCTCAAACCGCTTTTTGGTAGCGGTGGCCAGAGCCAGCTCCAGCGCTTCAAAAATTACGTTTGCCGGTACGCCCTTTTCATTGGATACCGACTCAACAACCAGCAGTACTTCTTTGCTCATCGTACGCCTCGCCTTTCGCAAGCCATTGGATCCGCGGGATCCGCGTCTCAGTCAAAACTGGGAATAATGTTGGCCTTGTCGATCATATCGATCGGCAACAGGAATTCATGGTCTTCTACCTGCACCACGACGTCCTGCTCTTCTACACCGCGCAGAAGGCCCTGAAAGTTGCGTCGTCCTTCAAAAGGCGAGCGCAGCTTGATCTTCACTTGTTCACCGGCAAATTTTGCAAACTGCTCAATAGTGAACAGCGGGCGTTCCATGCCAGGCGAGGAAACTTCAAGGGTGTATTCAACGGCGATTGGATCTTCAACATCCAGAACACCGCTGATCTGACGGCTGACGATGGCGCAATCGTCCACCAGCACGCCGCCTTCTTTATCAATATAAACGCGCAACATTGAGTGGCGACCTTGAGCCGAGAACTCAATACCCCAGCATTCATAGCCTAGGGCCACGACCACCGGGGCCAACAAGGCCTGCAACTCTTCTAGCTTGCTCGACACCTGAACCCCCTCGTGCATGTATGTGCATGCTATGCAAAATAAAAAAATGGGCGAAACGCCCATCCTTGAAACGCCGTCGAACAGCGGCGTAGAAAGTGTCCAGCTAACAAAAAGCCCCTTAAAAGGGGCTCCTTAAACTGGTTGCGGGGGCCGGATTTGAACCGACGACCTTCGGGTTATGAGCCCGACGAGCTACCAGACTGCTCCACCCCGCGACAAAGCTGGGGCGGAAGTATACGACCGATCCCTTACAGGGTCAATGTAACCTTCCACCTACAAGAAAGCCCGCAACAGCGGGCTCTCCTGATAATTGGTACCGAGAAGGGGACTCGAACCCCTACACCCTATGGGCACAACCACCTCAAGGTTGCGTGTCTACCAATTCCACCACCTCGGCAATACAACGTTTGAAACCCTTCTTACTTCTGCTCTTGAGCTGGAGGTACGTCAGTCGCTGGAGTAGCCGACTTTTGCTCTTGAAGCACCGGAACATCATCAGAAGCCGGTTGTTGCTTTGGAACTTCCAACACTGCCGGGTTTGGCAAACCTACTTGAGTCAGCTGGTGAGCCTTCTCTTTAGCAAAGTAACCTAACCCCAAGCTGGTTATGAAGAAACCGGCGGCAAGTATAGCAGTAAACTTACTAAGAAAGGTAGAGGAACCTTGGCTTCCGAACACAGTATTTGAAGCACCTGCTCCGAAAGACGCGCCAGCATCCGCACCTTTACCCTGCTGCAGCAATACCAGAGCGACTACGCCCAATGCACCCAGCAGATGAAAAACGACTACGACTGTTTCCAGCATTTTTTCAGTTTCCCGCGGCGCGAATAATCGCACCGAACTCATCTGCATTCAGGGAAGCTCCACCAATGAGCCCCCCATCGATATCCGGCATGCCGAACAGTTCGACCGCATTGGCCGCCTTCACGCTGCCGCCGTATAGAAGTCGCACACCTTGTGCAACTTCAGAATTCTCTGCCGCCAACTGAGCGCGAATGGCTGCATGCACATCCTGCGCCTGTTGCGGCGAAGCAGTCAGCCCGGTGCCAATGGCCCAGACCGGCTCGTAAGCGATTACTGCCTTTGCAAAAACACCGACACCCAGCTTCTCGATGACGCTGCCAAGCTGATGCCCGACAATTTCAAGAGTTTTACCGGCTTCACGCTGCTCGAGGGTTTCCCCTATGCACAACACGGGAATCAAGCCACATTCCTGTGCCGCTGCGAACTTGCGAATCAGTGTTTCATCATTCTCGCCGATGATCTGGCGGCGTTCGGAATGCCCGACAAGCACCAGGGAACAACCTTCATCAGCCAACTGACTCGGCGCAACTTCACCGGTCAATGCACCTTGCTTGGATTCCACCGCAGCGTTCTGCGCGCCGACCTTGATCGACTTGCCTTCCAGACCATCAATCACTTGATTGACATGCAAGAAAGACGGGAATACCGCTACATCAACACCGCTCGGCAAGGCCAAATCACGCAAGCCTTTGATCAGCTCAGCGACGCTGGCGCGGGTACCGTGCATCTTCCAGTTACCAGCTACCATAGGGCGACGCATGCTGTACCTCGTCGGTCAAAGTGGGCGCAGATGTTACCCAACACAATCATGGCTGGCAAGCCGAATTCAGGCAGAAACTTCAGTAACCAGTTTTGCCAGCTCTTCGGCGTAGCCGCGAACCTGTGTTTCGTCCTCGCCTTCGACCATAACTCGTACCAACGGCTCCGTACCGGACTTGCGCAACAGCACGCGCCCACGGCCCGCCATGGCTTTGGTCACGCGCTCGCTGGCCTCTTTGACCGACGGATGATCCAGCGGGCTCGCACCACCACCGAAACGTACATTGATCAACACCTGAGGACACTTGCGCAACGACTGACGGGCTTGAGCCAGCCCCTCGGAGCGCGTCTTCAACGCCATCAGCACCTGCAGCGCTGCAATGATCGCATCACCGGTGGTGGTGTGATTGAAGCAAACGATATGGCCCGAGTTCTCACCACCCACCAGCCATTTGCGTTCCAGCAGATCCGCGATCACGTAACGGTCACCGACGTTCGCACGTACAAAGGGAATCGACAGATCCGCGAGGGCCAGTTCCAGCCCGAGGTTACTCATCAATGTCCCGACCACGCCGCCTTTCAACAGGTCACGCTCATGCAGGTCGCGAGCAATGATGAACAGAAGTTCGTCACCATCGACGACGGCGCCTGTGTGATCGACCATCAGAACCCGATCGCCATCACCGTCGAAAGCAATCCCCAAGTCGGCGTGCTCAGCCAGCACGGCAGCCTGCAACTGCCCCATATGGGTGGAACCGCAGTTGTCATTGATATTGAGGCCGTTCGGCTGTGCAGAAAGCACGACAACGTCGGCCCCCAGCTCGCGGAACACGCTCGGCGCTACCTTGTAGGTCGCACCGTGAGCGCAATCGATCACGATCTTCAGACCCGAAAAGCTGGTACCGGTCGGCACGCTGCTCTTGCAAAACTCGATATAACGGCCCGAAGCATCATTGATTCGCGACACTTTGCCGATCTTGCTCGACTCCACAACGGTCATCGGAGTGTCGAGCAATTCTTCGATCATGTGCTCGACTTCATCAGGCAGCTTGGTGCCCTTTCCGGAGAAAAACTTGATGCCGTTGTCATCATGAGGATTGTGTGAAGCGCTGATCACGATTCCGGCTTCGGCATGGAAAGTACGCGTCAGATAAGCGATGGCAGGGGTCGGCATCGGGCCCAGGAGCATCACGTCGGCACCCGCCGAAGTCAGCCCGGCCTCGAGCGCCGATTCGAACATATACCCGGAGATCCGGGTGTCCTTACCCACCAGCACCTTGCAGGCGCCCATTTTGCGGAACGCCATACCTGCAGCCCAGCCAAGCTTGAGCATGAATTCAGGAGTAATCGGATATTCGCCGACCCGACCACGAATCCCGTCGGTACCAAAGTATTTCTTAGTCATAAGTACTCCATCATTCTTATTCGGCTGATTCCACTGCAGCGATCATTCGCACCACATCGACGGTTTCGGCCACATCATGGACGCGCAATATACGCGCACCCTTGAATGAAGCCAGCGCCGCGAGTGCCAAGCTGCCATGCAGTCGCTCTCCGACCGGGCGATTCAAGGCCTGACCTATCATGCTCTTGCGCGAAACCCCGACCAACAGAGGGCGCCCGAAGACATGCAGGGCTTCCATATGTTTGAACAAACTTAGATTGTGCTGCAAGTTTTTGGCGAAGCCGAAACCCGGGTCCAGAATGATCCGCTCAGCCGGAATTCCGACCAATGCACACTGCGCCATTCGCTCGGCGAGAAACTCGCCCACCTCTTTGGTCACGTCCTGATAATGCGGATCGTCCTGCATGTCGCCCGGCTCACCAAGCATATGCATCAGACAGACCGGTAAACCGGTGTCCGCCGCCGCGTCCAGTGCGCCTTCTCGGCGCAACGCGCGGACGTCATTGATCAAACCCGCCCCCAGCCGCGCAGTTTCGCGCATGACGGCTGGCGTAGAGGTATCGACCGAGATGATCACATCCAGCTCGCGATTGATGCGCTCAACGATCGGCGCTACACGCTCCAGCTCTTCGAGGGGCGAAACCGCCCTGGCACCGGGCCGGGTCGATTCGCCGCCGACATCAATCAGCGTCGCGCCAGCCAACACCATTGCCTCAGCGTGGCGCAAGGCCGCATCGAGCTGGCTGTATTGGCCGCCGTCGGAAAAGGAATCAGGAGTGACATTGAGAATGCCCATGACATGCGTCTGGGCCAAATCAAGAACCCGGTTGCCGCAAGGCAACCGGGTCGAGGACTGAACAAAAGTCATTTCAAACCTTAAACGTCAGCAGCCGGACCGCCGATCGGTGTTTCCGGACGCGGATCCTGCACTGCCGGAGGTGTTCCGGAAGAACCGGTGCCGCCCGACCAGTCGCGAGGTTCGCGAGGCGTACGACCCGCCATGATGTCGTCGATCTGATCAGCATCGATCGTTTCATACTTCATCAGGGCATCGGCCATGGCGTCGAGCTTGTCACGGTTATCCGTGAGGATCTGTTTGGCCGTGCCGTAGCACTGATCAATGATGCTGCGTACTTCGGAGTCGATCAGCTTGGCTGTCTCACCGGAGAAACTTGCACTCTGACCACCGCCGCCGCGACCGAGAAACACTTCGCCCTCTTCTTCGGCATACATCAACGGACCGAGTTTTTCCGAAAGACCCCACTTGGTCACCATGTTCCGCGCAATCTGGCTGGCACGCATGATGTCGTTGGAGGCACCGGTGGTCACACCGTCGAAGCCCAGGGTCATTTCTTCTGCGATACGGCCGCCGTACAGCGAGCAGATCTGGCTGATCAATGCACGCTTGGACAGGCTGTAACGATCTTCTTCCGGCAGGAACATGGTCACACCCAGCGCACGACCGCGCGGGATGATCGACACCTTGTAGACCGGATCATGCTCTGGCACGACGCGACCAACAATGGCATGGCCTGCTTCGTGATAAGCGGTGTTCTGCTTCTCTTTCTCGGACATGACCATGGATTTGCGCTCTGCGCCCATCATGATCTTGTCTTTGGCCAGCTCGAACTCTTTCATTTCAACGATGCGCTTGCCGGTACGGGCAGCGAACAACGACGCCTCGTTCACGAGGTTGGCCAGGTCAGCACCGGAGAAGCCAGGCGTACCACGAGCAATCACCGCCGGAGCAACGTCGTCGCCCATTGGCACTTTGCGCATGTGGACCTTGAGAATTTGCTCACGACCGCGGATATCCGGCAGACCGACCACGACCTGACGGTCGAAACGGCCCGGACGCAGCAACGCAGGGTCAAGTACGTCCGGACGGTTGGTTGCGGCAATGACGATGATGCCGTCATTCATTTCGAAGCCGTCCATCTCTACCAGCAACTGGTTGAGGGTCTGCTCACGCTCGTCATGACCACCGCCCATGCCGGCACCACGATGGCGACCGACGGCGTCGATTTCATCGATGAAAATGATGCATGGCGCGTGCTTCTTGGCCTGCTCGAACATGTCGCGAACACGACTGGCACCGACGCCGACGAACATTTCGACGAAATCGGAACCGGAAATGGTGAAGAACGGCACTTTGGCTTCGCCGGCAATCGCCTTGGCCAGCAAGGTTTTACCGGTACCCGGAGGACCGACCATCAGCACGCCACGGGGAATGCGACCACCCAGACGCTGGAACTTGCCCGGATCACGAAGGAATTCGACCAGTTCGCCGACTTCTTCCTTCGCTTCGTCGCAACCGGCAACGTCAGCCAGAGTGGTTTTCACCTGATCTTCGGAGAGCAGGCGCGCCTTGCTCTTGCCGAAGCTCATCGGCCCGCCCTTGCCTCCGGCGCCGCCCTGCATCTGGCGCATGAAGAACATGAACACGGCAATGATCACCAGGATCGGGAAGCTCGCGACCAGGAGTTGAGTCCAGATGCTTTGCTGCTCAGGTTGCTTGCCTTCGACTACCACGTGGTTGTCCACGAGGTCGCCGATCAGACCGTTGTCCTGGATAGCGGGACGGATGGTCTTGAAGCTGTCGCCATCGTTGCGCTTACCGGTAATCACATAGCCATCAACGGCTACGCGCTCGACCTTGCCATCCTTGACCTGCTGGATGAAGTCGGAATAGTTGAGGGTCTGCGGCTCGTTAGGGCTGGAGAAGTTGTTCATCACCGTCACCAGGACAGCCGCGATGATCAACCACAGGATCAGATTCTTTGCCATATCGTTCAATTAACTACCCTCTGAAGCAAGCTCCGCTAATGGCGCGCGCTTCGCATGATATTCACCGGCCTAACTTACTACATTACCTACGGCTCTGGCAGGCGCCGTCTGTAACCCTTTGTGAAACACTTTCTACACAATATTCGCTAATGCTCACGGGACGAAATACGAAAATCCTATCGACCCGCAAAAAAACCTCGATTTACTCACTACGGCCGCGGTAGCCCCAAGCCAGCATGTATTGCTCGCGGGAACTGCCACGGGACGAGTCCGGCTTGATCATCTGGACCTTGTCGAATTTCTGACGAGCGTCCTTCACATAAGCATCAAACCCTTCGCCCTGAAACACCTTGATCACGAAATTACCACCCGGCTTGAGTATCCGAGCCGCCAGATCAAGCGCCAGCTCACATAGAAACATGGCTTTTGGCATGTCCACCTCAGGCGTACCACTCATATTGGGGGCCATATCGGAAATCACAAGGTCCACCTGCGAATTACCCACGGCTTCAAGGATCTGAGCGAGCACTTCGTCCTGGGTGAAGTCACCCTGGATGAAAGTCACGTCCGGAATGCTGTCCATTTCCAGGATGTCCGAGGCGATCAGACGCCCCTGACCGCCGATCAGCCGACTAGTGACCTGCGACCAGCCGCCAGGCGCCGCCCCCAGGTCGACAACGCTCATACCCGGACGGATCAGTTTGTATTTCTCCTGGACCTCCAGAAGCTTGTAACTCGCACGCGAGCGGTAACCATCCTTCTGCGCCTGCTTCACATAGGGATCATTGACATGTCTTTTCAGCCAACCAAGGCTTGTCTTGGAACGCGCCATTGGGCACCTCGATGATAAGGGTCGTGATTAATTGGGCGGATCCACGAACCCTCGGGTAAAATGGCCGCCATTTTACAGAATCCAGACTAAAGGGTCAGATTATGCCGCTCACTCAAGAGCAGAAGAAACAGTACAAATCCATTGGCCACCATCTGAAACCAGTGTTGATTGTGGCTGACAACGGTTTGACTGAAGGTGTGTTAGCCGAACTTGAACGCGCTTTGGCGGATCACGAGCTGATTAAAATCAAGCTCAACATCCTCGATCGCGAATCGCGCCTGGCGTCCATTGCAGAGCTCTGCAAGGCCGGCAAAGCGGATCTGGTTCAGGTCATCGGCAAGATGGCACTGATTTACCGCAAGAACTTCAGCGTCAACAAGCAGCTGTCGAACGTCCATCGCTTCAAATGATGGCAAGGGTCAAGGGTGTGCTTCGCGCACCCTGCCACTCCATCCCGGCACGGGCTGCAACACCAGCACCAACCCGGAAAAACCCAGAACCAGATAACTGAACACCTGCCAACGCACCGCATCCGGCCAACCGACACGCACCGCGACATACATCGCGCACGCATACAGCGCCATCATCAGCAGTTGCCCACGAATATCGCGCCATAGACTGGCAAGGCCCTCGGCCTGAACCAGCACCAAAGCCTGAAAAATCACGCACGCTGCGGCGAACCCCACCATCAGCGAGTTCAGCATGCCTGCAATTTCGTCGATCAGCAGCGGCGCCAGGCCAATTCGGCCCAGCACCGGCAGCAGACCGATATGCAACAGCCACAGGCCACCGACCCACAACATCTGAGTCAGCTGCCAAAGCATCGCGCCCGCACGAAACGGGCGCCTGCGGTTAGATGTGGCGAACTTCGACAATCTCGTACTCGATAACGCCACCTGGCGTTTTCACGGCGACCACATCACCCTCTTCCTTGGCAATCAAGGCGCGGGCCAATGGCGAACCTACCGAAATCTTGCCGAGTTTGAAGTCAGCCTCATCCTCACCCACGATGTGGTAAGTGACGCGCTCATCCGTTTCGACGTTGGCGATTTCAACGGTGGTGCCGAAGATCACTTTGCCGGTGTGAGGAATGGTCGTGACGTCGATGATGACCTGATTCTGAATCCGGCCTTCGATGTCACGAATCCGCGCCTCGACCATACCTTGCTGCTCGCGGGCAGCGTGGTACTCGGCGTTTTCCTTCAAGTCACCCAACTCGCGGGCCGTACCGATGTCCTGACTGAGTTTCGGACGAACGACCTTGGTCAGATGAGCGTGTTCTTCTTCCAGGGCTTTAGCGCCCTTGACGGTCATTGGGTATTTGATCATGCCTTCAATCCTGCGTGTAGATCCTGCAAGCGGCGCACGGTCTTCTCGGGACCGAACTTCAGCGCTTCGCAGATAGCTTCGCCAGCAGCAATGGTGGTGGTGCAGTAGATCTTGTGCTGCAAGGCATTACGACGAATGGAGTAGGAATCAGCGATCGACTGACGACCTTCGGTGGTGTTGATGATCAGAGTGACTTCGTCATTCTTGATCATGTCGACCACGTGCGGACGCCCCTCGGTCACCTTGTTCACACGACGCACTTTCAGGCCTGCGGCTTCGATCAGCTTGGCAGTACCGGCAGTGGCGACCACTTCGAAGCCCAAGTTGATCAGATCACGGGCCACGCCTGCAACCAGTGGCTTGTCGTCGTCACGCACGCTGATGAACGCGGTACCGCCGGTCGGCAGCACTTCGCTGGCACCCATTTGAGCTTTGGCAAATGCTTCGCCGAAGGTGTCGCCCACGCCCATCACTTCACCGGTGGACTTCATCTCTGGGCCGAGGATAGGGTCCACGCCAGGGAATTTGGCGAATGGGAACACCGCCTCTTTCACGCTGTAGAAGTTCGGAATGATTTCCTTGGTGAAGCCGATTTCCTTCAGGGTTTTACCGGCCATGACGCGCGCTGCGATCATCGCCAGGGAAACACCGATGCACTTGGACACGAACGGCACGGTACGAGAAGCGCGCGGGTTGACTTCGATGACGTAGATGTCTTCGCCTTGCAGCGCCAACTGAACGTTCATCAGGCCGACCACGCCCAGTTCCAGGGCCATCTTCTTGACCTGTTCGCGCATCTCGTCCTGGATGTGGGCAGGCAGCGAGTACGGCGGCAGGGAGCACGCGGAGTCACCGGAGTGAACGCCAGCCTGCTCGATGTGCTGCATGATCGCGCCGATCACCACGTCGGTGCCGTCGCAGACCGCATCCACGTCCATTTCGATGGCGCAGTTGAGGAAGTGGTCGAGCAGCACCGGGCTGTCGTTGGACACTTTCACTGCGTCACGCAGGTAGCGCTTGAGCTCTTCTTCTTCGTAGACGATTTCCATCGCACGACCGCCCAGTACGTAGGACGGACGCACCACCAGCGGGTAACCGATCTTGGCAGCGGCACGAATCGCTTCGTCTTCGCTGCGCACGGTGGCGTTTGGCGGCTGACGCAGGTTCAGACGCTCAACCATCTGTTGGAAGCGCTCACGGTCTTCGGCACGGTCGATGGCGTCAGGGCTGGTGCCGATGATCGGCACGCCCGCTTCTTCCAGGGCGCGAGCCAGTTTCAGCGGGGTCTGGCCGCCGTACTGGACGATCACGCCTTTCGGCTTCTCGACCCGGCAGATTTCCAGCACGTCTTCCAGAGTCACTGGCTCGAAGTACAGGCGATCGGAGGTGTCGTAGTCGGTGGAAACGGTCTCCGGGTTGCAGTTGACCATGATGGTCTCGTAACCGTCTTCGCGCAGGGCCAGTGCCGCATGTACGCAGCAGTAGTCGAACTCGATGCCCTGGCCGATACGGTTTGGACCGCCGCCAAGGATAATGATCTTGTCGCGGCCCGACGGCGCTGCTTCGCACTCTTCCTCGTAAGTCGAGTACATGTAGGCGGTGTCGGTGGCGAACTCGGCCGCGCAGGTGTCAACGCGCTTGTAGACCGGGAAGATCTCCAGCTTGTGACGGTGGCGACGCAAAGCTTTTTCGGTCACGCCCAGCAGCTTGGCCAGACGCATGTCCGAGAAGCCTTTGCGCTTGAGCTTGAACATCAGGTCGCGGTCTATGCTGGTCAGACCCAGGGTCTTGACCTTCTCTTCTTCCTTGATCAGATCTTCGATCTGTACCAGGAACCACGGGTCGATCATGTTCATGCCGAAGATGTCTTCGACCGACAGTCCGGCGCGGAATGCGTCAGCCACGTACCAGATGCGCTCGGCGCCCGGCACGGTCAGTTCGCGCTTGAGGATGCTCATGCTTTCCGGATTGCTCAGATCGAGCTTCTCGTCGAGGCCGCAAACGCCAACTTCCAGACCGCGCAGGGCTTTCTGCAGGGATTCCTGGAAGGTCCGGCCGATGGCCATGACTTCACCGACCGACTTCATTTGAGTGGTCAGGCGTGCGTCGGCTTTCGGGAATTTCTCGAAGGCGAAACGCGGCAGCTTGGTGACGACGTAGTCGATCGACGGCTCGAACGACGCCGGAGTAGCGCCCCCGGTGATTTCGTTCTGCAGCTCGTCCAAGGTATAGCCGATCGCCAGCTTTGCAGCGATACGTGCAATCGGGAAACCGGTGGCTTTCGAAGCCAGAGCCGAGGAACGGGATACCCGCGGGTTCATCTCGATGACCACCATGCGACCAGTGTCCGGGCAGATGCCGAACTGGACGTTGGAACCACCGGTTTCCACGCCGATCTCGCGCAGTACCGCCAGGGAGGCGTTACGCATGATCTGGTATTCCTTGTCCGTCAGGGTCTGTGCCGGCGCAACAGTGATCGAGTCACCAGTGTGCACGCCCATCGGGTCAAAGTTTTCAATGGAGCAGACGATGATGCAGTTGTCCTTCTTATCGCGGACAACCTCCATCTCGTACTCTTTCCAGCCAATCAGGGATTCGTCGATCAGCAGTTCTTTGGTTGGCGAAAGATCCAGGCCACGGGCGCAGATTTCTTCGAACTCTTCACGGTTGTAAGCGATACCGCCACCTGTACCACCCATGGTGAAGGACGGACGGATGATGCACGGGAAGCCCAGCTTCTCGAGCACTGCGTTGGCTTCTTCCATGCTGTGGGCGATACCCGAACGCGGGCAATCCAGGCCGATGGACTTCATTGCCTTGTCGAAGCGCGAACGGTCTTCAGCCTTGTCGATGGTGTCGGCGTTGGCACCGATCATTTCTACGCCGAACTTCTCCAAGACGCCTTCGCGCTCCAGATCCAGGGCGCAGTTCAGGGCGGTCTGGCCACCCATGGTTGGCAGCAGCGCGTCCGGACGCTCTTTCTCGATGATCTTGGCAACGGTCTGCCATTTGATCGGTTCGATGTAGGTGGCGTCGGCCATGTCCGGGTCGGTCATGATGGTCGCTGGGTTGGAGTTCACCAGGATGACGCGGTAACCCTCTTCGCGCAGGGCTTTGCAGGCCTGGGCGCCGGAGTAGTCGAATTCGCAGGCCTGGCCGATAACGATCGGGCCAGCGCCGAGAATCAGGATGCTTTTAATGTCTGTACGTTTTGGCATGGGTTTGTCACTCAAATCCGCAGGTCAGTCGGCAAGCCGTCTTGTTCAATCTGTGAAGCCTGAGGGTCGCCGGTGTCGGGACCACCCTCAGGCTTTGCTGCATCAAAGCGAGCGATCAGCGTCGCTTGGCCATTTCGTTGATGAAGCGATCGAACAGTGGTGCTACGTCGTTCGGGCCAGGGCTGGCTTCAGGGTGACCCTGGAAGCTGAAGGCGCTCTTGTCGGTACGCTCGATACCTTGCAGGGTGCCGTCGAACAGCGATTTGTGAATCGCGCGAACGTTGGCTGGCAGGGTCGCTTCGTCTACCGCAAAACCGTGGTTCTGGCTGGTGATCATCACCACACCGCTGTCCAGATCCTGGACCGGGTGGTTGGCACCGTGGTGGCCGTGCCCCATTTTCAGGGTCTTGGCGCCGGAGGCCAGGGCCAGCAGTTGGTGACCGAGGCAGATACCGAAGACCGGAATCTCGGTTTCCAGCACATCCTTGATCGCCTGGATCGCGTAGTCGCAAGGCTCCGGATCGCCAGGGCCGTTGGACAGGAACACGCCGTCCGGTTTCATCGCCAGCACGTCAGCAGCAGGCGTTTGAGCCGGCACCACGGTCACGCGGCAACCGCGCTCGACCAGCATGCGCAGGATGTTCAGCTTGACGCCGTAGTCGTAGGCAACCACGTGGTACGGCAGCTCGGAGGCTTCGATAGTCGCGTGACTGTCGGTTTTCAAATCCCAGACAGTCGAACGCCACTCGTACTTCTCCGTGGTGCTGACGACTTTCGCCAGGTCCATGCCTTTGAGGCCAGGGAAACCCTGAGCGGCGGCGATGGCGGCTTCTTCGGAAATGTTGTCACCGGCCATGATGCAGCCGTTCTGCGCGCCTTTTTCACGCAGGATGCGCGTCAGGCGGCGGGTGTCGATACCGGCGATGGCCACAACGTTGTTGGCTTGCAGGTAGTCGGACAGGGACATCGTGTTACGCCAGTTGCTCGCAACCAGCGGCAGGTCGCGGATAACCAAGCCAGCCGACCAGACGCGGTCGGACTCGGCGTCTTCCGGCGTGGTGCCGGTGTTGCCGATGTGCGGGTAAGTCAGGGTAACGATCTGTTGGGCGTAGGAAGGATCGGTAAGGATTTCCTGATAGCCGGTCATTGCGGTGTTAAACACCACCTCACCAACGGTTTGACCGTCGGCTCCAATGGCTTCGCCGCGAAAAATGCTGCCATCAGCAAGGGCGAGTATGGCTGGCTTAGTCAAGAAGACCTCCCGTAAATAAAGCCTGAAAGGGCGATCGCAGGTTGTAAAAAAGCGGAGTGACGTATGGACACGTCACCCCGCTTCTTCACTGAATTATTCTGCGCGCTTTTAGTGGACACACTAAAGCTGTAGCTTACAGAAAAAGGCATTTTTGGTCTACCGCCAATGAGCCTTAAAGGCCGGAGAATGCCACAGGACGTCGCTTGGCGTAATAAAACCGGGTCCAACGCTGGGCTGGAACCCGGTTTCGGGTGCATCTTAACGCAGGTCAAGCACGTCTTGCATGTCGTAAAGACCAGGCTCGCGACCGTCCAGCCACAACGCCGCACGCACCGCGCCCTTGGCGAACGTCATGCGACTCGACGCCTTGTGCGTGATTTCGAGGCGTTCGCCCTCACAGGCGAACAGCACTGTGTGATCACCCACCACATCCCCGCCGCGCACAGTCGCAAAACCGATCGTTTCACGCTCACGCGCACCGGTGTGACCTTCACGCCCGTAGACCGCCACCTTCTGCAAATCACGATCCAGCGCACTGGCAATCACTTCACCCATGCGCAGGGCCGTGCCTGAAGGTGCATCGATCTTGTGCCGATGGTGAGCCTCGATGATTTCGATATCCGCATCATCGCCCAACACACGAGCAGCCATGTCGAGCAGCTTCAGCGACAGGTTTACACCGACACTGAAGTTGGCCGCGAACACGATAGGAATGTCCTTGCCCGCCTCGACCAGCAACTGCTTCTGCACAGCGTCCAGACCGGTCGTGCCGATCACCATGGCCTTGCCTGCCTTACGGCAGAACGCCAGATTTTTCAGCATGACTTCCGGGAGCGTGAAGTCGATCAACACATCGAACTCTTCAGCCACCGCTTCCACATGACTGGACAGCGGTACGCCGATACGCCCCAACGAAGCCAGCTCACCGGCATCCACACCAATCAGCGTGCTGCCGGGGCGCACGATGGCAGCGGTCAGGCCGGTCAGCGGCGCGCGCTGCTGCACGGCCTCAACCAGGATTTTGCCCATGCGGCCAGCAGCGCCCATCACAGCTATACGTCGCATGCTCACTCCTTACAGGTCGCCAAAGAAGCGCTTCACACCTTCGAACCAACCGGTGGTTTTCGGCGAATGGCTGTTATCGTCCGCCAGAGAACTGCGGAACTCTTCCAGCAATTCGCGCTGACGACGCCCCAGGTTGACCGGGGTTTCGACCGCCACACGACACATCAGGTCGCCGGCACCGCCACCACGCACGGGCGCAACACCTTTGCCGCGCACACGGAATTGTTTGCCGGTCTGAGTCCCTTCTGGGATTTTCAGTTTGACCCGCCCATCGAGGGTCGGAATCTCCAGCTCGCCACCCAGCGCCGCATCGACGAAGCTGATCGGCACTTCGCAGAACAGGTGCTTGCCATCGCGCTGGAAGATCGCGTGCTCGCGCACATTGATCACCACGTACAGGTCGCCAGTCGGACCGCCCTGAGCACCCGCCTCGCCTTCGCCGGACAGACGAATGCGATCACCCGTGTCGACACCGGCCGGCACTTTCACGGAAAGTGTTTTGTACTCTTCAACGCGACCGTCACCGTTGCAGGAAGTGCACGGATCGGAAATGATCTTGCCCTGACCATGGCAGCGCGGACAGGTCTGCTGCACCGAGAAGAAACCTTGCTGCATGCGGACCTGACCGATACCGCCGCACGTCGGGCAGGTGACCGGCGAGGAGCCTTTCTTGGCACCCGAGCCATCGCATGGCTTGCAGTTGACCAGTGTCGGAACGCGGATGTTAACGGTGGTACCGCGCACCGCTTCTTCCAGATTCAGCTCCAGGGTGTAACGCAGGTCGCTGCCGCGCTGGGCGCCGCCACGAGCACCGCCGCGACCGCCACCGAAGAAATCACTGAAGACATCGCCAAAGATGTCGGAGAAATTCTGACCGCCAAACCCGGCACCGCCGCCACCCATGCTTGGGTCGACACCGGCATGACCATACTGGTCGTACGCCGCGCGCTTGCTGGAATCGGACAGCACTTCGTAGGCCTCATTGGCCTCTTTGAACATCTCTTCCGACGCTTTGTCATCGGGATTACGGTCCGGGTGGTGCTTCATCGCCAAGCGACGGTAGGCCTTCTTCAGGTCCGCTTCGCTCGAGCCACGCTCAACACCCAATACTTCGTAATAGTCACGCTTTGCCATAAGTCTTTGCACTCTTAAGGACGTTCGACAAACCTCTCCTGAGCCTCGTCAAACTCGTTGAGCCCCAATACAGGCCCGGACCCAACTCACGTCAATTCAACGATCCTGGTCTTTGATTCATTGCAGTACTGTCGGCTCGAAAAGCAGGAGCATCTTCGGCCATACCGCCAACACACGAACGCTGTCGCATGCTGTAAAAATTCGTGTACTCCAGACACGCCAACGCGGGAGCAAGCTCCCGCGCGGCGACATCCTACCAGTCACCGCCTTAAGGCAGTCAACCGGGCGACCACTAACTTACTTGTGGTCTTTGACTTCTTCGAACTCGGCATCGACAACATCGTCAGCCTTCTCAGCCGATTCGCCTTGCGGTGCAGCGCCTTCAGCAGGCTGGGCCTGTTCGGCGTACATCTTCTGCGCCACTGGAGCGGAGACTTTCGACAGCTCTTCAACCTTGGCTTCGATGGCAGCCTTGTCGTCGCCTTTGACGGCGGCTTCCAGGGCAACCACGGCAGCTTCGATTGCAGTCTTCTCTTCAGCAGTCACTTTATCGCCAGCGTCTGCGACCATTTTGCGAGTCGAGTGAACCAGTGCATCGCCCTGGTTGCGGGCTGCTGCCAGCGCTTCGAACTTGCTGTCTTCCTCGGCATTGGCTTCAGCATCGCGAATCATCTGCTGAATCTCTTCCTCGGACAGACCGGAGTTGGCCTTGATCACGATCGACTGAGTCTTGCCGGTAGCCTTGTCTTTCGCGCCGACGTGCAGGATGCCGTTGGCGTCGATGTCGAAGGTCACTTCGATTTGTGGCACGCCACGTGGTGCTGGTGGAATCTCGGCCAGGTCGAACTTGCCCAGGGACTTGTTCTGAGCGGCTTGCTTACGCTCGCCTTGCAGCACGTGAATGGTCACGGCGCCCTGGTTGTCGTCGGCAGTCGAGAACACTTGCGATTTCTTGGTAGGAATCGTGGTGTTTTTCTCGATCAGCGCGGTCATCACGCCACCCATGGTTTCGATACCCAGGGTCAGCGGGCTGACGTCGAGCAGCAGAACGTCTTTCACGTCACCGGCCAATACGGCGCCCTGGATGGCAGCACCCATGGCAACGGCTTCGTCCGGGTTCACGTCTTTACGTGCTTCTTTGCCGAAGAACTCGGTCACCAGCTTCTGAACCAGTGGCATACGGGTCTGACCGCCGACCAGGATCACGTCGTTGATGGCGCCAACGTCGATGCCGGAGTCTTTCAGAGCGATGCGGCAAGGTTCGATGGTGCGTTGAACCAGGTCTTCTACCAGCGCTTCGAGCTTGGCGCGGGAGATTTTCACGTTCAAGTGCTTAGGACCGGTGGCGTCTGCAGTGATGTACGGCAGGTTCACGTCGGTCGACATGCTCGAGGACAGTTCGATCTTGGCTTTTTCAGCGGCTTCTTTCAGGCGCTGCATGGCCAGCGGATCACCCTTGAGGTTCATGCCGCTTTCTTTCTTGAATTCGTCGACGAGGTAGTCGATCAGACGAATGTCAAAGTCTTCACCGCCCAGGAACGTGTCACCGTTGGTGGCCAATACTTCGAACTGGTGCTCGCCATCGAC
Organism: Pseudomonas sp. SJZ080; assembly: GCF_007828295.1. Taxonomy (NCBI): domain Bacteria; kingdom Pseudomonadati; phylum Pseudomonadota; class Gammaproteobacteria; order Pseudomonadales; family Pseudomonadaceae; genus Pseudomonas; species Pseudomonas sp. SJZ080. Next base: position 450,529 of record NZ_VIUK01000003.1, read on the forward strand.
TTCAGCGATTTCGATCACGGAAACGTCGAAAGTACCGCCGCCCAAGTCGTAAACGATCACGGTGTGATCGCCTTTCGCCTTGTCCATACCGTAAGCCAGAGCGGCTGCGGTCGGTTCGTTGATGATACGTTTAACGTCCAGGCCCGCGATGCGGCCGGCGTCTTTGGTCGCCTGACGCTGGCTGTCGTTGAAGTAGGCCGGAACGGTGATCACCGCTTCGGTCACTGGCTCGCCGAGGTAGTCTTCGGCGGTCTTCTTCATTTTCTTCAGAATTTCAGCCGAGATTTGTGGCGGCGACATTTTCTGGCCGTTGACTTCTACCCACGCGTCGCCATTGTCAGCCTTGGCGATTTTGTAAGGGACCATCTTGATGTCTTTCTGTACGACTTCTTCGTCGAACTTACGACCGATCAGACGCTTCACCGCATACAGGGTGTTGTGCGGATTGGTCACAGCCTGACGCTTGGCCGACTGGCCAACGAGAATTTCGCCATCGTTCGCGTAAGCGATGATCGACGGCGTGGTACGCGCGCCTTCAGCGTTTTCGATTACTTTGGCTACGCCGTTTTCAAGCACGGAGACGCAGGAGTTGGTAGTCCCCAGGTCGATACCGATAATTTTGCCCATGTTCACTCTCCCGAAACTTTGGATTTGGTTGCCGCAGCAGTGGTGGCTAACTGCGGTAGCACTTAAACGCTTGACTTCTAAATGGGGGCCTTGCGGCTAATTTCAAGCCTGCTCGTCAATAGAAGGCGAAACTGGCGCAGGGGCCTTGCTGACCACGACCATGGCCGGGCGCAGCAGACGACCGTTGAGCTGATAGCCCTTCTGGAACACCTTGAGCACGCTGTTCGGCTCGACGTCGGCGCTTTCCTGCATGGCCATTGCCTGATGTTGAACGGCGTTGAACGGTTCTCCATGCGGATCGATCGCCTCCAGCTGATAACGCTTCAGGGTGTCCTGGAACATTTTCAGGGTCAGCTCGATGCCTTCGCGCATTGGACGGATGCTTTCGTCGTCCGGGCTGGACAACTCCAGGCCACGCTCCAGGCTGTCGATGATCGGCAGCAAATCGCCTGCGAATTTTTCCAGGGCGAATTTGTGCGCTTTTTCTACATCCTGCTCGGCGCGGCGGCGGACGTTCTGCAGATCAGCTGCTACACGCAAAGCCTGATCCTGGGCGCCAGCCAGTTGCTCTTCGAGCACTTGTACACGGGCCGCCAGATCACCACCCGAGTCCTGGGCAGCCTGATCGGCGTCTAGATTTTGCGTATCCACTGTCTGTTCGTCAGCCATAGATTTCTCCTTTCAATTTCGTCCGCGAGCTCAACTCGCGCTTCTGTCCCGGTATATGGGGCCGCAAAAATCAGCTTCAAGGGGCTCGTTATGATTAACCCTACAAAAAACAGCTGCATTGTCATTCCTCAATGGGCTAACGATTTCGTCGGATCAAGCAAATCGAGCTAAGCGAGGGCATTGTCAGGCGCAAATAAAACACTGTATAAATAACCAGACCTAAAGCCTGGGAGCGGCCTTTATGCTGGTGCACCTGTCCGTACACAACTACGCCATCGTCGAACATCTCGATCTCGAACTCGATCGCGGGATGAGCGTGATCACGGGTGAAACCGGCGCCGGGAAGTCGATCATGCTCGACGCCCTGGGCCTGACCCTGGGCGATCGCGCCGACAGTGGCGTCGTCCGCCCCGGTGCCGACAAGGCCGACATCCTGGCCACCTTCGACCTGGTCGACATTCCTGAAGCCAGTGCCTGGCTGGCCGAGCGCGACCTCGAAAGCGATGGCCCATGCATCCTTCGCCGGGTGATCACTGCCGAAGGACGTTCGCGCGGCTATATCAACGGCACGCCCTGCCCGCTCGGTGATCTCAAGTCCCTGGGCGAACTACTGATTGATATCCACAGCCAGCACGAACACCAATCCCTGCTCAAGACCGACACTCACCGACGCCTGCTCGACGAGTATGCCGGTGCCACCGACCTTGCCCGTCAGGTTCAGCTTGCCGCCCAGCGCTGGCGCCAGACCCGTCAGGAGCTGGAGCGCCTGTCCAACTCCGGCGATGAGCAGCGCGCACGCCATCAATTGCTGAGCTATCAACTCGAAGAGCTGGAAAACCTCGGCCTCGGCGAAAACGAACTGGAGCAGTTGGAGCAGGAACACAAGAACCTGACCAACGCCGAAACCCTGCTGGGCATCTGCCGACAAGTGGTCGAGCAGTGCAGCGAAAGTGATTCCGGCAATGTCCTGAATGCCCTGACCGCCAGCCTTAATCGCCTGTCGAGCGTAAACAACTCGATTGGCGCGCTGGGCGAAGCCAGCAGCTTGCTGACCAGTGCACAGATCCAGGTTGAAGAAGCCGTGGGCGAGCTGAATCGCTTTCTCGACAACTTCGATGCGGACCCGGCGCGTCTTCAACACCTGGAAGAACGCCTCGATGCGATCTACACCATGGCGCGCAAACACCGCATCCAGCCCACCGAAGTGGCCGAGATGCAGCAGCGGTTGCTGGATGAAATCGAAACGTTGAATGCGAACGACGAATCCATCGAACGACTGAGCGATGAGCTGGCGTCCTATGCTCGCCATTACCAGGAGAAGGCTCGAGAACTCAGCGACCTGCGCCATCAAGCCTCCAGCAGTCTGGCCAGCGCCGTGGAGCAGGAAATTCAGCGACTGGGCATGCCCGGAGGTCGCTTCACCATCGAACTGCGCCCCAACAGCAGCGATGAGTTGCTACCCAACGGGCTCGAACAGGTAGAGCTGCTGGTGAGCGCCAACCCCGGCCAGCCCTTGAAAGCCTTGGCAAAAGTAGCCTCGGGCGGCGAGCTCTCGCGGATCAGCCTCGCGATTCAGGTGATCACCGCGCAGACCTCACGCGTACCGACACTGGTATTCGACGAAGTGGACGTGGGTATCGGCGGACCGACTGCGGAGATTGTCGGCCAACTGCTGCGTCGCCTTGGCGAGCGCGGGCAGGTGTTGACGGTGACTCACTTGCCACAAGTGGCGGCGCAGGGTCATCAGCATCTATTTGTGCACAAGGTGCGTGGCGAGGATGCGACCCACACGGCCGTCTCCAAGCTCAGCAAGAATGATCGCGTCGAAGAAGTCGCACGGATGCTGGGCGGCATCGACTTGACCAAGGAATCCCTGGCCCACGCGAAAAAAATGGTCGTTACCGCAAAAATCTAAGCTTCGCACGCGAGACATGCAGGAGCCGGCTTGCTGGCGATGGATGCGCCGCGTTTAATCAGATCCTGCGCGTTATCGTTAACGACCATCGCCAGCAAGCCGGCGCCTACAGGAGGCCGAGTGCCAACCAGCGAAGGCCGCAAAACATCTAAGGCCGGCAGAAAGCACGAAGGCGACCCTAGGGTCGCCTTCGCTCGTTTCGCGAACCTGAAGTTCGCGCGACATGCTTACTTTTTCTTGCGCACGTACAGCACAAGATTGTGATCAACCATCTCGAAGCCATACTTGTCGACGATCGCTTTCTGCAGGCGCTCGATTTCTTCGTCGAAGAATTCGATCACTTCACTGGTCTCGACGTTGACCATATGGTCGTGATGCTTGCCGTCGTCCAGCTCGAAGACCGCATGGCCTCCGTCGAAGTTGTGCCGCACCACAAGGCCAGCTGCCTCGAACTGGGTCAGTACACGGTAAACCGTGGCCAGACCGACGTCCTCACCAGCCTCCATCAGCGCCTTGTAAACATCCTCGGCACTCATGTGGCGTTGCTCGGCGGAATCGAGCATTTGCAGAATCTTGCCCCGTGGAAGGGTCACTTTGAGGCCGGCTTTGCGTAGTTCGCTATTTTCAACCATGGTCAGCTTTCTCGCGATGCTGCTTCGCAGCTTCTCTTAATGCGGGTATGATCGGCGTTTACGTTGTCCCAGCCAAGATAGTGGAAGTCGCCCACCGATGCAAAACACCAAGCTCTTGCTAACCAGTTTCACCTTTGTGGGACTGCTCGCACTCGCCGGTTGTTCATTCCCCGGGGTTTACAAAATCGACATCCAGCAGGGCAATGTCGTCACGCAGGACATGATAGACCAGTTACGCCCGGGAATGACCCGTCGGCAAGTACGGTTTATCATGGGCAACCCTCTGCTGACCGACACGTTCCATGCCGATCGCTGGGATTATCTGTATAGCCTGCAACCGGGTGGCGGTGAACGCCAACAGGAACGCATTAGCGTTATCTTCAACCCAAATGACCAACTTGTCAGCCTCTCCGGTGATTTCATGCCAGGCGTGAGCCGGGACGAAGCCATTCTCGGCAAGGACAGCGGCACTACCGTGACCGCACCTGCAGAAAACGCCGAGAAGCCGAAACCGGAAAAACCGGTCAAGCCGGGTTCGTTGCTGGATCAGATCCAGAAGGACGTAGACGGCGTAGAAACCGTACCGGTCCCGACGCCAGAACCGCTGGAAACCTCGCCGCAATAATTTGCGACGCAATAAAAAACCCGGAATGTCCGGGTTTTTTATTGTCTGCCGTTTGGCACATCACTGATTCCGCGCTTTGGCCTCGGCAGCCTTGGCGGCACGAAGCCGGCGAACCTCTTTCGGATCGGCCAGCAGCGGTCGATAAATCTCGATGCGATCCCCCGCCTGTAGCTGACGAGTATCAGGATCGATGACCACCTTGCCGAATATCCCCACAGGGCATTCAGCCAGGTCCAGCTCAGGAAACTCGCGATCTACCCCCGACGCCAGCAAAGCCGCCCGCACTGTCGTCCCCGCTGGCACGGTCACACTTAGAAGCACCTGACGATCAACGGCGGCATACACCACCTCGACTTCGATCACGACCTCAACCATGCATCTGCTTGGCGCGCTGGCAGAATGCATCCACCAGCGTATTGGCCGCCTGATTGAACAATGGCCCCAACGTTGCGCGGACAATCGGCCCTGCATAGTCGAACGAAAGGTCCAGGCTGATCTTGCAGGCCTTGTCGGTCAACGCCTTGAACACCCAGATGCCGTGCAACTGAGTGAACGGACCTTCCTCGAGATTCATTTCGATCGATTGCCCGGGCACCAGCGTGTTGCGCGTTACGAAATGCTGGCTGAGACCACCTTTGGCCACACCAACGCTTGCACGCATGTGCTCGATAGAGCTTTCCAGGACTTCGGCCGACGAGCACCACGGCAGAAACTCCGGGTAACGCGCCACGTCATTGACCAGGTCATACAGCGCTTGCGCCGGATACGGCAGCAGGGCCGAACGTTGAATGTGTGTCGTCATGTCAGCGTCACTTCCACAGCTGGGCGGCAAACACTACGAGAATGCCGATGGGCGCTACATAGCGCATCAAAAACAGGGACAGATTGAACAGCATGGGGCTGCGGATCGACAACTCGTCGCGCACCGCTTCACGCCCCATCACCCAGCCCGCAAACACCACGAAACACAAACCACCGAGAGGCAGCATGATCCGCGAAGTGAAGAAATCGATCACGCCAAAGAAATCCAGGCCGCCGGCCGCACCCCATTGATAGAGATGGAACATCCCGCCTTCGTTCACGAAAAACTTGGCTTCCTTCCAGATATTGAAGGAAAACACAGTCCCAAGACCGACGAACCAGCATGTGAATGCCAGCCAGAACGTCACCCAGGCGCGACTGACTTTAGTACGCTCAACCAGGTAAGCCACCATCGGCTCCAGCAACGAAATCGCCGAACTCCAGGCCGCAATCGCTACAAGCACGAAGAACACTACGCCCATCAACTGGCCAAACGCTACGTTGCCAAAGGCAAATGGCAGGCTGACGAACATCAGGCCAGGGCCTTCACTCGGATTCAGGCCGGCAGCAAACACTATTGGAAACAACGCCAGGCCGGCCACGAGAGAAACAAAGGTATCGAGCAGCGCTACTCCGACGACGGTGCCTGAAATCGACGAGTCTTTCGGCATGTAAGCGCCGTAGATCATGATCGAACCCACGCCTACGCTGAGGGAGAAGAACGCATGCCCCATGGCGGGCAGCAAACCGTCGAGGACTTTTTCCGGGTGGAAGTCGAACATGAAATGCACGCCCTCCATGAAATGGCCGGTGGTCATGCTGTAACCCAGCAGCACCAGGATCATCACAAAGAGCAACGGCATCATGATGCGCAGGCTGCGTTCAAGCCCGGCAACGACGCCTTTGGCGATCACAATGGCGGACAGCAGCATAAAAATCGTGTGCCAAAGTGTCAGGCGCCATGGATCGGCGATCACCTTGCCAAAGTACGCGCCGACCTGATCAGGCGTTACACCCTGGAAATCACCGCGCCCCATGTCGATGATGTAATCCAGCGACCAGCCGCCGACAACGCTATAGAAAGACAGGATCAGCAGCGCTGTGATCATCCCGGCGAACGCGCCCCAGGACCACTTGCCCGAATGCCCCGCCTCCAGCGCCAGCACCTTCAACGCGTTAGCCGGACTTTGCCGGGCACGCCGGCCGATCAGGGTTTCCGCCAGCATGACCGGCACGCCGATCAGCGCGATACAGGCCAGGAACATCAGCACAAACGCACCGCCGCCGTAGACCCCGACCATGTACGGGAACTTCCAGATACTACCCAGGCCCACGGCCGAACCGGTCGCGGCGAGTATGAAGACCCAGCGGCTAGCCCAACTGCCGTGGACAGAAACCTTGTCTGTCGACATCGTTACCACGTCCCAGCATTGAAAAAAGAGGGCGCATTGTCCGGGATTCAATCAACCTGCTCAAGCACGCTGCGTCACCGTAGCCGACTCGCTTGCAACTCCCTATAATGCCGCCCCTATGGCTAAACAGAAGAAACACCCAACAGGGACCATCGCGCAAAATAAAAAGGCGCGACACGATTACTTCATCGAACATCGGTTCGAGGCTGGCCTGGTCCTGGCCGGCTGGGAAGTAAAAAGTCTGCGGGCGAGCAAGCTACAGCTGGTTGACAGTTATGTACTGCTCAAGGATGGCGAAGCCTGGCTGCTTGGCAGCCACATTACGCCACTGACGACCGCCAGCACCCACGTCATTGCTGACCCGACGCGCACCCGAAAATTGCTGCTCAACCGCCGCGAGCTGGAAAAGCTGGCCGCCGCCGTGCAGCAAAAAGGTTACGCCTGCGTGTGCCTGTCCTGGTACTGGAGCAAGCACATGGTCAAGTGCGAGATCGCACTGGGCAAGGGCAAGAAGGAATATGACAAGCGTGACACCGAACGCGAACGCGACGCCGGTCGCGAGCTGCAACGTGCGGTGCGCAACAAGGGCAAGGAAGAGTAATCTTTCTGCCTGAACGTTGCGGCGCTAGCGACAAGATCGCAGCCTTCGGCAACGCCTACACCGGGATCCGCATTTCCCTGTAGGCGCTGCCGAAGGCTGCGATCTTTTGTTTTTTTTAAATTACATCCCCTTGCGCCGCTCCGCCCGGGCCATGCGTTGCACTTCCTGGCGCACTTCTTCCAGCACTTCCTGCACATACAAAATGTGTCGGCTGGAGACTTCTCGCGCCTGCTCCGCCCTTCCTTCGATAATCGCCATGTACAACTCCCGGTGCTGCGTGATCAGCATGTCGCGGGTTTCAGTGCGCTGTTTGTACATACCGCCGATGTTGGTCACCACGTTGCGCTTGAGCAGATCGAACAGCCCGCGAATGGTGTGCAGCAACACCGCGTTGTGACTGGCCTCGGCGATGGCCAGGTGAAATTTTGCATCCGCCGCGCCCTCCTCCGCCCGACTCACTTCATCGTGACGCGTGTAGCAATCCTGCAGTTCATTAAAGGCTGCGGTCAGCCGCTCGCGATCGACATCCGTGGCACGCAGCGCAGCGTAATAGGCGCAGGACGCTTCCAGGGTGTGGCGAAACTCCAGCAGATCACGCTGGGCCTCGGGATTACTTTCCAGCAGATGAAGAAGTGGATCACTGAAGGTCGTACCCAGTGATTCCACTACGTAGTTTCCGCCGCCCTGGCGACTGACCAGCAAGCCCTTGGCCGCCAGTTTCTGAATCGCTTCGCGTAACGAAGGGCGTGACACGCCGAACTGCTCGGCCAGCGCGCGCTCTGCCGGCAAGCGCTCACCTGCTTTCAGCGTGCCCTCGAGAATCATCCCCTCGAGCCGCTCGACAATATCGTCAGACAAACGGCGCTGACGAATTTGATCAAACCCCATAACTCAAATCTCCACGATCCCGACGGCTCGCCGGGCTCTCTATTCTGGCCTATCGGCGCTGTGCCAGCACCTGCCCGACAGCATTTGTTCGAGCGCATCACTCGGGAGCAAGAGCGCTTGTTCGACAAAAGTTTTAGGGCGGCAAATTGACACACCGCCTACAAGGCTTTTACCCTAGCGAACAGCGATTGTAAATTGGTATTACCATTTATCCAAGAACGCTGACAGTGCATGACCAACAACAATTAGGGGCCACCCCATATGCAAACCTGGCAACAGCTCTATACCCCGCTCGGCAGCCTTGGCTTTTCCGCGCTCGCGGCCGTCATTCCCATCGTGTTTTTCTTTCTGGCATTGGCCGTGTTCCGGCTCAAAGGACACGTGGCCGGCAGCATCACGCTGGCTTTGTCCATTGCAGTCGCGATTTTCGCTTTCCAGATGCCGGTCGACATGGCATTCGCCGCCGCCGGGTATGGCTTCGCCTACGGCTTGTGGCCTATTGCGTGGATCATCGTGGCAGCAGTTTTCCTCTACAAACTGACGGTCAAGAGCGGTCAGTTCGAGGTGATTCGCAGCTCGGTCCTGTCGATCACGGACGACCAGCGCTTGCAGGTGCTGCTGATCGGTTTCTGCTTCGGTGCATTCCTTGAAGGTGCAGCCGGTTTCGGCGCACCGGTAGCGATTACCGCCGCACTGCTTGTGGGACTGGGCTTCAACCCGCTGTACGCCGCAGGCCTGTGCCTGATCGCCAACACTGCGCCGGTAGCCTTTGGTGCCTTGGGGATTCCAATCATCGTGGCCGGGCAAGTGACCGGCATCGATGCGTTCAAGATCGGCGCCATGACCGGCCGCCAACTGCCGTTGCTGTCGCTGTTCGTGCCGTTCTGGCTGGTGTTCATGATGGACGGCCTGCGCGGTGTGCGGGAAACCTGGCCGGCAGCACTGGTCGCTGGCTTGAGCTTTGCCATCACCCAATACTTCACGTCGAACTTCATCGGCCCTGAGCTGCCGGACATCACCTCGGCCCTGGCCAGCCTGATTTCCCTGACGCTATTCCTGAAAGTCTGGCAGCCAAAACGCGCTGCGGGCCAACACATCGCTGGCGCGGTCTCGGCTTCCGTTGTGACTGCCAGCGCCGGTGGTTTCGGCCAGCCGCGCACAACCGTGGCCTCGCCTTACAGCTTCGGTGAAATCTTCAAAGCGTGGTCGCCGTTCCTGATCCTCACCGTGCTGGTCACCATCTGGACCCTGAAACCGTTCAAGGCAATGTTTGCCGCTGGCGGCTCGATGTACAGCTGGGTGTTCAACTTCGCGATCCCGCACCTGGATCAAATGGTGATCAAGGTTGCACCGATCGTGACTGCGCCAACCGCCATTCCGGCCGTGTTCAAACTCGATCCGATTTCCGCGACCGGCACGGCGATTTTCTTCTCCGCGCTGATCTCGATGCTGGTACTGAAGATCAACCTCAAAACTGGTCTTACCACTTTAAAAGAAACCTTCTACGAGCTGCGCTGGCCAATTCTGTCCATCGGCATGGTGCTGGCGTTTGCCTTCGTCACCAATTACTCGGGCATGTCGTCGACCATGGCCCTGGTACTGGCGGGCACTGGCGCGGCGTTCCCGTTCTTCTCGCCGTTCCTCGGCTGGCTGGGCGTGTTCCTGACCGGTTCCGATACTTCGTCCAACGCGCTGTTCAGTTCGTTGCAAGCGACCACCGCACACCAGATCGGCGTCAGCGACACCTTGCTGGTCGCGGCGAACACCAGCGGCGGCGTAACCGGCAAGATGATCTCGCCACAATCGATCGCCGTGGCCTGCGCCGCGACCGGACTGGTGGGCAAGGAGTCGGATCTGTTCCGCTTCACCCTCAAGCACAGCCTGTTCTTTGCAACGATCGTCGGCTTGATCACCCTGGCTCAGGCCTACTGGTTCACCGGCATGCTGGTGCACTAAGTACTACAAGATAAACAGCAAAAACCGACGCCGGACCACGATTCCGGCGTCAGCTATCCACAACCCGGTCTGTAAGGCTGCTGAAAGAATCACTCTCTATATTCGGCAGCCTCAGCGGACGGATAACCGGGCCCACCCGGAGACACGCCTGATGAGCGAGCTTTTTTACAACGCAGTGCCGAACGCGACCCGCGTCGCCCCGCCCCTGCCCGAGCCTCGGCAATATCCCAGCGAAAAACCGTCACGGGTCTACCTGTTCGGGACCTGCGTGGTGGATTTGTTCTACCCGGAAGCCGGGATGGATGCGATTCACCTGTTGGAACGCGAAGGCATTCGTGTCGAGTACCCGCAAGGACAAAGCTGCTGCGGACAACCGGCCTACACCTCCGGTTACACCGACCAGGCCCGGACCGTGGCGCGGGCGCAACTGGCGCTGTTCGCTGGCGACTATCCGGTGGTGGTGCCGTCGGGATCGTGTGCCGGCATGTTGCGCGAACACTACGCCGACTTGTTCAAGGACGAGCCGCAAACACTGAAACAGGTTCAGGCGCTGGCCGCCCGGACTTATGAGTTGGCCGAGTTTCTGTTGTTTGTCTGCAAGGTGCAGCTCAAGGACAGCGGCGAGCCGGTAAAAGTGGCGTTACACACCTCGTGCTCGGCACGTCGTGAGATGAACACCCACCTGCACGGCCGCGAGTTGTTGGCGCAGCTGGACAACGTGGAACGCGTCGACCATGGCCATGAAAGTGAATGCTGTGGCTTTGGTGGGACATTCAGCGTCCGTATGCCAGACATTTCCGGGGCGATGGTGGCTGACAAGACTCGGTCGTTGAAGGAATCCGGCGCGCACAAGGTACTCAGTGCCGACTGCGGTTGCCTGATGAACATCAACGGCTCGCTGGAGAAACAGAAGGAAGCGTTGCGCGGTCAGCATCTGGCCAGTTTCCTCTGGCAGCGAACCGGAGGCGGCCAATGAACGCTTCCGCGATTATTCCTACGGTTGCCGTAGAAGAAGATTTTCGCACCCGCGCTCACACGGCATTGGGTGACAAGCAGTTGCGAAACAACTTTCGCACTGCGATGGATTCACTGATGACAAAACGGGCAACGTCCTTCAGCGATGCCCATGAAAGAGAACATTTGCGCGCGCTGGGCAATGCTGTCCGCGCCCGTGCGTTATCGAAGTTGCCCGACCTGCTCGAGCAGCTTGAACAGAACCTGATCCGCAACGGTGTGACAGTGCACTGGGCGGAAACGGTGGACGAAGCCAATGGCATCGTCCTCTCGATCATCCGCGCTCACGAGGGGCGGCAAGTGATCAAGGGCAAATCGATGGTCAGCGAAGAGATGGAGATGAATCATTTCCTCGCTGAACAGGGCATTGAATGCCTGGAGTCGGACATGGGCGAGTACATCGTCCAGCTCGACCACGAGAAGCCTTCACACATTATTATGCCGGCAATCCACAAGAACGCCGGTCAGGTCGCGTCCTTGTTCCACGACAAACTTGGCGTGGAATACACCAAGGACGTTGACCAACTCATTCAGATCGGTCGCAAAGTCTTGCGGCAGAAATTCTTCGAAGCGGACATCGGCGTCTCCGGCGTCAACTTCGCCGTGGCCGAAACCGGCACCCTGCTGCTGGTGGAAAACGAAGGCAACGGCCGCATGACCACCACCGTGCCGCCGGTGCACATCGCCGTCACCGGCATCGAAAAAGTCGTGGAAAACCTGCGTGACGTGGTGCCGCTGTTGTCGCTGCTGACCCGCTCGGCCCTTGGCCAGCCGATCACCACTTACGTCAACATGATCTCCGGCCCACGCAAGGACGATGAACGCGATGGCCCACATGAAGTGCACCTTGTGCTGCTGGACAACGGTCGCAGCCAAGCCTTTGCCGACAGCGAATTGCGCCAGACCCTGAACTGCATCCGCTGCGGCGCCTGTATGAATCATTGCCCGGTCTACACTCGAATTGGCGGCCACGCCTATGGGGAGGTTTACCCTGGGCCTATCGGAAAAATCATCACCCCGCACATGGTCGGCCTGGCGAAAGTGCCGGATCATCCGAGTGCATCCTCGCTGTGCGGTGCTTGCGGAGAAGTCTGCCCGGTAAAAATTCCTATCCCTGCGTTGCTGCGCCGCCTACGGGAAGAGAACGTCAAAGCCCCAGACAGTCCGCATCAAGTCATGCGTGGCCAAGGCAGCAAGTATTCGCGCAAGGAGCGTTTTATCTGGAATGCCTGGGCGAAACTCAACAGCTCGCCGACGCTGTATCGCCTGTTCGGCTTTGTCGCCACGCGCCTGCGCAGCCTCGCCCCGAGTAACGTCGGCCCGTGGACGCAAAACCACAGCGCCCCGAAACCCGCTGCCCGCTCACTGCACGACATGGCCCGCGAGCATCTGGCCAAACAGGGAGACCGCTGATGAGCGCCAAACGAAATATCCTCGCCAAGTTACGCAACAGCCTGACCGGCACCACGCCCGTGCCTGACGAATTTAATGTCGAACTGGTGACCGCGCCCTACACCTATGCACCCGAGCAACGGATCCCGCAGTTGCGCAAACTGATGGAAGCGGTGCACACCGAAATCCATCTGACATCAGGCGACGGTTGGCCAGCGCTGCTGGCGCAATTGCTGCGCGATCGCCAATTGCCAAGCCTGTTGATCGCGCCGACTACGCCTCATGGTCAACGTATCGCTCAGCACTGGGCGAACAATTCTGGCCTGCCCACGCTCAAGTCCTACGACCGTCCGGTTGAAGAATGGAAAGCCGAACTGTTCAACGACACACCTGCCAGTCTGACCGCGACCCTCGGAGCAATCGCCGCCACAGGCAGTCTGATTCTCTGGCCGACGCGGGAAGAACCGCGCTTGATGAGCCTGGTGCCGCCGGTGCATTTCGCCCTGCTCAAGGCCAGTGAAATCCGCGACAACTTCTATCAGGTGCAACAGGAATTCAACTGGGCGCAAGGTATGCCGACCAACGCGTTGCTGGTCTCCGGCCCTTCGAAGACCGCCGACATCGAGCAAGTCCTGGCTTACGGCGCCCACGGCCCGAAAGACCTGGTGGTTTTGATCCTGGAGGACCAATGAATCTACCGGCGGCTTTCCTGCGAGATGCACAGAAACTGATCCCCCAAGAGCGACGTTTCGATGATCCGCTGTCGACATTGGCCTTCGGTACCGACGCCAGTTTCTACCGGTTGATTCCGAAACTGGTGATCCGTGTCGAATCCGAAGACGAAGTGGTGGCACTGCTCGGACTGGCGCAACGGGATCAAGTCCCGGTGACCTTCCGCGCCGCCGGCACCAGCCTGTCCGGCCAGGCCATCAGCGATTCGGTGCTGATCGTGCTTGGGGATAACTGGAACGGTCGAGAGATCCGCGGCCAGGGTACGCAAATTCGCCTGCAACCGGGCGTGATCGGCGCGCAGGCCAATGCATGGCTGGCACCGTTCGGGCGCAAGATCGGTCCGGACCCGGCGTCGATCAACGCCTGCAAAATCGGTGGCATTGTCGCCAACAATGCCAGCGGCATGTGCTGCGGTACGGCGCAAAACACCTATCACACGCTGGCCGGTATTCGCCTGGTGCTCGCCGACGGCAGCCGCCTCGATACCGAAGATGCAGCGAGTGTCGCGGCGTTTCGCGAGAGCCATGCAACGCTGCTTGATCGTCTGGCGGCACTGGGCCGCGAGACCCGCGCCAATTCCGAACTGGCCGCAAAAATCCGCCACAAATATCGTCTGAAAAATACCACTGGCCTGTCACTCAACGCCCTGGTGGATTTCGATGAGCCTGTGGATATCTTGAGCCACTTGCTGGTGGGTTCCGAAGGCACGCTAGGGTTCATCAGCGCCGTGACTTACGACACCGTGATCGACCACCCGAACAAGGCCTCGGCGCTGATCGTGTTCCCGGATGTGGAAACCTGCTGCAACGCCGTCACCGTGCTGAAAAGCCAACCGGTGTCGGCCGTGGAACTGTTGGACCGCCGCAGTCTGCGCTCGGTGCAGAACAAACCCGGCATGCCGGCTTTCGTACAGCATCTGTCGAACAATGCCTGCGCCCTGCTGATCGAATCTCGCGCCGCGTCATCCACTTTGCTGCACGAGCAACTGGCGCAAATCATGGCGTCGCTGGCCTCATTCCCGGTGGAAAAACAGGTCGATTTCACCGAAGACCCCGTCGAAAACGCTCGTCTCTGGGCGATTCGCAAGGACACCTTTCCCGCCGTCGGCGCGGTGCGCAAAACCGGCACCACGGTGATCATCGAAGACGTGACGTTCCCGGTGGAACAACTGGCCATCGGCGTAAACCGTCTGATCGAGCTGTTCGACAAACATCACTACGACGAAGCGATTCTTTTCGGACACGCCCTGGAAGGCAATCTGCACTTTGTCTTCACCCAGGGCTTCAACAACCCGGAAGAAGTCGCACGCTATCAGGCGTTCATGGATGACGTCGCGCAATTGGTCGCCGTGGAATTCGGCGGTTCGCTGAAGGCCGAGCACGGCACCGGCCGCAATATGGCGCCCTTCGTCGAACTGGAATGGGGCAGCGATGCCTACCAGTTGATGTGGCAGCTCAAACGCCTGCTCGACCCTAATGGCATTCTCAATCCCGACGTGGTGCTCAGCGACGATCCGCAGATCCACCTGAAGCATCTGAAACCGCTGCCGGCCGCCGACGAGATTGTGGACAAGTGCATCGAGTGCGGTTTCTGCGAGCCGGTTTGCCCCTCGAAAGGCCTGACCCTGAGCCCGCGCCAGCGCATCGTGATCTGGCGGGATATTCAGGCGAAGAAACGTGCAGGCGTGGACACCACTGAACTCGAAGCCGCTTACGAATACCAAGGCATCGACACCTGCGCCGCCACCGGCTTGTGCGCACAACGTTGCCCTATAGGAATCAACACTGGCGAGCTGGTGAAAAAGCTTCGCGGCCGTAAGGCGACGCATACGAAAACCGCCAACTGGCTTGAAGGCAATTTCGCCACCGCACTGCAAGGTGCACGTTTCACCCTGCATGTGGCCAATGGCGCGCGCATGCTGCTGGGTGCGCCACGCCTGGCGAAACTTTCGGCGACGCTGACGAAGCTGTCCAAAGGTCACGTCCCGCAATGGACCAATGCCATGCCGCAGCCGGAAAAGGCCATTCGCTTCAGCCCGACCGTGACGGATGCGCGTCCGCGAGTGGTGTACCTGGCGGCCTGCGTCTCGCGGGTGATGGGGCCTGCGGCGGGTGATAAAGAACAAATGTCGCTGTACGACAAAACCCGTGGTCTGCTGGAAAAAGCCGGTTACCAGGTCGTTTTTCCGGACAATCAGGACAGCCTCTGCTGCGGTCAGCCGTTCGCCTCCAAGGGCTACGCCGAGCAAGCCGAACACAAACGCCAGGAGCTGATTGGCGCGTTGCTGCACGCCAGCCGTGGCGGGCTCGACCCGATCTACTGCGACACCAGCCCTTGCACGCTGCGCCTGGTTCAGGACCTGGGTGATGTTCGACTGGACTTGTACGATCCGGTGCGTTTCATCCGTACGCATTTGATGGACAGGCTCGAATTCACACCGCAGGAAGCGCCAATCGCGGTGCACGTTACGTGCAGCACTCAGCACCTGGGGGAAAGTCAGGCACTGATCGATCTGGCGCGCAAGTGCAGCAAATCCGTGGTCATTCCCGAAGGTATTCACTGCTGTGGATTTGCCGGCGACAAAGGCTTTACCACACCGGAGCTGAACGCCCATTCGCTGCGCACGCTCAAGGATGCGGTGCAGCAGTGCAGCGAGGGGATTTCCACCAGTCGCACCTGTGAGATCGGTCTGACACAACACGGTGGAATTGACTACCACGGGCTGGTCTATCTGGTGGACCGAGTCACCCGGGCGAGGACCCTCTGAAGAAAAATAGAACCCTGATGCACAGCCGCAGTCCACTGATTAAGCCCGGACATTGCCGGGCCTTACCCAAACTCGGCAGCCCGTTCTGATGGCCGGCAAATGCCTGGACCGTCAGTTCAAGGAGATACTCATGAAACGTTCTGTACTGTTAGGTCTGTTCGTTACTGTCTCGCTGATGGCGTCCCCCTCGTTTGCCGCAGAAGACCTCTGTGCGGTCAACTTGAAAACCATCGAAAATGCCAAGGCCCAGACTCCTCCGGAGATGGCTGATCAGGTTATGGCGAGCGTCAAGAAAGCCCAAGCCGATCAGGCAAAGGGCACCAAGGAAGGGACAAATGATTGCATCGCCGAGACCGAACAAACTATCCAGCAAATCAAGAACGCGAACAAAGGCGATAAATAACCCGGCACAATGCCACCCTTCGGGCGGGCTTTCTTGGAGTTCAACTCGCAGGCTTGTTGCTCATTAAGATTCACAGAGCAACAGGCCAGAGAGCGCTCAGGATGGCTCCACCCCATGCGAAACAAGCCAAAACCCGCCAACTGCGGGTTTTGTTGCTTCTGGGGTTTGGGCATGCGTCGACCTTTTTTTCCATAGCCTTTGGGTGAAAAGCGAATTCCTGCACCGCGTCGTAGTCTTTTAAGTAGGGCCGATCAATCGTGGCTTGTTTTTCGACTTCGGCCGAGCCCCCTCCCTAAGGCAGCACCGAGACTACCCGGACAAGGAAATATCCATGAAACGTACCGCGATCGCTGGTTTGCTCATGTCTGCTGCACTGTTGGCCTCTCCCGTATTTGCAGCGGACAACGACCTCTGTACGAGCAAGCTGCAACAGCTCAGAGCCAAAGTGAATGCACTGCCGGCGAGCCCTGACAACACCACGATGGAGATCAAAAGACTGCTGGCCAGCGCCGAAGCTTCAAAAGCTACCGGGGACGACAAAAAATGCGTCACCGAGGCCACCCAGGCATTGTCACTGGCAAACTGAGCAAAGGTCCCAACCCATGATCACTCGCGCCAAGCATCGGGTGGCCTTCTGAGCCACGTTGGCGTACACTACGCATGCTTGTTGCTCACTTCGATTCACAGAGCAACAGGCTCGGGGCCGTTTAGGATTCGACGCCGGTTGCGAAACTTTAGGTGCATGCCGAGTTGGTAACAGAACTCGTAAATCCACTGTTGCAACTTTCTATAGTTGCCAATGACGAAACCTACGGGGAATACGCTCTCGCTGCGTAAGCAGCCTTAGCCCTTCCCTTCTGGTACCTTCGGGTCCAGCAATCATCAGGGGATGTCTGTAAACCCAAAGTGATTGTCATATAGAACAGAATCGCCGTGCAGTACGTTGTGGACGAAGCGGCTAAAACTTACACAACTCGCCCAAAGCACCCTGCCCGTCGGGTCGCTGAGGGTTAACTTAATAGACACGGCTACGCATGTAGTACCGACAGCGGAGTACTGGCGGACGGGGGTTCAAATCCCCCCGGCTCCACCACTTCAACAAAAAAGACGTCCACGGACGTCTTTTTTTGTGCCTGAAATCCAGTGATTACAGGGGGGGGCGGGGCTTTCCTGGTTTTTTGAGTTCCAGGCGGTTTGGAATTCCCGGTTATCAAAACCTCGTAAATAATCGGACGCCGAGAGTGATGTGCTACAGGCCTACCTGCACCGCATATCAAGTCGACTATCGGTTCCTGCTGCGCTCATAGGCTGCCAAGACAGTTCGTTCCGATTGGACCAGGTAGGCATCCAGCATAATAGTCGCCTCGTCTGAGCGGCCTTCCTCAACGCATCGAAGTATCGAAGCATTCATATCGAGAAACGGCAAATGCAGGAATTGGGGATCGTTGAGCAGACCAAAGGCCAACCGCAATTCAGCCGATATCTGCCCATAAAAAACGAGCAGGCGCGGACTGTCGGCCAGTTCGACGATTGATTTGTGGAACATCATGTTAGCAGTGCCGACCGCTACCCAGTCTTTCGCTTCGCGCGCGCGGACGCCTAATTCGACGGCCTCTTGCATGTGCAGGGTGCCTGGGTGTTGGGGGTAACCTTGGGCGATTGCCTTGCATTCGATGAAACGGCGCACCCTGTAGATGTCGATAATCGACGCCATGTCAGGCTCCGCAACTGTTACTCCACGGTTGGGTTCGTGTTTGAGCAACCCTTCACGCGTCAGGACTCTGAATGCCTCTCTCAAGGTGTTCCGCGAAATGTCCAGGTTTTCGGCCAGTGCGGCTTCTGAAAGGCGTTGGCCGGGCACGAGTTCACCCTCGACCAGCATTCTGCGTATTTCTTGGGTGATGGATTCTCCCAGTGTTCGAGGAAGAGCGGGAGAGGCGTCATTCATAAAAAATCCAAGGTGAGAAAAACCGCTCCATTATTCCATCAGAGCTCAGTGCATGGCACAAGGACGAAACGTGTAGTGCGCTTCATTAAGTAGCACTTTTATAGGGTGAGGTAACAATTTGGTGCAGTTAGCTCAACCATGATAAATGGATTGTTCAACAAAAAAGCATTGATACACCTACATTGCGCGGTGTTTGCTTGACTCTTGGCATGCTCATTGCTCTGTCAAGGTATCTCTCACCCTAGGAATGATGCCGTGGATGCCGTGACACAGACCACTCAAGAGTTTACAAAAGCGCGGCGCGCTTCTTTGATCGCCGCGATTTTCATGATGGCGACTTCTGCCATCGGCCCTGGATTCATCACCCAGACCGCCACGTTCACAGCCAAGATGGGGGCGGCATTTGCGTTCGGTATCCTGGCGTCGATTCTGATCGACTTCGTGGTTCAACTTAACGTATGGCGTATCGTCTCCCTGACCCGAATGCGTGCCGCAGATGTGGCCAACAAAGCGATTCCAGGCAGTGGTTACCTGCTAGCGGTGCTGGTGATCTTCGGCGGGCTGGTATTCAACGTCGGTAACATCGCCGGTGCCGGGCTGGGTCTGAACGCGCTGATGGGGCTTGATGCAAAATGGGGCGGCAGTCTGAGCGCCCTGCTGGCCATCGGCATCTTCCTCTCCCACCGCGCCGGATTGGCGGTCGACCGGCTGATCGTCGTGCTGGGCCTGGTGATGATTGGCCTGACGCTGTTCGTAGCCTTTGCCTCTAACCCGCCACTGGGTGAAGCCCTCTACCAGACCGTACTTCCGGACCAGATCAACTTCGCCACCATTACCACCATTGTCGGAGGCACGGTGGGTGGTTACATCACCTATGCGGGGGCTCACAAACTGCTGGACCGCGGTACTACCGGGGTAGAAAACCTCAAGGCAGTGACCAAAGCAGCCCTGAGCGGCATCCTGGTCACCGGCCTCATGCGCTACATCCTGTTTCTCGCCATCCTCGGCGTTGTTGCCAGCGGCGTAGTCATCGACACCTCGGGTCAGGGCGCCAATCCGGCCGCACAAGCCTTCCAGGCAGCGGCCGGGCAGATCGGCCTGCGCGTCTTCGGTCTCATCCTCTGGGCTGCCAGTATCACCAGCGTGATCGGCGCCGCTTACACCTCCATCTCCTTTATCACCGTGTTCAAGCCGAACATCACTGAGCAGGGGCGCAACCGCGCCACCACGGTCTTCATCGCCCTATCGCTGCTGATCTTTGTTCTGATGGGTACTGCTCCTGCCGCACTGCTGCTCTTCGCAGGCGGTTTCAACGGCCTGATATTGCCAATCGGCCTGAGCATCTTCATCTACGTCGGCTGGCGCCGATCCGACCTCATGGGCGGTTACCATTACCCACGCTGGCTCCTGGTGCTGGGTGTCCTGACCTGCATGCTGACCTGGTACATGGCATTCAAATCCGTTGGGCCGATCTTTGCCTTCCTCAACGTCGTCTGAGCCTGATAACGAAAAAGGAGTCACGTGAATGCCAACGATAGATATCAATAGCGACTTGGGCGAAAGCTTCGGCGCCTGGAGCATGGGCGACGATGGCGCGATGCTCGATATCGTGACCAGCGCCAATGTCGCCTGCGGTTTTCATGCCGGAGACCCGGCGGGCATCCTGCGGACACTGAAAGCCGCAGCAGCCAAAAACGTCACCATCGGCGCCCATGTCGCGTACCCGGACAAAGTGGGCTTTGGCCGACGAAACATGGACCTGGCCAGCGATGAGCTGACTGCCGACGTGATCTACCAGATCGGCGCGCTGCAAAGCCTGGCCAAGGCCGCGGGCACCTCGGTGCGCTATGTGAAGCCCCACGGCGCCCTGTACAACACCATCGCCCACGACCGCCGCCAGGCGCTGGCGGTGATCGCAGCTATCCGTGCCATCGACCCCACGCTGATACTGGTGGCTTTGGCCGGCTCCGAGCTGATTGAGTTGGCGCGTAACGAGGGCTTGCAGTGTGTCGCGGAGGCCTTCGCCGACCGTGCCTATACACCGCAAGGCACCCTGGTTTCACGACGCGAGCCGGGGGCCGTGCTGCACGATCCCCAGATAGTGGCCCAACGCATGCTCCGCCTGGTCGAAGACGGCACCATCGAGGCCATTGATGGCAGTCGAACCCGAATCCAGGCTGACTCAATCTGTGTTCATGGCGACAGTCCCGCTGCCGTGGAAATGGCTCGCGAACTGCGCCGAGTCCTGGAGCACGCCAACCTGTCCCTGCGGCCTTTTGCTGGAGATCGTCCATGAATGCTTTCGCCCGCGCCCGCCAGTCGGCCATTGCCGCCGCCCAGGAAGCACGCAAAACCTATCGTGGCGGACTGGTAACCCCCACAGCCGGTATCGCCCCGGGCATGACCCAGGCCAACCTGATCGCCTTGCCGCGCGAATGGGCCTACGACTTTCTGCTATACGCCCAGCGCAATCCGAAAGCTTGCCCGGTCCTCGACGTCAGCGATGCGGGCAGTCCGAGAACACTGCTGGCTGAAGGCGCAGACCTACGCACCGATATCCCCCTGTATCGCATCTGGAGGGACGGAAAAATGGTCGAGGAAGTCAGCGACGCCACCCAAGCCTGGGCTGAGCACGACGATATGGTGGCGTTTTTGATTGGTTGCAGCTTTACCTTTGAAACCGCCTTGCAAGAAGCGGGCATCGAAGTGCGGCATATCGCAGATGGCTGCAACGTGCCCATGTACCGTACCAATCGCGCCTGCCGTCCGGCGGGACGCCTACAGGGTGAAATGGTCGTGTCCATGCGCCCGATCCCGCCCGATCGCGTGGCAGAGGCCAGTGGAATCTCCGGGCGTTATCCCTCCGTCCACGGCGCCCCGGTGCACATCGGTGAGCCTGCGCTGCTGGGCATACAGGACCTGAGCCGACCCGATTTTGGCGACGCCGTGCGCATTGAGCCTGGCGAGGTTCCAGTTTTCTGGGCCTGCGGTGTGACGCCACAGGCTGCGGTAGCGGCTTCGGGTGTGCCCTTTGCGATCACTCATGCGCCCGGCCACATGTTCATCACCGATGTGCCCGACAGCACTTACCACGTCTAGGAGTCTCCCGTGCGCTTTCTACCGGTCAACCTGGACGCCCTGCTCGTCGAATTGAAAGACCTGGACGAGACCCTGGCGTTGTTCGACGCCCTGATCGCGGAGCCTATTGCGGGCGTGGAAGAAATCATTCCTGCCGCACGAACCCTGCTGATCCAGTTTCGCCCCAGCGCCATTACACAGCAGGCGCTCGTTGTGTGTATCGCTGGCCAGGACCTGAGCCAGCGCCGCGCGATCGAGCATCGCCGGGTGGAAATTCCCGTCCACTACAATGGTGAAGACCTCGACGAGGTCGCCACGCTGCTGGGGATCAGCCGCGCCGAGGTGGTCCAACGCCACACCGCCCATGACTACAGCGTGGCCTTTTGCGGATTCGCTCCGGGCTTCGCCTACCTCACCGGCGGTGCCGATTTCCAGGTGCCTCGCAGACAAACTCCACGCACCCGCATACCCGCAGGTGCGGTTGCTCTGGCGGGGGAGTTCAGCGGTGTTTATCCGCAAGCCAGCCCCGGTGGTTGGCAGATCATCGGCGTAACGCCTTTGCAGATGTGGGACCTGAACCGCGCTGAATCGGCCTTGCTGCGCCCAGGCTACAAAGTGCGGTTCACCGATGCTGGCCCGCTCCCGGCGGGCGGCCTGCCCGCCCCCTCGGTACCGGCAAGTGCCGCTACACCCACCGGTGCCTATCTGGAAATCATGACCCCTGGTTTGCACAGCGTACTGCAGGATATGGGCCGTCCCGGCCAGACCGGCCAAGGCGTATCCCGTTCCGGCGCGCTGGACCTGGGCGCCCTGCGGGCAGCCAACCGCGCTGTCGGCAACCGCTCGGACATGGCCTGTGTGGAATCGGTACTCGGCGGCCTGAGCTTCGTTTGCCATGGCCGTGCCTTGATCGCCGTCACCGGAGCGCAAACCCCGGTCACCATTACCAACGCGAGTGGCCTGCAATGGCAGGCAAGCAACTACCAGCCCATCGAGCTGGATGTGGGTGACCGTGTCAGCCTGGGTTCACCTCTGGCGGGGCTGCGCAGCTACCTGGCGATTCGAGGTGGCTTTGAAGTCACGTCGGTGCTTGGCAGTCTGTCCACAGACACACTGGCCCAGGTTGGGCCCCCGGCGCTCGCCGTCGGCGACCGACTGGGCTTTGCCACACTGACCACCGGCACCAGCGTATCGCTGAACGAAGCCCCGGCTTTTGAACTACCGACGGCGGCTAACATCGTCACCCTTGACGTGGTGATGGGGCCGCGCACCGACTGGTTTACCGAAGAAGCTATCCAGCGCCTGAGCAGCCAACTCTGGCGCGTCACCTCACAGTCCAACCGCGTCGGTATTCGTCTGGCCGGTGAAACCCCGCTGGATCGCATCAACCACCAAGAGTTGCCCAGCGAAGGCACTTCCGTCGGAGCCATTCAGGTTCCGGCCAGCGGCCAACCGGTTCTGTTTCTCGCCGATCACCCGTTGACCGGAGGCTATCCGGTGATCGCCGCAGTCGCCAGCTACCATCTCGACCTGGCTGGCCAGATCCCTGTCAATGCGCAGATTCGCTTCAACCCTTTGGACGGCTTCAAAGAGATTCAAGCCATTACGGAAGCCTCTTCTTCAACTGCCGATGTGAAAAAACTTCCATGAAAAAATTACTGATTGCCAACCGTGGTGAAATTGCCGTCCGCATCGCCCGCGCCTGCCGCGACTACGGCGTGCAGTCTGTCGCCGTCTATGCCGACGCGGACATCGACGCCCTGCATGTGCGCCAAGCCGACGAAGCCTACTCATTGAATGGCCAGCGCCCGACCGAGACCTACCTGGATATCGGCAAACTGATCGCCGTCGCCAAACGCAGCGGCGCCGATGCCGTGCACCCCGGCTATGGTTTTTTGTCTGAACGAGCCGACTTCGCCCGGGCGGTGATCGACGCAGGGTTGATCTGGGTCGGTCCCAATCCGGAGACCATCGACGTGCTCGGCGACAAGGTCGAGGCGCGGAAAATTGCCCAACTGGTCGGTGCGCCTCTGGTGGCCGGTACGCCTGGCCCGGTCGAAAGCGCCGCCGAAGTACTGGCCTTTGCCGAACAGCATGGCCTGCCGATTGCCATCAAGGCGGCCTTTGGCGGCGGCGGACGCGGCATGAAAGTCGCCTGGCGCATGGATGAAGTGGCTGAATTGTTCGCCTCCGCCGTGCGCGAAGCGGAAGCGGCCTTTGGTCGTGGCGAATGCTATGTCGAACAGTTCCTCGACCGTCCTCGGCACATCGAAGCGCAGATCCTCGCCGACAAGCACGGCAAGGTCGTCGTCGTCGGCACGCGGGACTGCTCCTTGCAGCGGCGAAATCAGAAGCTGGTGGAGGAAGCGCCAGCGCCCTTTATCAGTGACGAACAGCGCCAGCGTATTCATCAATCTGCTCAGGATATCTGCGCCAAAGCCGGCTATGTCGGTGCCGGCACGGTGGAGTTCCTGCTTAGCCAGGATGGCACCCTGTCGTTCCTTGAGGTCAATACCCGTTTGCAGGTCGAGCACCCGGTGACCGAAGAGACTACTGGGGTTGACCTGGTGATCGAACAACTGCGGATCGCCGACGGTTTCCCGTTGTCCTTCAGTAAGACGCCGACCCCGCGTGGCCACAGCTTCGAATTTCGCATCAACGCGGAAGACCCGGGCAAGGGCTTCCTGCCCACCCCCGGTCAGATTACTGATTTCCTGCCACCGTCTGGCCCGGGTGTGCGTCTGGACAGCGGTGTAATAAGCGGCTCGCGAGTGCCCAGTACCTTCGATTCGATGATGGCCAAACTGATCGTCACCGGCGCCACCCGCGAACAGGCTATCGTCCGCGCCCGGCGCGCGCTGGCTGAGTTCAACATTGAGGGCATCGCCTCGGTGCTGCCGTTCCACCGAGCCGTGATGGACCATGACGACTTCACCGGTGCCGATAAATTCGCCGTACACACGCGCTGGATCGAGACCGATTTCGCCGAACAGATCACTCTCGCCCCACGTGCCGTTGTATCGGCCGACCCTGGCATCCTGCGCACGTTTGTCGAGATCGACGGCAAGCGCCACGAACTCGGCCTTCCGGCTGCGCTGCTGCGCGGCGTCAGCCTGAACGCAGCGGACACCGTCAGCGAAAGCACGGCCCCCTCCGAGGTCTCTGATCCACAGGCGGTACTGACACCCGTAGCGGGGAATCTGCATACCTGGGTCGTCGAAGACGGCGAGTCGGTGAGCGTCGGGCAAGTGATCGCGGTTGTAGAGGCCATGAAAATGGAAACCTCGGTTCTGGCACCTTGTGAAGGTCAGGTGCAGATCGCCAAACAGGCCGGTGACTATTTTGAAGCCGCCTCCGTGATTGGCCGCATCAAGACCATTAATTGATTTAAACACTCTTCTTTTCGCCGGTAGTACGCACAACGGGGTAATAACTCCGTTGCCGCGTGCTGCCTGCAGAAAACTGTAGATGTAACTGCGCACTCAAAATAACGATAAAACTCAACCAATAGATCTGCCGTTATCTGGAGCATAAAGAGCATGTTGATCAAAACGACTTTCGCTGTCGCGGGTACTTGCGCATTAATTTTCCCACTCACGGCATCTGCAGATTTTATTGCCGACAGCAAGGCCAGCGTTGAACTGCGCAACTTCTACTTCAACCGTGACTTTCGTAACGGACCGCCCACCGCCCAACGTGACTCTGCGGCGGAGTGGGCGCAGGGAGCCATGTTGCGATTCGAGTCGGGTTATACCGCAGGTACTCTGGGCCTGGGCGTCGACGCTGTCGGCATGCTCGGTATCAAGCTTGACGGCGGTGATGGTTCCGGCGGCACGGGCCTGTTGCCGGCGGACCTTGGTTCGAAAAACGGCCGAGGCTCACAGGACGAATACTCCAAACTCGAGCTGACGGCCAAGGCGAAGGTATCGGAAACCATTCTGAAGGTCGGCTCACTCGCCTTCCGTACGCCCGTGGTCTCGAGCAATGACACGCGCTTACTGCCGGCGACGTTCGAAGGCGCACTGTTGACTTCGAAGGACATCGACAAGCTCATGTTGCAAGGCGGCAAGCTGGAGCAAATCAAGTTCAACAGCTCTTCAAATTATCAAGACTTCACGGGTAACCGCATTGGCGGCGTCAGCGATGACTTTCGCTTTGCCGGCGGCACCTACAGTTTCAACAAGGCCCTGAGCACCAGCCTGTACTATGGCAACCTGGAAAACGTCTATCGGCAGTACTTTGGTGGTGTGGTCTACGAGATCCCCCTCGCCGAGCAACAGTCGCTGAAGTTCGACCTGCGCTATTCGAAAAGCACCGACGACGGCAACTTTCGCCCCCTTGATAACCGGGCAGCGAACGGCCTGGTGTCCTACACCCTGGGCTCCAACGTATTCACCGCAGCCTATCAACGCATGAGCGGTGACGACCCCTTCCCCTACATTGCCAATAGCGATCCGTACCTGGTCAACTTCGTCCAGATCAATGACTTCGCCAATACCCAGGAACGCTCCTGGCAGCTGCGCTATGACTACAACTTCGCCGCGCTGGGCCTCCCGGGGCTGACGTTCATGAGTCGTTATGTCCAGGGAGACAATGCGTTGGTCGCCGGCAACAACACCGGTAAAGAGTGGGAGCGCAACACCGACATTGGTTATGTCATACAGTCAGGTTCGCTGAAAAACGTCGGCCTGAAAGTCAGAAACGCAACCGTCAGGTCAAACTTTGGTAATGACCTGGATGAAACACGCCTGATCCTTAGTTACACCTTGGCATTGTGGTAACGGCCAAACACCCAGACAACTTTCAGCCACAACCTGTGCTGGACGCCTGACAAATTTACCAACCAATAACGCAAGTCAAAGTATTTGGTTCGCCATGAAGTTGGCTGCCGCAGGGGCGCTTTTATCCTGACGCGATGTTTTAACAGGTACAACAAAGCAAACTTCGGATAACTGACAGCTCCGTTTTTTTACAAGGAGGCAATTGCGTTCGCAAGTAACAAGGCCCCGGGGTTGATAATCCAACCCCGGAATCCTCAGCCTGAATACGTGGTGTACCGATTCAAACCCGGAGAGTGAACGATGGGACATCTCAAATTTAATCAGAAGATATTGCTGATCGCCTCCTTGGTGATCATGACGGTGTTTTGCTCATTTTCCGTGTTGAATGACATTCGCCTGCGCGAAGACAACGCGCAGAAAATCGAACAAAACACACGCGCCCTCGCAGCCTCCATGGCGCATGACATCCAGAGCTGGCTGACCGGCCGGCTGATTCTGATGAAAAGCGTCGCCGAGTTTATCGGGCACAACCCTACGGCCGAAAACGTCCAGGCCACATTACAAAACCAAGTGCTTATGGAACAGTTCATTGCCACGTATGCCGGCACCCGTGATGGCAAGTTTCAGATCTATCCGCCACGGGAAATGCCTGCGGACTACGACGCCCGACAGCGCCAGTGGTACAAGGACGCTATCGCCAACGGAGCCGCGATGACCGAACCTTACGTAGGCGCAGGGATCGATTACCGGATCATTACCCAGGCGGTCGCCATCCCTTCCGGGCAGCAAACACTCGGGGTACTGGGCGCCAGCCTGAAAATCGAGACGATCTCGCAAACACTCAATGCCCAGGCGTTCGATGGCAACGGCTACGCCTTTCTGGTGAGCAAAGAGGGCAAGATCCTGGTTCACCCTGACCAGGCGCTGATAGGTAAAACCCTGGCCGATCTGTTTCCGGGCAACACCTTGACCCTGAGCGACCGGCTGGTCGAAGCCACGTCGGTTGATGGCAGCAAATTCACCCTGTTTTCAGCGGTCAACGGCCTGCCTTCGCAGGATTGGTACATCGGTATCGTGCTCGACAAACAAGCGGCCCTGGCCAGTGTCTCCGCGTTCCGCAACTCCGCGATCATCGCGACGGCTGTTGCGGGCCTGGCCACTTTGCTGATGCTCGGGCTGCTGATTCGCGTGCTCATGAGGCCCCTGCATTCGATCAGCCACGCGATGGAAGATATCGCCCAAGGCGATGCCGACTTGACCCGTAGATTGTCGATCCTGTCGAAGGACGAATTCGGGCAACTGGCCATGAGCTTCAACCGCTTCAGCGATCGTATCCACACTTCTATCAGCGAAGTATCCTCGACGACGGATGCCTTGGGTGAAGCGACGCGCCGGGTACTGTCGGCGTCCGACTCCTCGATGGAAAAATCGGAACACCAATCGGGTTACACCACGAGCGTGGCTGCCGCAATTGAAGAGCTGGGCGCAGCGGCGCAGGAGATCGCCTCCAGCGCCTCGGCGGCGTCCAAAGGTGCTTCCAGCGCCAGGTTGCAGATCGAGTCGACCTGCGAACTGGTCGAGAACACAGTCACAGCCATGAGCGACCTGCAGGCAAATATCGAACTGACCCGCTCGCAGATCGAAGAGCTCAACGCCAAAACCATCAACATCGGAAAAGTCCTGGAGGTCATTTCGACTATTTCCGCAAAGACCAATCTGCTGGCCCTGAATGCGGCTATCGAGGCGGCCAGAGCCGGAGAGGCGGGACGCGGCTTTGCCGTTGTGGCGGACGAAGTGAGAAACCTTGCCCATCATACCCAGAATGCTACCGAAGAAATTCGCCAGGTCATCGAAGCGTTACAGGCCGGCGGCGCCCAGGCTTCCCGAACCATGCTGCACAGCAATGAAATCGGCAGCCAAAGCGTGCTCGTCGCGAAACAGGCTGGGGCCAGCCTTGTGAAAGTAGTCTCGAAAATCGGTGAGATTGATGAGATGTGCCTTACAGTCGCTGCCGCGACTGAAGAGCAAACAACAGCCGTCGATCAACTGACAAGGGATGTGCATGAGATCAGCCAGTTGAATCGCCAGACCAATGACAATCTTGGCTCTACCCTCAGAGCCTGTGCAGAATTGGATTCAGAAGCTTGGCGACTCAAAAACGTGGTAAATACGTTCAAGTTGTAGGCGTATTGGTTAAAAGCGAACAATTTGTGCTGGTCCCGTCTGACTTGATCGCCAGAGTGGGGGACTCAATTGCGCCACCTTATCACCAAGGCCATGGCCTGCCTGACTCAGTAAAACCAAGCCGTAAAGCATCGAGAAATCGAAGCTTCACGGCTTTTTGTTGCCTGGATTTTTTATCCAGCGATCAAACGACTTTCAACTCAACCTTCACACCGTCGCGCGTCATCCGCGAATACGGGCAGATCTGATGCGCAGCCTCAACCAACTCCCGTTTCACGCCCTCCTCCAGGCCAGGAATATTGACGTTCAACCTGACCGCCAACTGAAAATCCCCGCCACTGGTTTTGCCCAGATCCACCTCGGCATCCACCGACGTGTCCTCGGGCAATTTGACTTTCAGTTTCCCGGCGGCGACCTGTATCGCACCGATGAAACAGGCTGAATAACCCAGTGCAAACAGTTGCTCCGGATTGGTCCCCGGTTTGCCTGAACCGGGGGAACTGAATTTCACGTCCAGCTCGCCATCGCTGGATTTGCCGGTGCCCGTGCGGCCGCCGACGGTGTGGGTTTTTGCAGTGTAGAGAACGGTTTCCAATGCAGTGCTCATGACAGTAACTCCTGATAGACGAGATCGTTTTGATCAGTCACCGAGGGTGCCGGTGTGATACGCCAGGCGTTTTTCAATATCCGCATTTTTCTGCAAGCCAAGCTCCATCAATTGTTTGATCCGTTGCTGCGTCGCCGGACGTTTCACCGAGCCGATGAACCCGTCCCATTCGGCAGCGATGGCCTCGTTCGGTGGCAAGCTGGAAGCGTCGACGAGGCGCTTGATGTCGGTGATCGACTGCTTGTCGAACCGGGCAATACGCCGGGCCATGTGTCGACGAACGCGTCGAGTTCAGCATCGGGTAGCGCACGATTGACATAGCCATAGCGTTCCGCGAGGTCGCCATCGATATCGTTGCCGGTGAGCAGCACTTCCAGTGAGCGCCCACGCTCCATCAGCCGCGGCAGTCGAGCCATGGGGCCACCACCCGGCACCAGCGCGGCGCCGATTTCCCATTGCGAGAGAATGGCTTTTTCGCGACTGGCAAATCGTATGTCGCTGGCCAGTGACAGCTCACTGCCGACACCGGTGGCACGACAAGGTTAGCAGCGTACCTTGGCCTTTCAAGTGACGTCAGTCGGAAGCCATCAAGCGAAAAAAAAGGCACATGGCGATGATCGCCAGTGCCTCTTTTTTATACCCGCAAGTACCGTTAGCGCGATGACAACATGAAGGTGTCGTACTCCAGGTCTTCCAGCGCCGTGGACAATCGGTGCAGCCCGAGCAGTACACAGACCAGCAACGACAGCGTGAACCCGTAGCCAAAGAAGCTTGGGCCGAGGTACATGCTCAGCAGCGTCAGCGCCCCGTTCAACACCGCAAACAGCACGCACAACTCCAGCACCACCGTGCGCTTGTCCAGGTAGAAGAACACGTTGAGCAGAGCCATGAACACCACCTGAATACTGACGCCGATCAGGTCGATATAGAACAGCGGCAAGTAGTAGCTGGAGATACCCAGCCAATCCAGCAGACGCGGTGCGAACAGGAACAACAGCACCACCGTCAGCCCCTGCACCTTGCAGATTTCCAGCAGGCCCTGACGGATCGACAAGGTCATCTCGGTTTTCAGCGAGCTAATGTGCTGCAAGGTTTCACCCTCGCGGATCGCCCGGAACAGACGGTCATACCATTCGGCAAAATCGGTTTCGATGCGCACCAGGAACACCGCCATCCCCGGGATGATCGCCAGGTAAGCAAGGAAGATCGGCAGGTCATAAAGGATAGACGCGCGCAGCGGACCGATGACGATGTTCGAGGTGCCGGGGTTGAACCAGAACAGGAACTTGTCGATCCAGATGCCGAAGTTGTAGAAGAAACCGGTGGCGAGCAGGCTGAGAAAAACGTGGCGACGATCGAGGAAGTCGAAGGCGATCAGTTTCTCCGCACGGTACTCGCGCAGGATGTCGTAGAGGAACAGAAACAGCAGCGTGCTGTGCCCGATCAACAGCGCCAGCAGCAAGCCCGGTAGTTTCAGGAAACTCAGCACATAGGCGCTGGCGACCATCAGCGTGTAGCCCACCAGCATGACCAGCAGAATGCGGTTATAGGCCTTCATCCCCGACAGGAAGATGATCACCAGCCACAAGTTGCACAGCACCACGAAATTCGACAGCACCAGCACCCGGTAGATCAGCGGTTGATCGAACAACACGGCCAGTACGATGATGCCCAGCACGCCGGCAGAGAGCGTGACCAACAACAGGATACCCAACAAGTTGGGGAGGATCTGCTCGTACTGGTGCTCGAACAATCGGTCGGACACGAACCGGGTGAAGAACAGCTGCAAGCCACCGGTGAGTATCAATGAGGTGGCCATCAGATAGGTCACCGTCACCAGAAACTGCCCCACCAGTGTGTTGGGTATCACAATGCCCAGGCTGATGATCCCCACCAGCATCACGCTAATGATTGATAACACCCAGGGTCCGGAGCTGATCAGACCGGCATATATGTAGGCGTGCAAGGTCGCGGTGTAGGAGTCGCGCGAAAGGATCTTGCGCAGTTCGAAGCCAATGCCGGCCATTTAATTGTTCTCCATGGCTGCTTGATACAAGTCGCGATAACGCTGCAGCATCAAGGCTTCGGTGTAGTAACGATTGACCCGCAACAAGCCGCTGGCCTGAGCGGCCTGCCAGCGCTGCGGGCTGCGCAGCAGTTCGAGGATCGCGGCGCAGGTGGCCTGTGGATCGGCAATCGCCACCACTTTGCCGGCCAGGCCGAGGTCGCGGTCTTCGGCGCTGCCGCCTTCGATCAATTCTCGGCACGAACCCACGTCGCTGCTGACCACCGGCGTACCGGCGGCCCAGGCTTCGAGGATCACCAGCGGTTGCGCCTCGCTGATCGAGGTGAGCACCATCAGGCCAAGTTTCGGCAGGATCTCCTGGATGCGCTGGAAACCAAGGAAATGCACCTTGCCCTCCAGACCCAGGCTGGCCATCAGGCTGCGGCATTCACTGACGTATTCCGGGTCTTCCTCTTCGGGACCGACGATCCAGCCTTCAGCCTCCGGCATGGCGCTGATCACACCGCGCATGGCCCGCAGGAAGGTTTTCACGTCCTTGATCGGCACCACACGCCCGATCAAGCCCACCACGGGCGCAATGCCGGGCGCACGGGATTCCAATGCCGCGGTCCACTGCGGCAGGTCGATGCCGTTCGGAATGACCTGGGTGCGGGTCGGGTCGGCGCCATCCTTGATTTGCCGCTGACGGTTGCCGTCATACAACGCGATGATGTTGTCGGCGCTGTTGTAGGTCAGTTGACCGATGCGTTCGAAGAAGCGTACCCACAAGGTGCGGATGTAACCCGAGCCGGCGTCGAGGCTGCGATTGAGCGCCTGCCCGGAACTCTCGGCGATCCAGCTGGCCTGGGCCAGGTCGATCTTGCGTTCCTTGGTGTAAATCCCGTGCTCGCTGAGCAAGTAGGTACAGTTCCAGCGCTGCTTGAGGATGCACCCCAGCAACCCGGCGTAACCAGTAGAAATCGAATGCAGCATCCGCGCTCGCGGCATTTTACGTGACGCTTCGGCGAGCATCAGCAACGGCGACTGCATCGAACGCAGGGTCCAGAAATAATTGACGAAGGACGGGTCGGCGCAATGCAGCCGATACCCTTCGCTCAACGCCTCCCAACTGGCGCGGCTGCGCAGCACGTCGTCGAGGGTCATGCGGCCCTGCGCGATGCAGTCGAGCAGGCGCTCACCCAGCTCGGGCTCCGGCGCGTCCGGGTGGTGCAGGAAACGATAAAGATCCAGCAACTGCTGCGGGTCAGCCTCTCGCGGCGTTCCGCGGGTGTTAGTCGGATGGGTCGCATCCTCGAGAAACACCTCTTCGATGTGCAGCACATTCGAGGGGATTTCATAGCGCCGCGACGGGTAGGCCGAACGTTGGCCGCCGATGAACATCACCGAGAAGGTCAGCTCCGGCAGGCCAAGAATCATCTGGTGAATCCAACTCGATACACCGCCGCGCACGTAAGGCCAGGTGCCTTCGAGCAGCAGACAGATGTCGGCCGTAGGCGCCGCTTCCTTGTGATTCATGTCCAGCTCCTCACCAGCTCAGCGAACGGTGGCCGCTGGCGGGTTTTCTCGGGAAGCTTCTCGAGCAACCCGGGAATTTCGTGATAACGACCGGCCTCGAACGCCAGTTCGGCGTGGAACGGCAACACCTGAGCAGCGCCCATGCCGTTGTCCTGGGCCTGATGCAAGAGCATTTCGGCGCGCTCGATATCACCTCGCTCCAGCGCAATGCGCCCGGCCAGCAAGAACAGCTCGCCGCCCTCGCCCGCTTCAAGCCCTTGCGCGGCGTGTTCGCTGGCCTGATTGAGCACGTGTTCAAGCACGCTGCCTTGCGCCAGGCCGAGGTACGCCAGCTCCCAGTACCAACGCGCCAGCGTGCCATGCAACGTACCGGCGTTTTTGGCATTGGCGCCGCTCAGTTGCCCCAAGGCAATCTGGATACGCAGGTTGATGTCGCTTTCCTGCTTGTCGAGCATCGAGTACGCCAATAGCCGCACGTCGTCGCTGGGATCACCCAGCGCCAGTTTGAGGATCGGCACCGCTTCCTTGCCCGGCATGCGTCGCGTGGCCAGCAACGCGGCCAGACGCTGATCCGGATCGGGCGCATGGCGCAGCACATCCTGCAAACCGCCATCGGCAAAGATCGGCGAATGCAATTGCTGCTGCGCGCGATACGGCAGGCTCGGAATACCGACGGCTTGCCAAGCTTGCTTGTCGCGTTTGCGCGGCAGGTACAGCGCCGGAAAGATCGACGCGACCACACCAATCGTGCCGATCACCGGCACAAAGAACGCCAGGCTGAAAATGAACAGTGGGCTCCAGGGCAACGGCGCACGGTAGCGTGCCGGCAACAACAGCCACACCGCGCCGCACAACAGCGCGCACGCCAGACCATGGCTTAAGGTGAACACCAGCAATTGTTGTAACTCGGGCGCCGCGAGCCACAAACTGGCCCAGCTGCCCGCCTCTAACAACAAGGCTCCGCTAAACAGCCACTTGCTGATCATTCAGGCCACACTCGTTGAACAGGAAATTACGCAGCCCGTCGCGTTCACAACCAGGCTCCAGATTGAAAGGCATCACCCGCACCCCCAGGCTCGCCATGTCACTTTCAATACCAAAGTGCTCATGCAACAACAGGTTGATACGCGCCAGATAACCTTCGGTGCCCTGCGGACTGGTCAACGGCAAGAGCACCAGCAACAGTTGATGATCGCGATTGTTGCGCACCGGCAAGTGCAGATCGAGACCGCGCTGGCTGCGCTCCAGCAGACGCGTCAGCTCGTCGTTGGGACGGGTCATTTCAAAGGCAAACAACCCGGCCGGCAATGCGTGTTTCTCGACATCCACCAGCGAGCGTTTGAGCTGCAGGGTGAATTGCTGGGCATCGGCGTCGGGCAGTTGCAACACATGCGGGTCGCGGCGCAACAGGTCGGCGATGTGCCCGGCGAGCAGCGCCAACAGGCTCAGGGTGCGATCCTGGAAGGCGAAGAACGGCATCTGCCGAACCGCCAGGATTGCCAGCAGACGACCCTCGGCATCGATCAACGGGATGCACGCCTGCAACGATGAGAACTGCGCCGAGGTGCCGGAATCAATCAACTCCTGACGCACGCTCACCAGTTCGCCGCGCTCCAGGCACAGCTTGACCAGACCGTCCTCGGTGCCCAACGGCCCCATCACGCCGATCGTTGCCAACGCGTCAGGCAAGACATTTTCTTCACGCTCGTCAACGCGGTACAGACCGGCCACGCGCAACGCGCCGTACTGCCCAAGCATCGACGTGATCGGGTCTGCCAGCGCGGTCAACGCATCGCCCGAGTCCGGCATCACCCGCAATATTTCGCGCAAGCCCAACAAGGAGCTGCGCAGGCTCTGATCGCTACCGGCCACGCGCTGCTCGAGCAGGTCGTGGGAGACCCGCAGAATCTGGTGCGCCCGGGTGAACTCGTCGAGACGGTACTGACGATATTCGTTGGCCATCTGCAGCCGCTCCAGGCGCCGCATCCACTGATCGCGAACCTCACCCACCAGCATCCCGCAAACCAGTACACCGACAATGAATGACGGATCGATCTGGGCGTAGCCTTCGAGACCGCTGCGGCGCAGGGCAAACATTGCCAGCACCAGCAGGCTGGCGCTGAACAGGCCACGCACAAAACCGTAGCGCACGCCCAGCAGCAGCGGCGCCAGGATCGGCCAGGGGAACCCGCCGTGTATCTGCAACGGGTCTTCAGGGGTCAGCCACAAGCCCAGGCCGATGGCCGCGCCGGTGACCAGAAACGTTTCCAGCCAAGACACCGGGCCGCTGGCTTGAGGCGCCAGGCTGTAATCCATGTGGGGAGAATTCATTGCGATCACTCGAACCGAAGGGCGCCGACAAGTTTGTCGAGCACCGTTTGAGCGGTGCCCGCGAGGCTTTCACGGGACCAGCCAGCACGTGCGCCACTCTTGCTCCAGAGTACCCGACCGCTGCTGCCTTCGAGTACCCGCAGGCTGATGCCCACCGCGGGCTCGCCGTCCAGGCCGTTCTTGTACTGCCACTCTTCAACGCTGCCGGCGATCACATAATCGAGTTTCTGTTCACGTGCCCATTCCAGGGCGCCAGCCAGACGCTCGTTGTCATCCATCAGCGCTTGTTCGCCCTGGGTGCTGACCGGGTAAACCCGCGGTTGCAAGCCGTGGCTGCTGAGCACACTGAGCAGGATCTGCTCGCTGCGCTCACCGGCCTGCGGCGTCTGCGAATAGTTGATCATTGGCACGATGCCCCACTGCGCATTGCGCGGCAGGTTCGGGCTGGATTCATCGGTGAAGCTGGCGCAACCGGCGACGAACAGGACGGCAAGCGCCAGGCCCAGATTACGAATTGCTTGCATAGTTTTTCTCCGTAGACATTCCATGATCAGCGTCCAAACCGCACGCCGTAGCTCACACCCAGTGTTCCGCCGGACTGACCATCCCCGCCTTGTGGCGCGGATTGGTAGCCGAAGGTCAGGGCCAGTTCGTCATCACCCAGCACTTCAAAACCGATCCCGGTATTGATGCCGTAGTTAAAAGTTTGATCCAGCCATTGCCAGCCTGCCGTCACATCCACCAGCCAGGTGTATTGCGGCTTGGTGCGAACCAGTGCGCCGGGTATGCCGCGACGCCAGGACGTACCGACATAGAGCTGGCCGTAGCGACTTTGCAGCAAGTCGCTGCCCATGACGGTTTCCGTATCGGTGGGGTCGAGTTCGTTGGTTTCAGGATCTCGCGCCTGATCGGGCACGATCACCGGGCCGTCGTTACGACTCGACAGATAATCCAGCCTGCGGTCATTCACATTGTTGTGCTGGTAGTCGACTCCGCTGCGCACGGTCCAGTTGGGACCGGCGAATTCCAGCGTGTGATTGAGTTCCAGCTTAAGTGCCTCGCCATTACCCAGCGAGTCGCCGGCACGCGTGGAGAATGACCTGCGGGCGACTTCCCAGCTCAACTGATCACGAGCGGTCAGGCCATGACGACCTCCAACCCAGACACGGTCCTGCTGACCGAAAGCGCGCATCAAGCCACTGTCTTCACTTTTACGGTGCCAATCCAGACCGGTTTCGAGTTCATCACTGACGCCCAACTGCCAGGTCCGGGAAAGGCCCAGTCCATTGCGGTCGTCGTCCTTGCGCTGACTGGTGTCGGCGAACAACTTGTAACTGCCGTTGTCCACCGGACGAATCAGGGTCAGGGCCGCGTTACGCTCCTCACCGATTTTCGATGAATGTACGTCGTCGCCGTCGTAAGTGCCCTGCTCCAGCTCAAGATCGGCGTACCACTTGTCACCCAGGTTGTGGGCAATTTGCAGGCGCGGAGCGTTGAACGCAATACCGCCAAAATCCTGGTCCTGCCACGACAGCAGCGCACCTTGCGGCGTGCTTTCGTGAATTTCCACGGCCTGACGGCGCAATTGGTCGCGCACAGCTTCGGGCTGCTCGTCACCGAGCGCTGACAGGTTGGTATCAAGCGCTTCGTTGACGCGCCCAAGTCGACTGAGGGCCTGGGCCCGCTGCGCCGGGTTCAGATCGCTACTGGCCAACAGTGTTTCGACCTGTGCCTTGTTGCGGCTTCGCAGCGCCTGCTGAATCTGCTCATAGCGGTCGACCTTCAAGCCCTGGCTTTTTGCCCACTCCAGCCATTGGTCTTTCTGCGATTCCTGATTGGTCGCGTCCAGGCGCGCCAGCAAACGCTCGAACCACAGTTGCAGCATCGCTGGCGAACCGTCTTTCCACTTCGATACTTCCTGTTGAGCCTTGCGTGGCGAATAACTGCTGGCCATCAGACGCAACCAGGTCACGTAGCGCTGGGACGACGGCTGAATGTTTTCACCCTCAGGACTTCGCAGCAATTTGAGGCGCAGCCGCTGGGCCGCATCCTGATAACCGGCGCTGTACAACGCATCGGCATAGGCTGCCTGCACCAGCCAATCCTGCGGACTGTTCTTGAGGTACATGCGATACCAGGCCAACGCTTCGCTGTCACGACCGAGCATCTGGTTGGCACTGGCAAACGCCAGCCACAGGACCTGGTCGCCACGCGCCTGCGCTTTCCACTGGGTCAGCAACGGCTTGAGCTCGACGGTATTGCCCTGGTCGACGTAGAGCCACATCAGGCGCTCGCGGAACAGATTCTCATCGGGGTAGCGCGACAAGCCAAGCAGGTACAAGCGTTTCGCTTCTTCGGGCTGGCCCTGCTGCATTGCCAGCGCACCGCGCACACCCAGCACCTGAGCCTGCTCGTAGAGCGCCGGGTCTTGCTCGGCATCCTTGAGCAGTGCAGTCACCTGTGGCCAATCCTCCAGTTCCTGGGCAAGCAGCAACGCGTCGACCAGGCGCATCGGGCTACGGGTGCGCTCCCAACTGTCGACCAGTAATTGCAGTGCACGCCGCGGATTGCCGGGGCGATAGCTCGCAATCAGATGGGACTCATCGTTAGAGTTGAGCGACCCCTTGAGCTCCAGCTGTTTTTCCAGAGCCGCACGCAACTCCTCGTCGAGCTCCAGATCCCAGGCCAGGGCGGCTCGGGTGGTCCAGTAATTCTGATCGGTGATGGTTCGGGTGTTCACCTGCAACACATTCCAGGCGGCCTGATTATCAAACAGCTTCAGGTAGGTTCCGGCCCAGTCGACCCGCTCGGTGATGGTCAACGCAAAACGCTTCGAATAATCCTTGTAGACCTTGACCTTGGCCGCGAACTGTCCGGTGTTTTCGAGGTTTTGCAGCAGCCGAGTCCAGGCCAGTCGATGCTTCGGGTACTTGCGCAAGTAAGTGTGCAGCCAGGCTTGAGCCTGCTCCGGCGTGCCCCGTGACTCATGGCCGTAGACCAACGCATCAAGCTCGGTGTCGGTCAGCGCGCGCTGGTTCATGATCCCCGAGAGCAATGGAATCGACCGATCAAAATCAAACTGCATGCTCGCCAGACGCCACGCATGTTCACGGACTTGCGGCGTCTCGTGCAATTCCAGCAGGCGAATCCAGTAACCGAGCGCTGCGTCCATCTCACCGCGCCATTCGCCGAGGTGAGCCATTTGCTCCAGCAGCGCCTGATCTTCGGGGAAGTCGATCGCCAATTGCTGCCCACTCTCCCAGGCGCCTGCCAAATCATTCATGGCCAGACGAATACTGAAATCCTTCCTGAGAATTTGCGGATTGTCCGGCTGCAAAACACGCCATTGCTCGAGGAACCGCTGCGCCAGATCGAAGCGCTGGTTGCCCATCGCGACGTCCACGCCCTGCTCAAGCCATGGCGCATCGGTTTGCGGATCCTTGAGCTGGTCAAGTTCATCGGCGAGCACTTGCGCGGCCTGGGCGCCGCGACCGGCAGCCAGCAGGCTATTGAACGCCAACTGTGCGTACCCACGACGCTCGGCAGCCTGCTGGCTGTCCTTCCTCAACTGCAGATAAATGTCGGCGGCCTGACCCGGCTGCTCGCCGGCCAGATACCACTGAGCAGCAGATTTGAGCGAATCAGTACGCTGCGACGGATCACGGTCGGCGATTTCTTCAAACACGGTGGCAGCAAAAGCCGGGGCCTGAAGAGTCAATGCCAGCCTGGCCAGACTCTGCAATTGCGGCAGTGACAGTTTGCGATGATCGAAACCTTTCAGACGCTCCACCAACGCTTGCCGCACGGTAGCGTCCTCGCTGGTCGCCGCCTCCAATGCATCCAGCTCAAGCCGGTAGTACGCGTATACTTCCGCCACTGGTGTGGGCCAGTTTTCCAGGTGCTTGCGTGCTTTCGCGTAGTCGCCGAGGCGGATCAACAGATCAATCAACTGCAGGCGCAAGTGATCGTCATCGGGGTGTGCGGTCAACAACAATTCGGCGTAGTTGGCCGAGACGGCATCCGGTTCACGGCCATCGGGCTGGAACACTTCCTCACGCTGGAAAGTCGCCCATAGCAAGCCTCCCACGGCAACGGCCACCACCGCCAATGCCCAGGGATTGAGCAGGCGATTGTTTTTAGTTGCAGAGGAGCTGACCATTACTCACCTGCTTCATTGGCAATTGGAAAATCCACAGGTCGGCGGATGCCTTGCCTGCAAAACGCTGTCCATCCACTTCCACCCGGCAGGCGCTCGCAGAGCGTACCGAGAAGGTCAAATCGATCTGTCCGGCAAACGAAAAGCTCACACGCCGGTCGTCCAGGTAACGCCAGTCCACCAACGGCAGATTGGCCTCCTCAAGTGCAGGCCGGCTATCGCGATCAGGACGCAGGACCAACAGCGCGCGGTCGCTGCTCAAGTGCACATAGCGTCCTTGAGGCAAATCGCGAACCCCGGCAATCCCTTGTGAACGCAGCAAATCCGGCCAGCCCATTTGCGGATCGAGTCGCAAGGTGCGCAGCGCGTCCATCCCCCGAACCTGCCAGTTGCCGTCAGCCGTACGCGCCAGGCTGGACTGATACAGGCCGTGCAAACGATCAAGGTAATCGCTCATCCACAACGACATCGGTTGCTGTTCCCGCATGTAACCGTAGATATCGTTCATCGCCTTGATCGAGGCTTGCTTGGTACTCGAATAGAAGTGGTAATACAGGTGCAAGCCGCGCAGACGCCGTGGGCTGTCGGTCAGCTCAAAGGTTTCGATCAGATCGCGAAAACCGTAGTACGGCCCTTTCCACAGATTGGTGTAAACGTTTTCGTTGATGATCGGTGCGTAGTACTGCAAGCCACCTTCGGTGGGTCGCAACAACGGATTCAAACCGGTCAACGATGGCTTGGCCTTGGTCAGCATGGTCGAGGCGCCGTTGACGTTTTTCAGACCGGCGTCGTAGGCCAGCTTGATGGTGGCTGCCGATGGCAAGGCATCGCCCGGCCAGAAGACCATCTTCACCGGTTTTTCTGCAGTCGTGAGCTTTTGGTTGATGTAGTCGCGCGAGCCGAAGATCTCGCGACGAAAATCAATTTTGTCGTAGCCCGGGATGGCCATTTTCAAACCATATTCCGGGTTGAAATCCTCGTCTTGCTGGGCCTTTTCCGGCTGCATGAAAAACGGATGGCTGAAGGTGTGCGTGGCGACTTCGACTTTAGGGTTGGCAAACAACTCGCGGGCGATGGGCTCCAGCTCGCGAGCCAGGTGCGGGTACATGCCCCGCGGCGAAATCTCACCTTCGATGATCGACACCGAAGTCAGGAACGGGTTGGGCCGAATGAAATCGTCGAGCACCTGTTGACCGGCATACGGCGAGCCGCGCACTTCGGCGCGCGACGGGAAACCATCGCCATCGATGTGCACCGTCGCGATTCGGCGACCGTTTTCCGTGGTGGTGTCCGGACGTGGCTGCACCGGCAGACGCAGGCTCGCCTGGAGGAACGCGAACGGATCAAGGATCCAGCGACTGCGCTCATTGTTGGTTTCAAGGATGTAAGGTGCGAGCGCCAGACCGCCCCACTCGCCAACAGCCACCGGAGCAAATGTCTGGCCGCCCGCACCGGTCAGCACCACTGCGGCCTTGGGTCCGTTGGGCATTAAAGACACTGAGCTCAGGTCACGGGATCTTGGCTGCACTGGCGCTTCGAACGCACCGATCAGCGACTTGTCCTGATAAGTGATGCTCAAGGCTTGAGTGCCTGCTGGGGGCGAGAGAGTCAACCCCAGGCGCTTGAGTAAAACCTTATCCTCAATCGGCAGGCTGGCGAAAAAGGCCACCGGCACCTTTTCGTCGAGACGCTTGCCGATCCACCGATTAAAGCCAGGGCTGTCTTGCGGCGGACCACTGCCCATCCAGGTCACGATGCCAGCGTACAAACCACTGAAACGATGCTCAGGCAAATCGTCGGCGGCCAGATAATCGATCCGATAGCCGAGGTATTCAAGCAAACCACCCAGCAGGGTGTGACCGGCGTTGGTGGTCAGATCGCCTTCGCGCGGGTCGTAAACCAGTGCGATGCGTCGCGGCTGGATTTCGATGTTGCTGATGCCGATAGAGTCCAGTTCCGGGGTGCTGATGAATGGAATGTACCCCTCGTCGCGCAGACGCTTGGCCAGCTTGCGCGCTTCGTCACGACGCTCAGGTGGCAAGTAATCGATCGCCACCAGCGGGATGCCTTTGGCACGCAACGGCTGCAACTCGCCCAGCAGCCACTGGCGATCGGCCTCCGGCACCGGACGATAACGCTTGGCGGCAGCATCCCAGCCGGCATACATGGATTCAAAGGCTACCGCTGCCGCGACACCCTCAAGCTCGGGCAACACTTCAAATCCGCGATTGAAAAACAGTTTCAGCGTCGGCTGACGCTTGTGCAGTTCGCGCAGCAGACTGGCGAGGGCGACCCGTTGCGCTTCCCGTGAGGCTTGCGGCAACAATTGAAAACTGTCG
This sequence comes from Pseudomonas sp. SJZ080, assembly GCF_007828295.1. Classification (NCBI taxonomy): domain Bacteria; kingdom Pseudomonadati; phylum Pseudomonadota; class Gammaproteobacteria; order Pseudomonadales; family Pseudomonadaceae; genus Pseudomonas; species Pseudomonas sp. SJZ080. The sequence continues at coordinate 491,928 of NZ_VIUK01000003.1, forward strand.
AGGGTGTCGAGAAACAGACCGTCATAACCTTCTGCCTGCAACGCCTTTGCGCGGCCGAGCAAATACTCGCGCCAGGCCGGCGTGGTGAGGTCCATGACCTGACTGTTCCAGGAGTCGTTTCGCACCGGGCTGACCGCATCACGCAACCCCGCCTTGTCGATGGCCGCCTTGTTGCCATCGAATTCGCCCACCGACACATAAGCGAACGGATGGCTGCCCAGCTTGCGCAAGGTTTTGACATCGCTCGCCGTCATATGCCCCGGCTCGACCACAGCCCAATCGAACTGAGCCAGCTCGGGCAATGGGGGCTGGTCGGCGTACCAAAAAACCACGCTGGAAGGTGACGGCAATGCTGAAGCCTGGACGGCTGGTCCGCTCACGAAAAGTGCCAGTGCCGCCAGCAGCCGCTTGGCAATCGCGCGGGCACGCGTCCTGCGAAAAACGATTTCCATAATTCACTCTTGAAATGACTGAACCGATACTACTCAACGTCGGACATGAGGAGCGGGCGGGTTACAAGCTACGTAAAAGCTGCGCTAAACCGTTGCCGATCGAGGTCGGTGCCGGGAGCTTGAAACGCTCCAGCAAGCGAGCGTTATTGGCGCGCGAATGGCGTATGTCGCCTTGACGCGGAGCCTGATAATTCACCGTCAAAGGATTGCTGGTGGCGCTCCCCAACTCGGTGATCAGGTCGTTGAGGCTGGTGGAACGACCCAGCCCGACATTCACCGCGCCGGGGCTCGGCTCGCTCGCTTCCACTGCTTGCACGAGAATGCTCACCAGGTCTTCAACGTAAACGAAATCACGGGTCTGTTCGCCATCGCCGAAAATCGCCACTGGCTGCTGCGCCATGGCCCGCTCGGTGAAAATGCTGATCACGCCGGAGTACGGCGACGAAGGATCCTGGCGCGGGCCGAAGATATTGAAGAACCTCAGGATCACTGGCTCCAGGCCATGTTCACGGCGATAGAAGTCCAGGTAATACTCGCTGGCCAGTTTGTCGCTGGCATAAGGAGTGAGCGGGGACTTGGGGGTGTCCTCGTCAATCGCCGAGCCTTCGCCATTGTTGCCATAGATGGCCGCGCTGGAAGCGAATACCACGCGTTTGATCCCGGACTTCAACATGTGCTCGCACACGTTGAGCGTGCCGACGAAGTTGCTTTGATGGGTGCCGACCGGATCATCTACCGACGCTTGTACCGAGGCCACCGCCGCCAGATGCACGACTGCGGTGCAATCACGCATGGCCTGTTCTACAGCAACACCGTCCGCCACATCGCCGACAACGAGGTTCAGATTGGCATTACCTACCGGCAGATTGCCGACCTTTCCGGTCGACAAATTATCCAGTACGCGAACCTTGTAGCCTTTGCCAAGCAAAGCTTCCACAAGGTGTGACCCAATAAACCCTGCACCGCCGGTAACCAGTATTCGCCCATCAAGCATGAAGTTTCTTCCTGAAGATTCAAACGGACACGTCATATGTAACGTCCGCAAAAACGGTAGCTCAGTAGATCATTGATCGAGGATGATGGCATTTAGCCCATCACTCTCGAGACTGCGACATCGCCCGAATCTCGAAGGTTCAACATCATGGATGGGGCTTGTCGTACCAACGTCGATTTTATGGCGCTAGGCCACTAACGCGGCGCCGATAATGTGAGATCGAGAGGATACTGTCAATAGTTTGTCTCATATCTCGTCGCTCGGTGAACACTCATGAAAAATCGCCATTTAATTGACGACATTTAATAAATACACGTCAACATACAACGACTCATGCGACACCGCTCCTGTCGGCACCCTGCCGAGCGTCGCGACCGTGGAACGCCAAGCCGAGCCCAGGACATCTTTCCAGAAACAGCTCGGCTGGCACCCCGCGTCAGACGATGAAAGCCTGATCCAGGCTGATCGCATTTTCATCAAACACGGCTACGCGCCATCGCCAGAACCATAGACTATCTATCCGGTTTGCAAGTGGAACGCGTGCTGGTGTGCGGTCTTCAGACCGAGACTTGCTGCCTGGCGGCGGGGTTTGCGTCGTTCGACGCAGGGCTGCAACCGACGTTGATCACAGACCTGACGGCAAGGTCATCGCAGGACCGGTCGGGGGCAATGGGTGTAATGCTTAGGGAGCATCATTTCAGGCATACGGTGATGTCGGGGGAGTTGCACAGGATTTAGCGTCGGATGCTGTTCATCTCCACGCTACATCTTGACGCCAATGTCCTGAGCGCTCTCGGTTGTGGTCAGCGCTTTTTTTGAATGGGAATGCATATCCAACGACTCTACAGAAGGTTTCACTTTGTATGACCTACTGTTGAGTGGATAAAAAGCCAATAATCGTTCGCAGCGCTAAAAGCGTGGAAGGCCTTTGCGCCACATGAATTTTTCTTCACCACCCTGCACCTCGCCAACCGGTACATTGCCCTCGCTCATTCAAGAAACTACGGTTTGCCCGCCCTCCCGCGGGCTTTTTTTTGCCTTCAGGAAAGGCTGGTCGACTGGATTAAAACCACCGGCGATTCGTGCTTTTGCAGCACCGGCAGCTCCAGGCGCGCTCGCCCGTAAAACGCCAACGCGGTCAGCAAACACGCGAGCCACACGAAGATCCCGGCCCAGAAGGTATGGGACATGTAGTGCCAGCCTTGCAAAACCCGTGTCGTGCCGTAGACGAAACCGAGCAGCAGCGAGCCGTACATCAGCGCTTTCGAATAGCGCCAGCGATAACGGCGAGCAACAAAGTACAGCGCAAGCATGGTGAACCCGCCCGAAGCGTGCCCGCCCGGCCAGCAGCGGCCATCGCCGGCTTCCCTGAACAGCTGGAAGTTGCTGTACCACTCCATGTGGGCAATTTTCCCGCCGTAGAGGGTCGTTTCAATCGGGCAATACACGCTGGTGTGCGACTTGAGGAAATGAATCACGCCGGTGCAAATGGCAAACGCGAACACCACAAACAGAAAATCCCGACGATGGTCGTGGGCAAATCGCAGCACCGGGGCAGCCTTGCTCTGCTCCAGGAAACGACTCAGACGCGGATACTTTTGCGGGTTGATCAGCGGCCAGACAAACGACAGCATCGCGCCGATCAAGGCGATTTCAGCGGTCCAGTTCGGAATGATGCGCGCCCACTTGTGGGTGAGCTTTTCAAAGAAGTGAACCTGATCGAGCGGAAAGGTCTGGGTCACCGGATCAAAAAACAGATTGCTGAACGCGATGTCGATTTTTGTCATGTCGAACAACAGGAAAACCGCGGCTGCGCAGGCCAGCGGAATACCGAAGTTAAGGCAGTAAAAGCGCATAGACATACTCATCGGCTGCTCACCGAGCGCCAGTCGGAAGCTTCGATGAACCCGAGCATTTTCGGTACCTGTGGTGTTGCGGCGGAGATAAACAAAGAGGCGCCGTAGCCTAGGGTGGCCGCCGGTAACTTGAGGTCTTTCTCAATCTGCGCCATGCATTCGCTGTGAGTCACCAGAATCAGATTGCGACCCGCCACTTTGTGCGCCAGGGCATCGCGCAGCATCGTGCCCTTGCAGCTGATCAACCAGTCTTCATTGGCAGCAACCTTGTTGAACATATAGCTGGCGGTCTGTGCAGTACGAATCATCGGGCTGTTGTAGATGTCTGCCTTGTCCAGCCCCAACTGTTCGAACTGCGCACCGACACTCACCGCAACGCTGCGGGCGCGATCGGTAATGCCGTCATTGCCAGTCAGACACGCGGCCTTGGAGTGATCGCAGCGCTCGACATGACGCACCAGCACAATCAGGTCGCCCTTGGCCCAACCGGTCAGTAACGCCTGGGCGCCGGCCACATTGCCGTGGGCCAGGTCTGGCACAGCGGCAGGCCGCAACAGCCAGACCGTCAGCGGAACCACCAGCAGCACGGAGGCCAGCACCACCGCAGTATTTCGATAGCGGGCAAAACGGCTCAGATCAATCGAGCGCGTTACCCCGAACAGACTCAGTCTCAGTTCCACATCAGGCCGCCTCACCGGCATGCATCACTTGATTCGATGCCGCGAGGGTAGAGAGCCTGGCGTTGGCGAGGGGTGAAACCGATGTGAAAAAAAGCTTAAACCGCCCTCCAAAACCTTGTTACACATCGCTCCGACAAAATCCTTTCAGCTCTCGTGATTGCTGCCGATACAGACCTGCTACATATCCTTGGCTACCAAAAACAACAATCTTCCAGCCAACCGACGACCTAAAGCGCAACGTTCCTGGAGGAATTTGATGAATAGCTGGTTCGGCAACATCAGTGTGAACATGAAACTGGGCCTGGGGTTTGGCCTGGTCCTGGCACTGACCTGCGTCCTCGCCCTGACTGGCTGGACAAGCCTGGGCGGCCTGATTGACCGCAGCAACTGGATGAGCGACATCACCCAGCTCAATGCCGGCCTGACCAAACTGCGCGTGGTTCGCCTGCAATACATGCTGACCAACGGCGACGAAACCGCCGCACAGAACGTGCAGACCACCCTTGACGCATTCTCTGCCCAGCAACAAGCACTGCTGGTGAAATTCAAGAGTCCGGAAAACCTCAAGCTGCTCAATGAGCAAGGCACTGTCATCGAGGCCTACAAGACGTCCCTGAACAAAATGCGCAGCGCCTACCGCACCGGTAACAGCGCCCGCGACACCATGGGTGCCAACGCGGAAACTGCCAACACGCTGATCAACGCCATCAGCACCCATGTGCAGCAAATGCCACTGAGCGACCAGCGCTTCGAACAGTTCCAGGCCATCACGGCCGCCAGGGAAGCGTTCCTGCTGGCACGCTACGAAGTGCGTGGCTACACCGCAACCACCAACGCCGAGACCGAGCAGAAAGCCGTCGGCCAACTGGACGCAGCCATCGCCAGCCTGAAACAGCTGAATGTGTATTTCGCCGACACGCAGCTGGACGCCCTGCGTCAGCTGGAAACGGCGTTGAGCAATTACCGCAGCGCTTTGCAGGCCTATAAAACCGCGAGCAGCGATGCGGTGCAGGCACGCAAGGAAATGACTGACCAGGGCGCCGCCATCGTAACCCTCAGCGAGCAGCTGTATCAGATCCAGCTCGACCGCCGTGACGCCGAAAGCGCACAAGCGCGCACCCTGCAACTGATCAGCACCTTGCTGGCGTTGCTGGTGGGCGTCATTGCCGCCGTGATCATCACCCGTCAGATCACCGGCCCGCTGCGCGACACGTTGGCCGTGGTTGAACGTATCGCCAGCGGCGACCTGTCCCAGGACGTCAAGGTGACTCGCCGCGACGAACTCGGTGTGTTGCAGCAAGGCATCGCGCGCATGGGCGTGACTCTGCGCGACTTGATCAGCGGCATCCGCGACGGCGTGACCCAGATCGCCAGCGCTGCCGAAGAACTGTCGGCCGTGACCGGGCAAACCAGCGCCGGCGTGAACAGCCAGAAGATCGAGACCGATCAGGTGGCGACCGCCATGCACGAGATGACCGCCACCGTTCAGGAAGTCGCGCGCAACGCCGAAGAAGCTTCGCAAGCCGCGGCCGCCGCTGACGGCGAAGCCCGCGAAGGCGACAAAGTGGTCAACGAAGCCATCGCCCAGATCGAACGCCTGGCCAGCGAGGTGGCGCGGTCCACCGAAGCCATGAGCGTGCTGCAACAGGAAAGCGACAAGATCGGCAGCGTCATGGACGTGATCAAGGCCGTGGCCGAACAGACCAACCTGCTGGCGCTCAACGCAGCGATCGAAGCGGCCCGCGCCGGTGAAGCCGGTCGAGGTTTTGCCGTGGTGGCGGACGAAGTCCGTGGCCTGGCCCAGCGCACGCAAAAATCCACCGAGGAAATCGAAGGCCTGGTGGCCGGTCTGCAAAACGGCACGCAACAAGTGTCGACGGTGATGAACAACAGCCGCGCCCTCACCGACAGCAGCGTCGCCCTGACCCGCAAGGCCGGTGTGTCACTGGAAAACATCACCCGCACGGTGTCCAACATCCAGTCGATGAACCAGCAGATCGCTGCCGCCGCCGAACAGCAAAGCGCCGTGGCCGAAGAGATCAGCCGCAGCATCATCAACGTACGCGACGTGTCCGAACAGACCGCCGCCGCCAGCGATGAAACCGCTAAATCCAGTGTTGAACTCGCACGGTTGGGTAATCAGTTGCAGATGATGGTCAGCCACTTCCGCGTCTGACATTCACTTTGCGGTGAGTGAAGGTCCGTTCGCGAGCAAGCCCGCTCCCACATTGTTCTGCGTCGTTCCACGGTTAAGTGGTCGACGCCGATCCAATGTGGGAGCGGGCTTGCTCGCGAAGGCTATCTACCCAACAACCGAGAGATTCGGTGTTAACCCAGTCTCAAACACTAATCGCATTGGTAAACACCAACCGATTCCCGAACGGGTCGGCAATCGTCATGTCCTGGCTGCCCCATGGCATTGCCTGAATCTGCGGGTGCGAAAACGTGTATTCCTTGGCCAGCAATTGCTGCTGAAACGCCTCCAGCTCATCCGTCTCGACGCGCAACGCCGAACCGGGTGTGCTGTCACCGTGATGCTCTGACAAATGCAGCACGCATTCACCCCGGGAGACTTGCAGGTACAGCGGAAAATCCGGCTCGAAACGGTGCTGCCAGTCGATCTTGAAACCGAGGAAGTCGACGTAGAACTCCACGGCTTTATTTTCGTCGAAAATCCGCAGGATCGGGGTGGTTTTACCGAAGCTCATGGAGTTGCTCCCAGACTGGAAAGGCCCAGAGTGTAGCTGGGCTAGTGTCAGCGCTTCGGCTTGGCGACGGCTTTCTTTAATCGCAATGTGCCACCATGTGAAACAGTTCAAAAGATCAATGAAAACCCGCGCGCAAATCCCCTTCCCGCGCCAGAAACCGACCTTCCCTTCTGCCGTTCGCCTGGCCTTCGCTGTAACTCAACACACCGTTGACCCACACACCGTCGATGCCTTCCGCCGCGCGTTGCGGATCATTGAAATCCGCGACATCGCGAATGGTCGCAGGATCGAACAACACCAGATCCGCCCAATGCCCTTCACGGATTTCGCCCCGTTCCTTCAAGCCGAATCGCCCCGCGGACAACCCGGTCATTTTGTGCACCGCCGTGTGCAACGGAAACAGCCCGACATCGCGACTGAAATGTCCGAGCACCCGTGGGAATGCGCCCCACAGGCGCGGATGCGGAAACGGGTCTTCCGGCAGTCCGTCAGAGCCGACCATCGACAGCGGATGCGCGAGGATGCTTCTTACGTCGTTCTCATCCATTCCGTAGTACACCGCGCCGGCCGGTTGCAGTCGACGAGCGGCATCAAGCAGCGGCACGCCCCATTCGGCAGCGATGTCCATCAGGTCGCGACCGCCCAGTTCCGGGTGCGGCGTCGACCAGGTAATAGTGATGCGGTGAGCATCGGTGACTTGCTTGAGGTCCAGGGTCGAAGAACTCGCCGCGTAGGGATAACAATCGCAGCCCACCGGGTGGGTTTTCGCCGCCTCTTCGAGCGATGCCAACAGTTGCGGACTGCGTCCCCAGTTACCCGCGCCGGCACATTTGAGGTGGGAAATGATCACCGGTGATTTCGCGTGGCGACCAATCTGGAAAGCCTCGTCCATGGCTTCCAGCACCGGCTCGAATTCGCTGCGCAAATGGGTGGTGTACACCGCACCGAATGCCGTCAGTTCTTCGGTCAGTTGCATCACTTCATCGGTGGACGCCGAGTAGGCACTGGCGTACGCCAGGCCTGTGGATAAACCCAACGCGCCCGCTTCAAGGCTTTCGCGCAGTTGCTCGCGCATCGCGCTGATTTCATCCGGCATGGCCGTGCGGAACAGGTCGTCGAGGTGATTGCTGCGCAACGCGGTATGCCCCACCAGTGCGGCGACATTCAGCGTGGTGTTCGCTGCTTCGACCGCCGCGCGATAGTCGCTGAATGTCGGATAAACAAAGGCCGCCGAGGTGCCAAGCAGGTTCATCGGGTCTGGCGGATCACCTTTGAGACTCACCGGCGAAGCGCTGATCCCGCAGTTGCCCACAATGACAGTGGTCACGCCCTGGCTGAGCTTGGGCAGCATCTGCGGCTGGCGGATCACCACCGTGTCGTCGTGGGTGTGCACATCGATGAAACCCGGCGCCAGTACGCGACCAGCGGCGTCGATTTCTTCGGTAGCGCTGGCGTCGTGCAAGTCGCCGATGCGCTCGATGCGACCGTTCAGAATCGCCACGTCGGCGGGGTAACCGGGGGTGTTGCTGCCATCGATAATCAGGGCGTTGCGAATCAGCGTGTCGTACATCATGTCAGTCTCCCAGCGGCAAGTGATCGTCGCCGCCGCGGTAATCGTCCAGGGCGAGCTTGATCCGCCGCAGACGTTCTTGATTGTCTTCAGGATTGGCCAGCGCCAGCTCGGTGGCAAGCACGTCGATGGCCAGCAGCATGCCGTAGCGCGCCGCTGTGGGTTTGTAGATGAACGAGGTTTCGACGCCTTGCAGCGGCAGCAACACATCGGCCAATTGCGCCAGCGGGGAGTCGGCCCGGGTGATGGCGAGAATGCGTGCACCGTAGCTGCGCGCCAGCTCGATGGCTTCGAGTAACTCAGGGGTGATGCCGGTCAGCGAGCAAACAATCACCGCGTGTTCGGGGCCGAGGCTGGCAGCGGTGACGCGCATCATCACCGGGTCGTGGCACGCAGAAATCGGGTAGCCGAATCGCACCAGCCGCACCTGCAGTTCATCGCTGCACAAGGTCGAGCAACCGCCCATGCCGAACGCATGAATCATCCGCGCCTTGCCCAGCAGTTTCACTGCATCAGCGAAACGCGACTCGTCGAATGCCGACAGATGCTGGCGCAAAGTGGACTCGATATCACCGACGATCTGCCCGTAGAACGCCGACTGATCGGGTGTGCCCGCCGGGTCGAGAAAGCGGCTGCCGACGCCGCTGGCCTGAGCCAGTTGCAGACGCAAGTCGCGCAAATCGCGGCAACCCACGGTGCGGGCGAAGCGCGACAGCGTGGCGGTGCTGACTTCCGCTCTCAGCGCCAGCTCGTCGAGGCTGGCGGCAGAGGCAAATCCTACGTCGTCGAGCATCAGCCGAGCGATGCGTCCTTCGCCGGCGCTGAAGGAATCCTGACGGGCGCGGATCTGATAGAGGATGTCCATGGCAGGTGGCTCCGGTTAAATCAGGTAAGAAAGACCCACGGTCAACGCGAAGGCGACCACCGAAATGATGGTCTCCAGCACGGTCCAGGTCTTGAAGGTCTGGGCGACGCTCATGTTGAAGTATTC